>JACAEI010000016.1 GCA_013388905.1 Candidatus Bathyarchaeota archaeon | reverse complement strand
CTTTAGTCAAAACCGTCCCTCAAACAGTTGAAAAGGACGATTATGTCTTATATAACATTTTCAACACGGTGGTGCAGGGATAGATAACCCAATAACTTCAATTGATATTCTCCTCTACTCAGACCTGTCATAATTGTTGACCCCAAGTGAGAAATTTAGACGAGATAAGTCACCTATCCCGGGCTACCAACAAACCCTGGTTGGGCGTCGTCTGAACTCTGAGTATCACTTTTTGACATATGATCACTCCTAATAAAGGCAAATCCTATGAGGATGTTTGGTCAGATGCTTCATGCATGTCGCTGTATTCTATTTTTGGTGGATAGGACAAGAGCCATTACTAGCTGGTCCACCTCTTTGAAACCTTCGTTTTTGTATAATTTTATAGCTGTCTCATTACCATGGTGTGTCCAAGCGAATGCTACTTCGACTTGTTCATTGATGAAAAGCTGTTTTGCAGCCGCCATTAGTTCTGCACCTACGTTTCTACCTCTATACTCCTTTTCAACGTAGAATTCTGCTATTTCGCCTTGTTTATCAATTCCCCGATCAACTATCGTGCACCAGCACAATCCTACAATCTCGCTATCTTCTTCCGCGACAAGAATAATATTCTTTCCTTTAATCTCTTCACTTATCGGGATTTTACTGCTATCAGAAAGATATTCTTCCAATCTTTTAGCTTGTTTTCGCCAAAAGGTTTGATCTTCGTAACTAAGCCTTGCAAGAAGTGCTCTAATATTGCCTTCTTCTCCTAATTTCATTCGGCGAATCATTTTAGTCTCCTCTGATTGTTTAGCTTATTTATAGCAGTACATAACAATAAATAACGCCCAAAGCTTAATTTTTTCCCCAGTTCTATCACGGTGAAATCTCATGAAATTTGTTAAGTTCGTTTTGAGAATATTTTCCAGAAAAGATATAAGATGGTGTCTTAACACCGATAATTTAAACCGATATTTTCCTCTCGGTCAGAACAATCATATTCTTTAATCCTCTCTCCAGTCTTTGCACTTAGCCGATCAATGAGCCTATAATATTTCCATGGTGGCTTCCAATCTTCATGCGTTGGCGATCCTGGGTGAAAATCACAGCGACCAGAAACAGCAGAAAAAAGAACCCTACCAGCGTCCTTGGCTTTGGTAGTGGTGGGGTCGCTGGGATTTGAACCCAGGATCGCCAGCGCCCCAGGCTGGTATCCTTGACCAGTCTAGATGTCTGGGCACCAAGATACCCAACGAAACATTAACTAGACGACGACCCCGCTTAGGATAGACGATTACCTTGCGTGTCTTATTTTCTTTTTCTAAAAAGGCTTTGTGCTTTGGCTATTAGCTAGTTGAGAAAAATCATTGTTAGCTTTCATTGTTTTCTTCTTTTAGGCGTCTTGTCGATATTTCCTTAATTAGAGATTCCTTTCTTCCGCCTTCTATTTCAATTTCGGCGTTTGGATATTGTTGTTGAAGTTGTCTCCTAAGAGTGTTTACGTCCGCGTCTTTTCCGACTTTGGCTTTGATTTTTGTTCCCTTCAGAGTTTGCGTCACACTTATCGAATAGCCACTTTCGAAAGCCTCATCAGAAAGCAATTCTTTCTCTCCAAATAGTGAACTGCCAAATAATTCGTCTATTATGTCTTTTTTACGCTTTCGTTGAGAAGACATTCTGAAGCTTCACCTTCAAATCGAAAAGGCAAATACTAGCTTAAAAATTTTAACTGAAGAATTCTTCAGTCAACTCCTTACTCGTAAACCTTCTCCTCATAAAATTTTGAATGCGACGTTTAAAATTTAATTAGTTGGTCAAACTTCAATCTAATCACGTCGGTGCAAAAAATGAAAGGCAAAGTCGTCATATTGATGGGTTCAGAAAAGGATTTGAAATTTTGCCAAGAAATAGCTAACCATTTGAAGGCATTTGAATTAGATTACGAGTTTCGTGTGGCTTCCGCACATAAAACACCAGAAAAGGTTATAGAGATTCTTAAGGGATATGAGAAGGACGAAGTTGTTTTCATCACTATTGCTGGAAGGTCTAATGCACTAAGCGCTTTCGTTGACGCGCACACCACAAAGCCTGTCATCGCTTGTCCCCCCTATTCAGAAAAATTCAGCGGAGCAGACATATACTCTTCACTTAGAGTGCCAAGTGGAATAGGCTTCCTTGTCACCATTGAACCTGAAGGCGCAGCGATTGCAACAGCAAAAATTCTCGCACTAGAAGACAAGGGATTAGCAAACCGCATAAAGGAATATCAGCAGACAAAAAAACGCGAAATTGAAAAGGCAGATGACACAATCAAAAAGCTGAAGTAGTGCAAGCCCATGGGAAGCGTGAAAGACCTAGAAATAGTCAAAAAGCCAACGAAAAGTGCTATGGGCGTTGGGAGATTTCACTTTTCAGACCGCTATTCGGTTTTTGATTGGGGAGAAATGCCAGACCAAATCGAAGGGAAAGGCAAAGCTTTGTGCCTTATGGGCGCCTACTGCTTTGAAAAACTTGAAGAAAGAGGCATAAAAACTCATTATAGAGGATTAGTCACAGCCGATGGAAAACTTGTATTCTTTGGCGAGTTGAATCAGCCGACAAATGTCATGGAGTTTAATCTGGTCAACGTATACAGACCCAAAATTCGCAAGGAAAACAAAAAATTTGTTTACGATTACAGTTTTTTCACGCCAAATCTCATAAATTATCTTGTTCCTCTCGAGATAATCTATAGGAATGGACTGCCAGAAGGCTCATCAGTATTCAAAAGGCTAGAGCAAGGCGCTATAACTCTGCAAGAATTAGGATTAGAACACTATCCAAAAGCGGGCGAGAGACTCAAGAAGCCAATTTTTGATGTTAGCACAAAACTCGAAGAGGTTGATCGATATTTGACTTGGCAAGAAGCAAAAAAGATTGCTGGGCTAACAGATGAAGAAGTTGCAGAAGTTAGAGAGGTCCTTTCAAGAGTGAACAATGTCATTAGCGAGATAGCCGCTGCTGCAGGGTTGGAAAATGAAGATGGCAAAATAGAGTTGGCTTTCGATTCAGAAAGGAAACTTATGATAGTAGATGTTATTGGCACATTGGACGAGTGCAGATTCACATATAAGGGATTGCACGTCAGCAAAGAAATAGCGAGGCAATTCTACCGTAAAACAGAATGGTATAACGATGTGGAAGAAGCAAAGAAAACATCTGAAAAACAAGGAATTAAAGATTGGAAAAGAATATGCAAGTCGCAACCTTCGAAACTAGACCCACTGCTACGAACGATTATAGATGAGATGTATATGGCAGCTGCCAACGAGTTAACAAAGCATAGGCTGTTTGATGTGCCAAGGCTTGCAGAAGTCATCAAGAAATATGGAGAATATGTGGCTAGGTAACTATTTCGTGTAGTTGTCCTGTTTTCAATGCCCTTCTGATTTCTAGGGCTATGCGGTCTCCAGTGCTCATTGGCTTTTTGTACTTTGCATTTGCGTATTGGGAGCCTAAACCCATGTGAACGTTTGTTCCCCCACCATGTCTTAGGGCAACATCCTGTGTTACTGGAATGTGCATGTACGGGTCGCTTTCCTTACGCGTGTCATACAAGCCGTAATCAGTTAACGTTTTAGCTTCTGCGCCTATCGTAAAGTCAAGTTTAGTCGTGGGCTTCAATTCGTATTTTGAGACACGGTCCCATGTGATAAGCGTTTGAAGGCACCATGCACCGATTATCCCAGGAAAAGCATGTTCTCTACAAGCCAATAAGAAACGGTCTGCGTAACGGTGCAAGTCCTTTAGAAGTGATTCTCTGAGACTTAGAATGGCGTGGGCTGTTACTTCGAAGGAGGGAATTCGTTTTATCTTTTCTTGAACGTCTGAAGGCAGTCGTTTTAAACCGTCAAGTATGGTTTCTCTTCGCTCGTCTATTGAGAGGAATTGGTTAGCTAGGCAGATTCTTGCCTCTTCTAAGCTTACATTGTAAAGCTTGGCAAACCAGTCGTCTATGTCTCCCCATTCACTTTTTGCGTCTAATGGCGAAAAGAAGAAGTTAAAGTTAGCATGTGGACCGAGCACAATCTGCTCAACGCGACCGTTTTCTAAGGCTTCTTTGGTTAAGGTTCCAGCCTTCACCTCTCGAGCAACTTTCTCTTCCAAATCCCTTGAATCAGCAGCGAAAATGAATTCTCTTTCAAAAGCCCTGTGAGCATGTTCCGCCTTCAGAATCATAGGTTCATCAATTGGTTCTTTAAATGTTATTCCACCTTCGTGAACTTCGTATTTGTATGATTTTGGAGAGGGAATGCCAGCTTGCTCAGCAAACCAGTAATAGTCTTTCTCAATTTCACCTCTATTCTCTATTTTTAATAAGGTTCTTGAGCCCAATATGGGAACCGCATAATTATTTTCAATTACACTGCAGTATTCGTCTCCGCCTACATAAACTGCAAAGGCTCTGTTAGTAATCTGCAAACATTCCAAGTTAACGAGATCGTCTGCGTATTTGACTATGTCTGAGTATTTATCAAGGATTATTATGGCGCTTCTCCAATCGCCTGTTTTCTTTATATCTTTAGGATCGTTTACAACGCATAAGTCTCTTCTCACCAAACGTGGTAAATCTTCTACTAGTTCTTCTGGTTTTCCAACCATGGGATTCTGAAGATAAATTCTTGCTCTACTAGGAGTAGTGTAAATTATGCTTCTTAACCCATAGTTTCGTTGGCCTTGCCAAGCGTCTAAGGCTGAATGTGAACCAAGATTTAATCCTATTGGCTCTTGATATTTTTTAACAATTTCTTGCATTTCTTCTCGTCTAATAGTCATCAATTTTCACCAATTCGGTTAAGGATTTCTAAGTTTTATGTTTTAAATCTTTTTCACCTTTTTTAGTAAAATCATTATTTGAGTCTCATTTTCTTCTAGGATTTTCTTCTATCGCATTCTTACATATGTGGTTATTAAGAAAGATTGGTTTCTGTCATTTAAGGAGAAGGGAGAAAGAGATGGCTGAGGCTTTTGGCTGGCTTTTCGTAGACTTTATTCCATTGCTGTATGAAAAGAAAAAAGTTGCAAGACAGCTTCAAGTCGAGACATGGCTTGACCTTTCTCAGCTTATAAAAGAGCTAGGCGTTGAAAAACTGGAAAAAAATAGCCAAAGCATGTGTTCAGCAAACGGCTACATTGTTTAAATGCCACAAACCTTCAATATGCTTTCAAAATTCTCTCGAGTCTTGTCATTCTTGTAACGCCGTAAAACTTCGATGATTGCATTTACGTCTTTTATTATAAGCGTTTTAGCCGTTTTTTTGGCAACCAAGCCGCTGATGAAGAGAAATTGACAGATTGAAGTTACGTTTGAAGGCTTCCGGTTGACGCTGGCTGTTTCGAAATCAACTATGATGGGTGTGTTGTTTTCATCAATTATTACATGTTTTGAAGCTTGGCTCAGTTCTCCATGGTCTAAACCAGCCTTATCCAAAAGCCAACACTGCTCCAATACTTCACGCAAAACATTCTTCATGAGACTTTTTCCTCTACGTTTTTTCAGCCAATCTGGAAGCAAAGAACCGCTGATAAACTCCATTAAAAGGAAATCACTGCTTACTCCTAAAAGTTTAGGTCCAACATCGATTGAATTTGCCTTTCTAAGCATTTTTGCCTCATGTTGCATTCCAGAGCGGTCAGCATCCACTCTACGCATCTTTAAAGCCACCTTTTCGTTGTTTCTGTAGGCTATTACGACAATGCCAACGCAGCCTTTACCCAAAATTGGCAGATTGAAAGCTTCTTTTTCTCCTCTAAATTCTATGGCTTTAATGCCCAACTTTTGAAGCTCTTTTAGACGTTTACCCAATTCAGTTTCAGTGGGTTTTGGATAGCATATTACAGATGCGTAAGGTTCTTTGCTTAATTTTTCAATTGATATTCGAAGCGCTTTCTTCATGAAAATCAAATTGCTCTTTTCGCATACTCATAAAAGACTTTTGAATCCGTAAATGGCAGCGAAGGTTCAGCGACGCAGAAGAGGTAGCAACCGTATGGTTTGGCGAGTCTGCAACGCTTATATTTTTCTCTTAAGGCTTGAGCTCGCTTAGAATACCAGATTTCTTTCAAATCTTGAGTCAAAGCATTACCCAAGTAACCCTTGGGCAAACCTGTAACGCACATGGAGGTTACGTCTCCGTCATGGGCGATTCCTAACTGCAAAGAAAACGGATAACAAATGAAATCAGCTTTTTCTCTTATCAGATTAAGAAATGCTTCAGTATTCAATATAATCTTTCCATAGCCATGCTTTTTGTAGAAAAGCAGCATTTCAGCAACATGCTTAATGAAATTCCAATCATTTATCTTCACAACATCGGCATCTTCCTTTGACATAGTGCCCAAAATTGAACCGCCTAAATTAGGCGTCTGAAAAACTGGTTCGAAAGAAACTGTGCTGTCAAGTTCTTTCGCCATAAACAAAAGCTGTCTAATATCTTTTAGGCTATGTCCAGCAGTCATCACGCAATTTATGTTCGTAGAAACACCATATTCACGCGCTAAACGTATGCCTTTAGTTGTCCGATCTAATAGATTGCTTATCCCTCTAATTTTGTCATGCCGATAATCTGGAAAATCCACACTCACATTGATTGCGTCCAGAAAACCACGAAATTCATGAATCCGTTTAGGGAGCAAATAACCATTTGTTAAGAGAAGCGTAGAAAAACCCGTCTTTTTAGCGTATTCAAAAACTTGTGGCAAATCTTTTCTCAAAAGCGGTTCTCCGCCAGTTACGCCTAAAAGGACGCAGCCCAAATCATAGCCATTATCAAGTATATTCTTTATTTTCTCTAAAGGAAGACCAAGGGAGGGGTTTTTTAGTCTCCAATAGCCGCAAAAACTGCATTTTGCATTGCATTTCTGGGTAATCTCGAAACTTAACAACAGCGGAGTAGGCTTCTTTAAAATGAAACTGTTGATGCAGCATTTGAGAAAATTCCGCACTGGATATTTCATATGAACCTAGCCATACCTAACTCCTTGTTTCACGTCGTTAATAACCGAATTGATTCTTGGCAGGTTAGCAAAAAGAACTCCAAGTCTGTAAGAACTCGTTACTGTTCGCAGTATTTCCTTCACCATTTGCTTGGGGCGCAGATAAAAATCTCGGAAATAATCATAAATCAACATGCGTATTTCCTCGAATGGAACAGCCTTTGGCGAGACTGTTGGAACGTACACAGCTGTTTCCCAGCATTTGTCTTCATTGATTAGGCCCTTAGCTATAAGCTCATTCCAGATTTCTGTACCAGAAAAAGCTCCAAGAATATTTAATGAAGGCACGTCAATGTCCAGTTTTTCTGCAAATTTTAGAGTGTTTTCAACTTCACTGCGAGTTTCGTCTGGCGCCCCAACTATGAATGAGCCTACAATGATGTCTATACCTGCTTTTCTGGCTTTGCGAACTGCATCCATTGACTGCTGCGGTGTTATACCCTTCTTGTAATAGTCAAGAATCCTCTGGTTTGCGCTTTCAATTCCAAAATAAACAGTATTGCAGCCAGCATTTACCATTTGCCTAAACATGTCATATTCGCTGTTGTCCACTCGTGAATCACAAATCCAGCGAATATCCAATCCTTCCTTTCTCATTCTCTGACAAAGCTTTTTCACCCTTTTTCTGTTCAAGGTAAAGTTATCGTCTACAAAAAGAATTTCCTCATAGCCTTTGCTTCGCAGAAGCCATAATTCTTCCATTATGTTGTCAACAGACCTTGGTCGCCAAACTCCCCTAATGAATTTTCGGCATCCACAAAATGTACATCGAAAGGAACAGCCCCTAGAAGAAAGAACAGTAGTAAACTTTTTTGTGGCAACCTTAACTCCAAAAATGGTAGAGGTATACTCAGCATTCATTAGATCTCGGTCTGGAAAGGGGAGCTCATCAATGTTTTTAATTAATGGCCTATCGGAGGTGGAAAAGATTTTGCCATTGTCACGGAATGTTATGCCCTCAACTTCTCGCAGATCTCCGCCTTTTTCCAAGCATCTGACAAGGTCGAGGCATCCATATTCGCCTTCGCCTCGAACAATTATGTCAACGCAAGGATATTTCCTAAGAATTCTTTCAGCGTTAAAAGTAGCATGATAGTTACCCATAACAACCTTAATGTTAGGGTTCTCCTTCTTCACAAGCTCGGCAATCTTGGGTGCTTCCTTCGCTGCACTATGCAAAACTGACAAGCCCAAGATGTCTGGGTCTTCCTTCTTAACCCAATTAGCAGCCTGCTCATGAGTGTAACCCTTAACAGTTTGATCAAGTAGCGACGCTTCATATCCTTCTTTAATCAAGACTCTTGCACAATACAGCAAGCCTAATGGTGGCCATGCTTTTGTGCACATTTCCAAGCCGCCTGGCGTTTGGCTTGGGTTTATGAATGAAAACTTCATTCTAATTCCTCTTATGCCGCACATCAATTTGTCTCGATATAAAATAAACTTTGCCTAAAATAGGTAGAGTTAATAAGAAAAGACTTGTTTTCAAAAAATTGAAGATTCAAATGAAAACTCGGCTTAACTCCTCATATCCATTCAATCTAGACGTGACACTTTGTTGCGGACAAACCTTCAGATGGGACAAACGTGGCGAATGGTGGTATGGGATTGTCGGGCAAAAAGCTTTCAAAACTCGACAAATCAGCGATGGATTGGAATTTGAGAACATAGACACAGATTTTGTTAAAGATTACTTTGGATTAAATTATAATTTGTCCAAAATTTATTCAAAAATCAGCAAAGATGAGTATATTAAACGCGCAGTCGATGCGTTTTATGGTTTGCGAATTCTTCGACAGAATCCTTGGGAATGTCTAATTTCATACATTTGCGCCACATACAAAAACATCAAGGCAATAAGACAAACGTTACTTAACCTTGCCAAAAAATTTGGAGACAAAATACGCTTTGATGGATACGATTTTTACACGTTTCCAACCGCTGAAAAACTGGCAAAGGCGAAGGTTGAAGAATTAGTCGATTGTGGGCTTGGCTACAGAGCCAAATACGTGGCTGAAACTGCAAAAATGGTCTGTAAATGCGGATTTAAGTTTGAAAGCTTAAGAAGGTTAGCTTATGAAAAGGCAAGAGAGGAACTGTTGAATTTTCCAGGAGTAGGCTTAAAGGTTGCTGATTGTGTTTTACTTTTTTCTTTAGGAAAATTTGAAGCTTTTCCAGTGGATGTATGGATAAAACGTGTTATTTTAAGATACTATGCAAAGCATTTTTCAGACAACTTTATCCAAAAAATTTCAAACAAACAATCGCTAAGCAACGCAGAATATGAAAAAATGAATTTGTTTGGGCGAAAATATTTTGGGAAATATGCTGGTTATGCCCAAGAATATTTGTATCATTATGAACGCACTAAGAGTTAGATTAAACCGTTTTCCTTCAAGGTTTCAGCCGCTTGACTTCCGCTTGTAGTTGCAGTGGATATGGCTTCAGAAACAAGCTGCATGGCATCAGTATAATTATGCTGCTTAATCTGTTCGATGGCGTTTTCAAGTTTTGCGTTAACATCTTTGAAGCCTTTAACGTCCGTAGCGTTTGCAGCAATATTGACTTCTCGAATTAAAGTGTTCAGATAAGCGATCAGAAGCTTTTCAGCGCCAACAATCTCTTCATCTCGCATAGTGCCCAAAACCTCTAAGAGACCAAAAGTCAAGATTAGATTTGATTTTATTTTCTCCGTATAATGGAAGATTATTATGGCTCGTTTGGTTTCTGTCAGAACTCTTTCTCCTTCAATAGTTTTTAAGTGCCTGCTGTGTGACAGCTCGTTCTTTCCATTTATCGATTCTATTTTTTATTTCTTTTTCGAGCTTTTCTTTAGAGATAAGTCGCCCTCTAACCACAACTTCTTCGTCTATAGCTATGCTTGGAGTGCTCCTAATTTCATGGGCTAGTCCTTCGCTTAATCCCTCATCAGTAGCCATATTCACCTCTCGAAAGGCGATGCCAAACTTTTGCGCAACTTCCGAAGCAATACTCTTAGCTATAGGGCAAGTGGGACAAGTGGGCAACGTGAAAACCTTCAATTCCATAAGGCTTCTTCTCCAAACCCTAAATTAGGCACACAATAGACTTTTTAAATCTTTCACAGTATGCTTAAATCAGAAAACGTTTAAATCAACTCAGAAACAGCATATAAAATGCGCATATATCGAAGAGGGCCCGTAGCTCAGCTAGGTTAGAGCGACAGGCTCATAACCTGTTGGTCCCCGGTTCAAGTCCGGGCGGGCCCATCATTCACCTATTATGTTTTTAATTTAATAACTAGACTTGCAACTCTTTTTCCCAGTGTTTTGCAGGATTCAAGCTCCTTTTCGTTTGGAGAGCCTACAGCCGCAGCTCCATAGTGTTTGTCGCTAGCTCTGCCCTGGACAATCATGCCGTGAATCAGCATGGCTTGAATTATAGATAGTAGCGTAGTTTCTGCGCCAGAGGCTGTTCCGCCGGAGCTTGTGAAAGCAGCGCCCACTTTTCCTTCGAGTTTTCCATGAATTTGAACAGATTCATCAATTAATGCCTTGAGTTTGGCAGACATCTGTCCATAGTAAGTAGGTGCACCCATTATGATTCCATCGGCACTTAATAAATCATCTAGGCTAGTTTGCTCTGCTTTCTTCACTGCAACTTCTACGCCTTTAACTTGTTTAGCGCCTTCGCCGATGGCAAAAGCCATTTTTTCCGTATTTCCAGACTTGGAATAGTAGACAACGAGTATTTTCGCCATTTTATCACATACCATTCAAAAATAAGCTTAGGATTTTCAGTTTTAAGGTTTTAGTCAAATTGCTTCGTTATTTGTCAAATAACCTATAGAAGATTTTTCCATAAGATATAAGTAAACAAAGTGTGTAAAGGCTTTAGTGAGGAGAATGGTAGACTCATTCTAGAGGGGAGAAAGGAGAGAAGGGAGAAAATCTAACTATCCACCATTCTCCTCACATTTCCCATAATGTTGTATGTTTTAACTTTTAAATTTTTCGTCATATTTTGAATTATAACTCGGAAAATCTTCAAAAAAATGAGGCGTTTCATCGGTTTTGGCTTACTGCTTGCCTTATTTCTTCCTTGAATTTTTCAGTTTCCATGAAAAATGTTTGTATTGGTTTAGCATTTACTGTTAGCCACCAGTTTTTGCGCTTTATAGACTCTTCTGGTTTTTCCCATTCGTTAATTATTTGAATTGTAATGTCTGGTGCAACTTCTCGAATAAGTTCTGCTATTCTTTGTGCAAATGGGTAGCTAAATTGACATATGGGACTGCAGAAAATTATGGCTTTATCTCTGTCTTCTGATAATGGTTTATAATTCTCTCCAGATGGTAAAGGTTCATATTTGCCTTCGATTGGAAGATAGAGCAGATTTTATCCTTCAAACGTTGGAATGAAACTGTTTTTCTTGTAAAATTCTGACATTGACAAGAATTCACCTGTATTGAAGACTTTTGCTAAAAGGAATCTGCATGGCTTATTGCCTAGACATGCCTTTCTTTGTTTTGCATCTTGGACGAGGCTTTGAAGAAGTTTCGTGCCTAAACCAAGTTTTTGCGCTGCTGGCGTTGGATTGTAAATGCAGTTTATTACGATGACATTTTTGCGTTTATGTGCTTTGGTTAACTCTGCTTCTTCTGGATAATAGAGTATCTGCGCGGCAGGTGTATCCTCGTAGTAAGCAATTTTCGCAACAGAACCGTATTTTTGGAGCATTTCACGTAGCCATTGTTTTTTCAGCTTTACGCCTTGCTGATGAATTGGGTCGCTTAGTCTTTTCGTAGAACAGACGTAAATAAGATCGTCTATGTTTGAGTCTTGAAAGTTTTCAATTCTTATTTTAGCTGACAAGTTTGCTTCCATTTAGCCTATTCCTATTTTAATTCTTTCAGGATTTTGTCTACTGGCATTATTTTGGCGTTATAGATGTTCTCTAAATATTTGAGCCCTTCTTTATGTTCTCTCGGCGTGAAGGCTTCCACACCGTCTTTGGCTATTATTATTTTGTAGCCTCTAAAGAAGGCATCAGCAGCAGTATGCCTAACACATATATTTGTGTGCAATCCGCCCAGAATTACTGTTTTCACGCCTTCGCCATGATATAAGCTTCTTAACAACGAATCTAAACCAGTTTCAAAGAAGCCGCTATAGGTTCTCTTTTCAAGAACATAATCCTTTTTTGTAGGCTTCAGTTCAGGAATTACTTCGGCGCCTTTTGTGCCTCTAATAGCGTGCTTTCCCCATCTGTAGACAACTTCTGGATCCTCCGGAAGATGAGCGTCATTGCTGTAAATGACGGGTATGCCTTTTTTGCGTGCTGTTTCGACAAGCTTCTTTAACTTCGGAACTATGCGTTGGCCTCTTTCACTTTTTAAATCGCCTGTGACGAAGTCGTTGAGCATGTCAATTATTATTATAGCCTTATTTTCCAAGGAATAAACGACCTCTGAAAAATTTAATATTACTCATGGCATTATTTAAATTAGTTCATTTTTCAGCTTCTAAACTGTAAAAGCCATTTGTGAACTTTTCTGCCTTGCCTTTTCGCACAGCCACAGTATCTTCCACTCTGAAACCGCCGAAGCCTACAAGGTATATGCCCGGTTCGATTGTTACAACATTTCCAATCATTAGTTTATCTTTGCTTTCCGGGCTTAGCGTAGGTGGCTCATGAACTTCTAAGCCTACCCCGTGTCCTAAGCCATGAACAAAGTATTCTTCATATCCAGCATCTTCAATAATTTTTCTCGCTGCTGCATCTATTTTTCCGGCTTTTGCTTTTGGCTTTACAGTTTGGTAAGCTTGTTCTTGGGCTAGTCTAACAATGTCGTAAATTTTCTTTTGTTTTTCTGAAGGTTTGCCTGCTACAAGTGTTCTTGTCATGTCGGAACGATAATGATGGTAAGTAGCGCCTATGTCCACTACTACTAATTCGCCACTTCTAATTGCTTTTTCTGTGCAACCTCCATGCGGAAAAGCTGAGCGAACTCCAGATGCTACTATGGTTTCGAAGGCTGTTCCCCAACACCCACATTTACGCATCGCATATTCAATTTCTCCAGCAACCTCAAACTCTTTTACGCCTGGCTTTATCACTTCATAAGCTACACGCATTCCTTCGGTTGTTAGTTCGCCTGCTTTGCGCATAAGTTCAAGCTCTTTTTCATCTTTCACCTTGCGTAGCTCCCAAACGAGGTTACCCTTAATCTTCAGCCTTGTTTCGCCTCGCAGTTTCCTAGCAAGATTACGATAATTTTCATGACTTAGTGCATCAACAGCAAGTTTTCGGATATTAAAAGCCTTAATTTGTTTGGCGATTTTTTCAATCAGATTCTCGCCGCGTTTTACTAGTTCAACTTCAAAGCCTTTTGCTTCACCTTTTGCTTGTTCATAATTCACATTGTAAACGTAAACTGTATTATTGCCCTTTTCTGGTATTAGCACGCAAGCTAATCCTTGGCAACCAGTGAAATATAACATGTTATATTCGTTAAAGACTAGGAAACCACAGTCTTTTTGCTCAAAGGCGATTTGTTTTAAAGCATTTATACGATTCAAAATGTTCACCTTTCAGAAAACATCATAAGATATCGTCCAGCTTAAAATATTTTGCAATAAAAGCATTGTTTCCGCGCGTTTTATGATGAACAGAAATTCTTAATTACGAGAGTTTTTTCTGTTTGTTAACCCGTGGTTAGAAATTGTCACAGTCTATTGAAACGAGAGACTTGACGAGAATATTCAAAGGCAAAAGCGAGACTGTAAAGGCTTTAAATAAAGTCTCTCTGTCAATAGGCGAAAAAGAGGTTTTTGGGCTCTTAGGTCCGAACGGGGCAGGCAAAACCACATTTATAAAGATTCTTACAACGCTTCTGCTTCCAACAAGCGGTGAGGCACATGTTGACGGATTCAACGTAGTCAAAGAGGCAGACAAGGTTCGAAAAATCATAAGTTTGGTTTCCGGCGGCGAGACGCCCGGTTATGGAATATTATCTGTCAGAGAAAATTTGTGGTTTTTCTCTCAGCTTTATGGCTTATCTTCTGCTGTTGCTAAAGAGAAAATAAAGGGTTTGATGGCGGATTTAGACTTTGAAGAATACGCGAATACAAGGATGGCTAAGCTTTCAACTGGTTATAGGCAAAGGTTGAATCTTGCTAGAGGTTTGCTAAGTGACCCAAAGATACTTTTTTTGGATGAGCCTACTCTGGGGTTGGACGTGTTAACTGCGAAGAAACTGCGTAGCTATATAGTGGATTGGGCGAAAAAAGAAGCTAAAGGCACAGTTCTTTTGACAACGCATTATATGGCTGAAGCGGACGAAATGTGCGACCGTGTAGCCATAATCGATCAGGGAAGAATTCTTGCATGCGGCAGTCCCAACACGCTTAAGGAAAACCTTAAAGAGAACCAGATAATGAAGGTTGAAACCGCTTCTATACAGGCAGATTTTGGTTTCATAGACAAAATGGTGGGCGTGATTGGATATTCGCAGACTCGCAACATTCAAACTGGCACGACCACGTTGAAGATTATGGTTAGTGATGACGAGATTTTCTCGAAAATCATGTCTGAACTGGAGAAGGCGAAACTAAAAATCTTGGCGGTTAACAAGACTGAACCGACGCTAGAAGACGTATACATTAGCCTTGTAGGTCGAGGTTTTGAAGAGGGAGAAGCGGGTACCCATGCGTGAGCAGCTAATCCGCAATCTAAAAGTAATTTATGCGAGGCTCTGGGTTAGGGTTAAAGGAGCAACCGTGAACCAGAATGGCTAATTGCAGAACTGATAATCCCAATGTTAACTCTGAGCGCTTACGTTTACCTTTATAAGATGTTGAATGCGCCCGCTGAATTTGCTAGCTTCGTCATCATCGGCGGCACTATGGTAGCGTTTTGGTCAAACGTTTTGTGGAACATGTCAGCACAGTTTTACTGGGAGAAAGAAACCGGAAGCTTAGAAGTTTACTTGGTTGCGCCGATATCTAGAATGGCAATTCTTCTTGGGATGGCTTTAGGAGGAATTGTAAACACAACTTTGAGGGCTGCGGTGATTCTTATTGCCGGAACGCTTATTTTCCAGGTTCCTTTCATGCTTCAAGAGCCTTTTACTGCATTGCTTATGTTCTTTCTAACGATTATTGCATTGTATGCTTTGGGCATGTTATTCGCGTCATTGTTTATGCTGTATGGCAGAGAAGCATGGCATACTGCGAATTTGCTCCAAGAACCAGTTTACTTACTCTCTGGGCTTTACTTTCCAGTGAATTATCTGCCCTTCATAATCCAAATTTTGGCATCACTTATTCCGTTGACGTTTGGATTAGATGGCATAAGAAGAGTCATCATTTTAGGCGAGAGCATAACAGACACATGGCTAAATGTAGCCGTATTAGTAGTTTTCATTTTGGTTTTGTTACCTTTTGCTAAATTTGCGTTAAATTACATGGAGAATCTAGGCAAAAAAGAGGGGAGGCTGACGTTAAGATGGCAGTAAACACCATTCTGCGTACTGTGAAACAGGCGATTTGGCTTGGTTGGAAAATTGACACTAACTGGGCTAATCCACTGGTATTTGCGATTTATTATCTTGTTCGACCGCTTGCAAGTCTGCTTATTGTTGGGTTCATTTTCTTAATTGGAAGTTTAGCATCACCTTCAGGTGTATTTGACCCCCAATATTTTGCGTACATGTTTGTTGGAAACTGCTTCTTCGTTTACGTCACGCATGTTATGATGAGCATGAGCATTCTAATCCATGAAGATAGGGTGCACTACGAAGTTTTAAAACACATCTACTTGTCGCCTGCCTCGTTAAAATGGTATATTCTCGGAAGAGCTTTAAATGGAGTGCTAAACGCGTCGACATCTCTAATTTTGACATTAGGATTTGGACTGCTCATCTTTCAAGGTTTGTTGGGAGTGCAAATACCAATCAACTGGCTTGGAATAGACTTCCCATTGTTAGCGTTAAGCTTAATCATTGGCATGTTCTGTTTTTTGGCTTTAGGTTTTATGTTATGCGGAATAAACATTATGACATCAAGGGTTCAGTTCATGCTAACTGAATACGTGTCAGGCACGCTTTACCTATTCGGAGGAGTAGTGTTCCTACCAGAAATACTCCCATCCTGGGGTCAAACCATTTCAAACGCTTTACCCATAACATACTTTCTCAAAAGCATCAGATTCGCCATTCTGCACCAAACCAGCTTCGACGCCCAAACAAACATTGCGTATTTGGTTTTGACGACTGTTGGAGCCATAATTCTGGGAATAGGCGTTTTCAAAATAGCAGAGTACAAAGCCAGAAGAGACGGACTTATTGACAGAAAGGAAGAGTATTAGCCGCCGCTTACAATCGGCAAAAGAGTCACATGGTCGCCGTTTTTGAGTTTAGTTTCAACGCCTTTCAACTGGTTAAGTAGATAACCGTTAACAGTGATTATGTAGTTGGCTTTAACATCTGCACCTTTCGATTCGTAAATAGCTTTTTTGAATGGTTCACCATACTTTTCAGAAAGAACTATCAGCAAGTCAGCGATTGAGGATTTATCGTGAATTTCGACTTCTTCCTCTCGCACACTGCCAATAATGTTTCTGATATGCCCCATGTATTCGACTTTAACCTTCAAAATCTTGGCACCTATGCATCTAGAGTATTTTAGATTAGGCTTTGATATTTATCCGTTTCAGCTTGTCGGCTATTTCTTTTTCAAATAAGACCTATATGTAGCACTCTTGATTTAGTAATTATCTTGCAAAATGGTAAGACACTATGAAAAATAATTTAGTTATTCAGACCATGCTTGAACACAAGTCGATTCGTAAATATACTGATGAAACGCCTTCAGAAGAGGTTTTAGAAACAATTGTAAGGGCAGGTCAACAAGCTCCTTTCGCTTCGCAGTTATACAGCATACTATTATCAAGGAACAGAGAGCGAAACCCTTGGAAGGCGCCACTTCTCTTCACAATTTGTGTTGACATTCACAAATTTGAACGTATTATGGCTAAAAGAAATTGGCAGATAGTCACTAACGATTTGACGCTTTTGATGTTTGGGATTCAAGATGCAGCTTTGATGGCGGAAAACATGGTAGTCGCTGGAAGAAGCCTTGGATTAGGTAGCTGTTTCCTTGGAAGCGCGCCCTATAGAGCTGATAAAATTGCACAAGAGTATAACTTGCCAAAACATGTGTTTCCGCTTGTACAATTGGTGATGGGTTATCCTGCCGAAAATCCGCCGCCGCGACCACGCTATCCAATGGAGTTTACGCTTTTTGAGGACAAATATCCAGAGCTAACCGATGATATGGTTTCACGAGCCATGCAGCAGATGGATGAAGGTTATCTCGCACAAGACTATTATCGCAAACTAAAGGCAAAGATACCGTTAGAAGCGAATCGCCCAGAAACATTCACATACGAAAACTACAGCTGGACAGAACACATCTGTAGAAAATGGGGTCAATGGCATCCAGAACCAAAAGAACTACTTGAACAACTAGAGAAAAGAGGCTTCTACATAACAGGGAAAAAACCAAAATAGTCGTTGACAATTCTTTTATGTTTCTCAAACAGTCTAATTCTAGGTGCTTTCATGTTGTTTAGCAAGAGAAAACTGGAAGAAATAAAACAGAGAAAAGAAAAGTGGGAAAAAGAAACCGTTTTAAAAAGCCTTGAAAAACTTCCAGAAAAAGGCGAATTTTCCACAAGTTCAAATATTCCCGTAAGCCGCATTTACACGCCGGACGACGTGGCAAACGTTGACTATTTGCGTGACTTAGGTTTTCCAGGCGAGTATCCACTTACTCGCGGCGTCTATCCAACAATGTACCGCGCGAGATTGTGGACTATGCGGCAATACGCAGGCTTCGGGACGGCTGAACAAACAAATCAACGCTTCAAGTACTTGCTGGAGCAAGGGCAGACAGGCTTAAGCGTAGCTTTCGACTTCCCAACCCAAGTAGGCTATGACTGTGACCATCCGATGGCAGCTGGCGAAGTTGGAAAAGTAGGCGTAAGCGCAAGCACTTTGCGTGACATGGAGATTCTTTTCAGCAGAATTCCGCTCGACAAGGTTACTACTTCTATGACGATTAATGCGCCTGCGAATGTTTTGCTTGCCATGTATATTGCAGTTGGACAGAAACAAGGCGTGGAACAGTTGAAGCTCGGCGGCACAGTTCAAAACGACATTCTGAAGGAGTACGTTGCCAGAGGCATGTATATCTACCCACCTAAACCCTCAATGCGTCTTGTCACCGACATTTTCGAGTACTGCTCACAGCACATGCCGCTGTGGAATACAATTAGCGTAAGCGGTTACCACATACGCGAAGCCGGCGCAACAGCAGTTCAAGAAATTGCCTTCACATTCGCAAACGCAATTGCATACGTGCAAGCAGCCATTGACAGAGGCTTGGACCTAGACAAATTTGCAGGCAGGTTATCCTTTTTCTTCGCAGCCCACAACAACTTTTTCGAGGAGATAGCCAAATTCAGAGCTGCAAGAAAGTTATGGGCAAAAATAATGCGCGAACGCTTTAAAGCCAAAAATCCTGCTTCGTGGATGCTTCGCTTTCACACTCAAACCTCTGGTGTCTTGCTTACGGCTCAGCAGCCCTACAACAACGTCATTCGGACAGCGCTTCAAGCATTGGCAAGCGTTTTAGGTGGAACCCAATCATTGCATACAAATTCGTTTGATGAAGCCTATGCTTTGCCAAGCGAGCACGCAGTGACAATCGCCCTCAGAACTCAACAGATAATAGCTTACGAAAGCGGAGTAGTCGACACTATTGACCCAATTGCAGGTTCATATTATGTAGAGTATTTAACAAAACAGATTGAAGAGAAAGTTGCAGAGTACATTGAAAAAATTGATGGTATGGGTGGAGCAGTTGTTGCAATAGAAAAAGGATTTATGCAACGAGAAATCGTGGAGAGCGCCTATCGCTTTCAAAAAGAAGTTGAAACCAAAAAACGAACTATTGTGGGTGTAAATGAATTCATAAATGAAGAAAAAATTCCAATGACTATACTGAAAGTAGACCCTAAAATTGAGAAGACGCTCATTGAACGCTTGAACTGGATAAAAAAAGAAAGGAACAAAGCAAAAGTAGCAAATGCATTAAACAAGTTGCGCAAAGCTGCTGAGAAGGAAAACGTGAACCTTATGCCCTGCATACTTGAGGCAGTAAAAGAGTATGCAACGCTAGGTGAAATATGCAATACATTACGAGAAGTTTTCGGCGAGTATAAACCGCCTTCCATCTTCTAGTCGATTAAGAATAGAGGTTCGCCTTCGTTCACTGAAGAACCTTCAGAAGCGTAAACTTCTCGAACTGTTCCAGCCTTAGGCGCAACAATTTCGTTCTCCATTTTCATGGCTTCCAGAATGCATAAGATTTGACCAGTTTCCACATGATTGCCTTTCTCAACTTTTACTGATAGGATTCTACCAGTCATAGGTGCGGTGACGGCGCCTTCAATTGCCTGCTTTGTTGTTGCCGTCTTTCTTACAGTGGATGTTAATGCGATTGGCTCAAAAGCTGTTAATGTTGATTTGGTTGCTGGGGTTTTTATTTCGGCTTTGAAAGTGACTTCTTCCACTTTGACGGGGAAAAGTTTGTCATAGTCGATTTTGGGCAATTCTGCTTTGTATGTTTTGCCATCAACATTTATTGAAAATGCTTTTTCTAAGTTCAGCTTCTCTTCTGGCAATCTAACGTTGACAGGTTTGTTGTCTACTTTCACTGCGAAGGAAGTTTCACCAGTTTTTGTTAATTCGATTTTTCTGGGCTTACCATCGATAAAAATTTTGTACGTTGGCAATTTTATGCACCATATTCGGCTAGGTTTTGGCGCCCAACTAAAACCCATGGCGATAATGCGCCTTTCGCTTTTGTTAGAGTTAACGCCTTAGCACCCTTTAAACCTTTTAAGTATGTGGCAACGGCGACAGAAACCGCGGCAACCTCTTCGAGCACTGCAATTTTCTTTGGTGCAATCATGGTTTTGGCTTCTTCTTTTTTTGCTTTCCTTTTTTTGAAGAATTCTAAGGCTACTTGCGGAAACAGCACATACGTCAGTTCATCTTCTTCGCTTTCAATGTACGGTTTTACATCGTCTGGTATCTTGTTAAGCCCAGGCTCTAGGAGGTCAGCTGGACGACAAGTGATGGGCTCTTCGTCGCCAATAATTTTCTTTTCCACTTTCGAGTCGATAGGGGCTGGCGGCTTTCCATACAAGCCTTTCACGTAATCTTTTATTTCTTTGGGCATGATGCTATAGCGTTTTCCAGAAAGAACATTAAAAACGGCTTGAATGCCCACAAGCTGACTAGTGGGAGTAACAAGCGGTGGATATCCCAACTCTTTTCTAACTTTAGGAACCTCTTTCAAAACTTCTTTCAATCTGTGAAGCGCTTTTTGCTCTTTTAATTGTTCAAGAAGGTTGGAGAACATTCCCCCAGGAATTTGGTGAACTATTATGGAAGCGTCGATTCGCTCGGCTTTGGGGTCGATTAGTTTCAGCTGGTCATAATATTTCTCACGTAATTCACGGAAATATTCTGCAATTTCATGGAGAAGTTCCAAGTCTAAGCCTGGGTCGTAGGGTGTTCCTTTCAATGCAGCTACGACGGATTCAACTGGAGGCTGTGAGGTGCCCCAAGCTAATGGAGAGAAAGCCGTGTCAATTATGTCTACGTCTGCGTCGCATGCGCGTAGATATGTCATCATGACCATGCCGCTTGTGCTATGTGAATGCAAATGCACTGGTAAGCTTACTTCTTTTTTTAGGGCGGTTATTAGCTCATAAGCTGGTTGAGGTGCAAGCATGCCTGCCATGTCTTTGATGCATATGGAGTCGCATTCAAGTTTAGCTAGTTGTTTGGCGACTTTCACATAATACTTTGTTGTGTGGACGGGACTGATAGTGTAGCAAATTGTGCCTTGTGCGTGTTTGTCTACTTTTTTGACTGTTTTTATAGCGGTTTCCATATTGCGTATGTCGTTTAATGCGTCGAATATTCGGAAGATGTCTATGCCGTTTTGGGCGGCTTTTTCCACGAATTTTATTACTACGTCATCTGGATAGTTGCGGTAGCCAACAACATTCTGTCCTCGTAGTAACATTTGAAAAGGCGTATTTTTGATGTGACGTTTTAATGTGCGTATGCGTTCCCATGGGTCTTCGGCTAAGTAGCGAATTGCTACGTCGAATGTGGCGCCTCCCCACATTTCCAGAGAGAAGAAGCCTACTTGATCTATCTTTTCTGCTATAGACAGCATGGTGTCTGTGCGCATTCTCGTAGCCATCAATGATTGATGTGCATCTCTAAAGGTGGTGTCAGTGATTTTGACTGGCTTACTCGTAGCGGCTAGCCCCTCCCTTATGTATACATTGAACTTAAGGGTAGAAAAGGTGGGCGAAGCGGTATTAATCTATAGTGGTGAATTTCCGTATTTTCTTTCAAGCCATCGCACTGCAAAATTGACAAGTTCATTAGCATCGAAAAGATACGATTGTGCATTTCCCACTTTTCCAGAGAGGGCCTTGCCGAAAGACAGAAACTCACACGGGATAATTTTGAAGTATTCTCTAGCATTTGGCAAGATACCCCCGCAAGTATCAAACTCTTCAATTTCTACCCATACCCGTTTTCCGTTGCGTAAAATTGGGAGCTTATAATGTACTATGAGCTTGTTAGGAACTTTAGCCAAATGTTCAGCATAATGTAGAAGTGTGATCGTGTCGAACGGTGCTCCGAGAAGCAAGACTTTTCCTTTTGCTTCGCACAGTTTTGCCAGTGGTGAACCAGGTCCGTATCCATATTGAAGTGGATGGTTTTCAGTTATCCATTTGGCTCGCGCGCCTACTGCCGCAAATGAGGCATCTGGATGATTACTGCGGTATGCCCCTGGCCACGTGCGCAGATATTCGGTCAATATGCTCCATTTTCTGTATGCGCGGGATGTTTTGGGGTCGAAGGGTGGACACTCCTTTAGGTATGCTTGTTGCCATTCCTCGTTCCATTCTGCAAAATGGTAGGGCGCGTCTTCCCATCCTATGCACATCATTAATGTTCCATCAGTGCCGAGAACATCAAGCAATGCTTGAATCACGACATCAGGACCGCCTACAATCCAGCCTATCGCCTTTACTGGCACATGAAGCATAATAGTGTCGCCACGCTTTATTCCAAGCTTCTTGAAATCTGTTACTAGTCTGCTTTTCGTGATAGGCGGCAACTCGCTTTTTCTCATGTGTGATTCATCACCAAAAGAATTACTGCTTTTCGTATAATTTTATAGAGGTATGTTTCCATGTTTTCTGCTTGGGCGCGGCTCACGTTTTGTCGCAAGCGATTCTAATGCGCTGATGAGTTTGGGTCTAGTTTCTGCTGGCTCTATAACTTCATCTATGTAGCCTTTCTGAGCAGCTATGTATGGACTCGCAAACTTTCTTCGATAGTCGCTTACAAGTTCCAAGCGCTTCTGTTCCGGGTCTGAAGCTTCAGCGATTTCCTTACGGAAGATTATGTTTATTGCGCCATGCGATCCCATAACAGCGATTTCTGCTGTTGGCCACGCGTAGTTTATGTCTGCACCCGAGTGCTTGCTTCCCATAACGTCGTATGCGCCGCCGTATGATTTGCGGAGTATTGTTGTGATTTTTGGGACTGTTGCTTCACAATAAGCATAAAGCAGTTTCGAACCATGTTTGATTATGCCGCCATGTTCTTGATCGGTGCCTGGCAAGAAACCTGGGACATCTACAAAAGTGATTATTGGGATGTTGAAGCAGTCGCAGAAGCGTATGAAGCGTCCAGCTTTCATGCTACTGTTTATGTCTAACGCGCCCGCATAGTGCATAGGCTGGTTGGCCACTATGCCGACTGGTTTACCATTTAAACGTGCAAATCCTATGACGATGTTTTGTGCCCAAAGAGGCTGAATCTCAAAGAATTCGTTGTTGTCAACTACTCGCGTTATTATGTCTTCAACGTCGTATGGCTTATCTGGATCATCCGGAATTACATAGGCTAAACCTTCGTCTGTTCTATTCGGGTCGTCTGTCGGCGCAACAGCAGGTGGATCTTCCAAATAGTTGTTTGGTATATAGCTTAACAGTTTTCTGATTAGCTGTATACAATGCTGTTCGCCTTTGGCGATAAAGTGCGCAACACCGCTGACTGTGCTGTGCACCATGGCGCCGCCTAGTTCCTCAAAAGTTACTTCTTGTCCCAACGCAGCTTTAACCACGTCTGGACCAGTAATGAACATGTGGCTTGTCTTGTCAACCATTATTATGAAGTCTGTCATTGCCGGCGAATAGACAGCTCCTCCCGCGCATGGTCCCATTATAGCACTTATTTGCGGAATCACACCGGAGCTTATCACATTACGAAAGAATATATCGCCATAACCTGCTAAGCTTACGACGCCTTCCTGTATGCGTGCGCCGCCACTGTCGTTTAAGCCTATTACTGGCGCACCTGTTTTTAGGGCTAAATCCATAAGTTTGCAGATTTTCTTTGCAAACATTTCGCCGAGTGAACCGCCGAAAACTGTGAAGTCTTGACTGAACACATAGACGAGTCTGCCATCTATTGTGCCATAGCCAGTTACGACGCCGTCACCAAGGAATTTGCGGTCTTGCATTCCAAATTCAGTGCATTGGTGAACCACAAAACGGTCAAGTTCGTTGAAGCTACCAGGGTCAAGCAGAAGCTCTATGCGCTCGCGGGCTGTCAGCTTGCCTTTAGCATGTTGCTCTTCGATGCGTTTTTGGCCGCCACCAAGTTTAGCCTGCTCATTTAATTCATGTAAACGTTTAATTTTTTCGTCGACTAACGGTTCTTTTATTGTAGGCATCACGGATTACCTCAAATTAAAACAGTATAATGCACCAACAAATATTTAGAACCTATGGAAATAAATATGGTAATTAATATGAAAAAGAAGACTGATTTTGTATTGAAAGAGGCGTAGTTAATTTAGCGAGAGGTCTCCAGACACTAACTTTATTGAACTATCATTCTGTTTTAAAATTAGTGAGCCGTCTGAATCAATGTCCACCGCTATACCATGTAATTTTTCAGCGCCACTAGCCACTTCCACCTTTTGGCCCAGAAAACAAGCATACTTTTTCCACTCATCCAAAATAGGGGCAAATCCTTCCTTCAAGAACAAGTAGTATACAGTTTCCAGTTTCTCAATTAACTCGCGAAAAAGTTCTTCAAATAGGATTTTTCTGCCCAGCTCATTCTCCAGAGAAGTTGCAGTTTCTGCAAGTTCTTTTGGCAAAGTTTTTTCAACACTGAAGTTTGCATTTACACCCAAGCCTATTACAGTATAATTAACTTTCTCGCCCGCCGTATTGCTTTCAGCCAAAATGCCACAAACTTTCTTTCCTTTTACAAGCACATCATTAGGCCACTTAGTCTCCACACTAAGCCTATAGATTTCATTCAGAACCTTAGCAACTGCTAAACTTGCCACAAACACAAGCTTAACAGCTTCGACTGCTCTGATTTTGGGTCTAAGAATGATAGAAAGGTATAGTCCACCCATTGGTGAAATCCACTCTCGCCCAAGTCTTCCTCGCCCAGCTGTCTGTGTTTCCGCTATTACAACTGTTCCTTCTTCTGCGCCGTAGCTGGCTAATTTTTTAGCGTAATTGTTTGTCGAGTCTATTTCTTGCAGAAAAACTATGCGTTTGCCAAACCGTTTAGTGCATAAGCCTTCTTGAAGTCTATCCACATCCACGTTTACTAGCCTTCCTTAGCTATGTTCTCGTCTGTGCTACTCTTTTAAGAGTATATATGCACCTATATAAAAAAGGGTATATGTAGAGGCAGCAAGCATAAACGGTGCCACAAAACCCCACAATGCAATGAGAACACCTGATAAGGCTAGGCTTAACGTTTCACCCAAGTGCAGTCCCATCATTAGCAAACCGATGTCAGTTCCATAAGACTCCTTATCGGTGACTTTGGATAAGATGCCTTCTTGACCAATGCTAGCCATGCCTTGAACAAAACCGAAGAAAATCACGAGGGCGGCTGCCAGAATCCAACTTGTGAACCCGAGTAGAAAAAGTGTGATTGAAAACAAAACTCCGCTTAAAAGAATAAGCTCGCGCATTTTACTACTTTTGGCAAAGAGATACGAAAACAAACCCGCCACCAAAATCTCCATTCCAAAAACTAACCCGATTCCTTCTGCCTCAAACCCAACTGCATCCAAAAACAAAGGAATAACGAAACCGCCTACAAAACCAAAGGACACACCCATAACAAAAAACAAGAAAAGGAAAATCTTGAATGTTCTGGTTTTCTTTCTGAAATCCAAAAATCGCAAAGCCTTTGTAATGCTGAACTGACCACGCTTTTCGGTAGCTAGCAGCAAAGCCAGTGTAAGCACAAAGAGGCTAAACAAAGCGCAGATGAGCATTGTGCCTTCAAACAAAAACCAGACGATAAGAAAACCGGCAATTAAGCCTCCTAAGGCATAAGCCACATATGCAACTGTCCTCAAATAAACCAGAATTCCCCAATGACCACCATTCTTCTCTAAAAGAAAAGCCCGGTTCACAGCCCACAAACTCCCTTCCTTAGTGCCTTCCATAACTTTTCCAAACAAGAATTCCAAAGGCGAATGAGCAGCATAATAAATTAAGCCAGAAATAATGCCTAACACGCCGTTAGAAACAAAGAAAAGTTTTCTACCCCAGAAATCCGAGATAGTAGCGAAGAACATTCGTCCCAACTGCATAATCAGAGGCATAGATGCAAACACGAAACCGATGACAACCACGTCAACGTTCCGCGCTTTCATCATCAGCGGTACAGCAACCCCTAAGACACCGCCTACAAAGGAATTCAAAGCTTGAATCAAGAACACATTCTTAACTTGATTCACACTTTCCACACAGAAGATTTTACGAAAAGTGCATGCTTAAAGCAATTGCCATTCGAAGACAATGTTATTTCATGACGAATTCGAGAAGAACGCCCCTGGTGCTTTTAGGGTGGATAAACGCAATTTTTTTCCCGTGAACGCCAATCCGTGGCTTCTCGTCTACAAGAAACAAACCTTTCTTCCTAACAATGTCAAGGGCAGATTCAATGTCGTCAACCTCCAATGCGATATGATGGATGCCTTCACCACGTTTTTCAATAAACTTGGCAAGGGCTGTTTCATTATCTGTTGGCTGAATAAGCTCGATTTGGGTTTCGCCGCCAGTAGAGAAGAGAGCTACACGCATTTTCATCTCTTTTATTTCACGATTATCCTCAAGCTCTAAACCCAACACATTACGATAAAGCTTAATTGCCTCATCCAAATCGCTCACGGCAATTCCAATGTGACGCACACGAGTAATCAATTCATGCTTCAACTCCCTTCAAAGACCAGCAGATAGCTTTCGAAACATGTTATAAAAAAGTTTCTAATACAGAAGGCAAGGCACTAGTTTCCACTAAAAACCATTCTAACCGATAACTGCGAGAACGTCTCCTTTATTCACAATAGCTCCTTTAGAAACTCGAATCTCATTCACAACTCCAGTTTTTGGCGCAACAACCTCGTTCTCCATCTTCATGGCTTCTAAAATGCATATGCATGTTCCGCGTTCAACCTTCTCTCCAAGACTAGCATTCAACAGCACAATCCTGCCTGCAATAGGAGCAACCACAGCACCATTTTCGCTTGGCAAGCGAGCAGCAGGTTTTTTAGTAGCAAGCAATGGGGATTCAAGCTTTTCAACGGTTTCCTTCAGTATTTTGGGTAGACATTGAACTTCGAAAACTTTTCCACTACTTTTTATTTTAAGCGAGCCTCTTTGAGTTCTTTCCACATCCGCTTGAAAGACTTCACCATTAATCTCAATTGTCAATGTTTTTCCTTGAATAAGGTTAAGTTTAACTTTGACGGTTTTACTGCCTACTTCAATTAGGAAGACGTTGCCATTTTTCTCCAAAACCTTGACACTGTGCAGCTTATTATTCACAAAAACTTCGTGAATCATCAAACTGTTTTTCCCCGCCTTCTCACTCTTTCTGCAAGTTTCCATAAAGAAACTGCTTTAGACTCCTTTCGTGGGATTACTGCCTTAGTGCCGCTTCTTTCTATCTGGTCGACTAGGACAGCAATCACTGCAGCGGTTTCCTCTTCCTCCAAAGCTTGTTTTGGCAGAACTTCTCCAATTGCTTCTTCGATGAAATTGATGTGGATGTCTCCTTTAATGAATCGTTCGTTTTCCATAATTTTCTTATGAAAAGGAACAGTGGTTTTAACTCCTTCCAGGACAAATTCGTTTAGCGCATTTTTCATCCTTTGTATGGATTCATCACGATTTGTGCCCCAAACTGCAAGCTTCATTATTAAGGGATCATAAAAAACTGAAACTGAATAGCCAACATACATGTGCGTGTCAACCCTAACTCCTGGACCGCTCGGCAAGTGAAGATTTGTGACAGTTCCAGGTGATGGCATAAAATTGTTGTATGGGTCTTCGGCGTTGATTCTGCAATTTATCGAATGACCTCTTGCAGTAATGCTCTTTTGCTTATGCTCAATTTTCTGTCCTGCCGCAATTTGAATTTGGGATTTCACAATGTCTATGCCAGTTACCATTTCAGTAATTAGATGTTCAACCTGAAGCCGAGTGTTCATCTCTAAGAAATAGTGATTCCTATTTTGGTCAACTAAAAACTCGACTGTCCCAGCATTAACGTACTCTACAGCCTTTGAAATCTTCACTGCAGCCTTTCCCATATCTTCCCTCAGCTTATCAGTCATAAACGTGGATGGAGTTTCCTCAACAAGCTTCTGATATCTCCTTTGAAGGGAGCATTCTCTTTCTCCAAGATGCACAGTATTTCCTTGGCTGTCTGCTAAAACTTGAAACTCTATGTGCCTCACTCTTGGAAGGAATTTCTCTACATAAATTTCTCGACTGCCAAAAGACGCTTCAGCCTCTAAAACAGCCAACTCTAAAGCTTTTATCAGCTCATCCTTACCAAAGGCTATTCGCATACCCTTTCCTCCACCGCCGTAAACAGCCTTAACCAAAACGGGATATCCAACCTGTTCTGCCATCTGTAAAGCTTCATCAATGTTTTGAGCCGGCTCTATGCTTCCGGGAATTATTGGCACATTAGCTTCAGAAGCTATTTTGCGGGCGCTCACCTTGCTGCCCATTTTCTGCAAAATCTCACTTCTAGGTCCAATAAACTTTATGCTGTTTTTTTCGCATGCTTTAGCAAATGCGGGTATTTGAGAGAGAAAGCCGTAACCGGGATGTATGGCTTCGCATCCAGATTTTTCTGCCACTGTAATTATTTTGTCTATGTCCAGATAGCTTTTGGCTGGTTCTGCAGGTCCTATAGGGTAACATTCGTCTGCATATCGCACATGTAAAGATTTAACATCAGCCTCTGAATAGACGGCCACCGTTTTAACTCCTAATTCTCTGCAAGCCCTAATGACTCTGATAGCTATTTCTCCGCGATTGGCAATCAAGATTTTCTCAAACATTTTCTTGCCCTTTCTACTCACCAACAGACGTATCTATTTCTGAAACCAATAGGATTTTAGCCAAAATAAATATTCTTACATCCTAAAGGTTTGGAAAAACTATAAAGGTTAGCTGATAAACTTAGGTTTCTCCAAATAGGTGAATAACATAATGGAAAAGTATGCTCACGACATACTTATTGTTGGAGCCGGCTTAGCAGGTTTAAGAGCTGCAGTTGCCGCTTCCGAAGTCAATAGCAAATTGGACATAGCTGTCATTTCGAAACTTCATCCTCTGCGTTCGCATTCTGTTTGTGCGCAAGGCGGAACAGGCGCTGTAATGCGAGAAAAAGACTCGTTTGATTTACACGCTTTTGACACTATTAAGGGAGCGGATTACCTCGCAGACCAAGACGCTGTGGAATTTTTCGTCAAAAACGCACCAAAAGAAATAATCCTAACGGAACATTGGGGATGCCCATGGAGCCGAACGCCAGACGGAAAAATAGACCAACGCCCCTTTGGCGGACACACTTTTCCAAGAGCCTGTTTTGCAGCAGACATGACGGGTTTCCACGAAATGCACACGTTATATGGAAAAGCCACATCATACGATAACGTCAACTTCTACGACGAGTGGTTCGTCACGTCCATACTAGTTGACAACAACACTGCAGTGGGTTTGACAGCCATAGAAATGAAAACAGGCAAAATGCACGCATTCCAAACAAAAGCCATCATAATGGCGACAGGCGGTTACGAACGCATATACGAATTTACAACATTCTCGCATACAACAACAGGCGACGGAATGGCAATGGCATACCGTGCAGGCGCGCCCTTAATGGATATGGAATTCGTCCAATTCCACCCGACAGGATTGGTTCCATCTGGAGTGCTGATAACTGAAGGAGCCCGCGGCGAAGGAGGATACTTACTGAATGCTAAAGGCGAACGTTTCATGAAAAACTATGCTGCTGAAAAGATGGAGTTGGCACCGCGCGATGTAATTTCTAGGGCGGAGCAAACAGAAATTCTTGAAGGCAGAGGATGGGAAGGACCTTATGGACCTTACATTGCTTTAGACCTTACTCATTTGGGCGAAGAGAAAATAAACGAGCGGTTACCGCTTATTCGCGATGTTGCAATAAAGCTTGGCGGAGTAGACCCAGTTAAGGAGTATATACCAATCAGACCGGCTGCTCACTATTCAATGGGTGGAATCCGCACAAACATAAAAACTGAAACGTCAATTAAAGGCTTGTATGCTGCAGGCGAATGTTCATGCGTTAGTATTCATGGCGCTAATAGGCTGGGCACAAACTCTACAGCTGAATGCCTAGTTTTCGGGGCGGTTGCTGGCGAAGAAGCAGCTAAATGTGCATCGTTATACAGTTTCCACGAAGTCTCAAATCAGATGGTTTTAGCTGAGGAGAAAAGGGTCTTTGATGGGATTTTAGGTAGCGAAGGTAACGAGAGAGTATCAGCCATAAGAGACGAGTTGAGGCGTATGATGAACACAAAAGTTTGGATATTTAGAATAGGCGATCAGCTTGAAAGCGCATTGAAAGAAATAAGGGAACTAAAGCGGAGATTCAAGAATATAAAGGTTGAAGATAAAGGCAAACAGTTTAACACTGGTTTTGCCTCTGCTTTGCAACTCGACTTCATGTTAGACTTAGGAGAAATCACAATCATCTCTGCGCTTGCCAGAACAGAATCCAGAGGCGCCCATTCTAGACGTGATTATCCAAAACGCGATGACGAAAACTGGCTAAAACACACTTTGGCATATCAGACGAAAGACGGCCCCAGGCTTGAGTATATTCCTGTTACGATAACGAGGTGGCCGCCAGCTGCACGAACCTACTAGGAGGCGTATTGAATGAGCACCAAAATGAATAAAATTGTGGAGTTCAGAATAAATCGTTTCAACCCGGAAACTGAGAAGTATTTTACATCCACATATAAGGTGCCCGTCTACAAAGGCACAACAATCCTAGAGGGACTACAATACATTAAAGATAATCTTGACGAAACACTCACGTTTAGGCACTCGTGTAGAATGGGAATCTGCGGAAGCTGCGGAATTAACGTCAATGGAAAACCTATGCTAGCCTGTTACACGCAAGTACTCGACTTAGGCGTCGATTCAATCACATTAGAGCCTCTGTCCAACATGCCAGTCATAAAAGACTTGGTAGTTGACATTCAACCGTTTTTTGACACTTATGCTAGGATTAAGACCATTCTGATAAAGAATGAAGAGGAGCTGAAGAAGCCCAGCGAGTTTACACAAATGCCACAAGAGCTCAAGAAGTTTTGGGATTTGACGCTCTGCATAAAATGTTCAATATGCCACTCCGCTTGTCCAGCAGCCATAGATGAAAGATTCCTCGGGCCTTCGGCTTTAACTGCCAACTACCGTTTCATAACTGATTCACGCGACGAAGGCGGCGAACAACGACTAAAGTCAATGGCAGATAACATTTGGCTGTGCACCCAATGCAATTCATGTACGATGTTCTGTCCAAAACTGCTTCCATGTGCAAACGCCATAGTTGACGACCACTGTTTGATAGTGGAATCAGGTGATATTCCAAGAACAGTCAAAGATGTGCTGGAAAGCGTCTACAAATATAACAATCCCATGGGAACGCATCAAAGCAAAAGAATGGATTGGAATAAGAATTCAAATGTTAAAACATATCCAAACGTCACAGAAGCCGATGTTCTATATTTCGTGTGTTGCTCAAATGCCTATAACATAAGAAACCAAGAAATTGCTAGGCTTATGGCTTCAATATTTGACAAGTTAGGCGTTAGTTACGCAACTTTAGGCAGTGAAGAATGGTGCTGTGGAGACCACATCCTCAGACTAGGCGAAAAAGGACTATTCGAAATGCTTGCTGAACACAACGTGGCTATGTTCAAAAAGTTTAACGCAGAAAAAATCGTAACCTTGTCACCACACTGCTACAACACCTTCAAACATGACATGCCATACAGCGAAGCAACACTAAACGTTCAACATTATACGCAATTCTTGGCTGAAGCGATAAAACAGGGCAAAATCACCACATCGAAAACAGTAAACAAAAAAGTTGCTTACCATGACCCATGCTTTTTGGGCAAACGTAACGATGTCTTCGATGCGCCTAGAGAAATTTTGCGGTCAATAAAGGGTTTGGAGCTTGTTGAAATGAAAAGAACGAAACAAAGCAGCTTCTGCTGCGGCGGCGGAGCCGGAAAAGTCTGGACAGAAGAGGCTCAGCCTGAAAAGAGACCTTGCGTGGACCGTGTTGAAGAAGCGTTAGACCTTGGCGTTGATGTTATAGCAACAGCCTGCCCATATTGCATTACGACTTTAGAAGACGCTATCAAAGTGTTGGATGTGGAAAACAAGATTGTAGTAAGAGACATTCTTGAAATTCTGAAAGAAGCACTGTAAAAGCATGTTTCTTCTCAATTTTTCAATCATCAATGTTTAATTAATTAAAATAATTGTTTCGCATCATGCAATGTGTGATAATCACTGTGCCCATCACCTTCATACAAGAAACATTGGTTACATTAGAGTAGCTTAAAGATTAAGAGAATAGTGAATTTCAGTGGGTTAATCCATTACATTAATATATTTATTTTACACATTCTATATTTCCTTTAAATTAAGTTTGGAGGAAAAAGTTTGTACGGCTATGCTGGTCGAATACTTCATATAGACTTAACAACTGGAAAAACCCACGTAGAGCTATTAAATGAAGAATATGCAAAAAAATACATTGGCGGAATAGGCTTAGGCATGAGGCTATGGCTGGATAACTCAAAACCTGGTGTAGAGCCATTCAGCCCGGATAACCCACTTGTCTTATCTACGGGACCCATATCAGGTTCAGTGTGGCCCACAGGTGGAAACGGACACGCTTTTGTTTCAAAATCACCGCAAAGCTATGGTGTCGGCGAAGCCAAATCTCATGGTTCTTTTGGCACAGAAATGAAAAGAGCTGGATATGATGCAATTATCTTTAAAGGTAAAGCAGAAAAACTGGCTTATGTTTGGATTGACGACGACTCTGTTCAAATTTTGGATGCTTCACATCTAGCTGGTAAATCACCTGCCGATACTGAAGAAGCCATAAGAGAGGAGTTAGGCGACTATTACATTCGTGTTGCTGCTATTGGTTCTGCCGGAGAAAAACTTGTTCGAATAGCGTGCATCATAAACGATAAAACACGCGCGGCTGGAAGAACAGGATTAGGCGCTGTCATGGGTTCAAAGAATCTTAAGGCAATTGCCGTCCGCGGAACACGGGACATTATGGCGGCAAAGCCAGACGAGTTCATGGAGTATGTTAAGGAATTTCATGAAAGAATGAAAGGTCCAGCCACTCAGAAATATAGGACTCTGGGCACGCCTGAAAACGTTTTGGTTCACAATTCACTGTCTTGCATGCCTACGAGGAACTATAACAATTCACGTTTCGACAGCGCAGAAAAAGTCAGCGGAGAAAGCCTAAACGAACGGTTTGTGGCAAAAATCATAGGATGTAGCTCCTGTGCCATGCGATGCGAACATATGTGCGTTGTCGCTGAAGGACCATACAAGGGCACTATGACACGGATGGAATACGAGACATTGTGGGCTATGGGACCATACTGCGGCGTGGACCGCCTCGACGCTATTATTAAAGGAATGGACTTGTGCAACTATTATGGAATAGATGCCATCAGCGCTGGTGTAATAGCTGGTTTTGCCATGGACTGCTACGAACAGGGGATATTGACACAAGAAGACTTGGGTGGAATAGATGCGCGGTTCGGTAACGCTGAAGCAATGGTTAAGCTTATTGAAATGATTGGCAAAAGAGAAGGCATAGGCGACATACTCGCTGAAGGCGTCAAAATTGCTGGTGAGAAAATAGGCAAAGGCGCCGAGAAACTGGGGCAACACATTAAAGGCGTTGAAGTCACGGGTTACGACCTAAGAGCCCTCAAAACAGCCGCGTTAGGTTTTGCTGTTTCCTTCCGAGGAGCAGACCATAACCGACATGGAGCTTATGCTTTTGACGTGAAAGGCAAAGTCAACCGCTTAGTTGCAGAAAAAGGAAGAGGCAAACTAGTCAAAGACATGGAAGACGTATACAACCTAATCGATTCGTTCATAGTCTGCAAATTCTCAAGAGGCACATACTACAAGGAACTCGAAGACATGACAAAGCTCTACACTTTAGTGACTGGAATCGAAATGACACCAGAAGAACTCAAGAAGACTGGCGAAAGAATAAACAATGTTGCCCGACTATTCAACATTAGAGAAGGCTTAACCAGAAAAGACGACACGCTCCCATACAAGGTTATGCATCAACCAATCACTGATGAAGGCCCATCAAAAGGCGCCTATGTTTCACAAGAAGAACTTGATTTGCTTCTAGACGACTATTACGCTTCGCGTGGATGGACAAGAGAGGGCATACCAACAGTTGAAAAACTCGAAGAATTAGGCATGGACGACTTGATTCCCATAGTAGAAGGAAAAACTGCAAGGCAAATGGAGGAATAGTTAATGGTAAAAATTCATGAAAAAAAATTCGTTTCAGCAGACCCAGAAAAATGCGTAGGATGCCAAGTCTGCGAATACATCTGCTCACTGACCAAAGGCAAAGCGTTTAACCCATTAAAATCCAGAATTCGCGTCATCAGAATGAATCAGCTCGTAAACTTGGCTGTTACTTGCAGGCTGTGTGAAGATCCACCGTGTGTTGCTGCGTGCCCAAGAGATGCTTTAACACAGTCCGAAGAAACTGGTGTAATTCAAGTGGACGAAGATAAATGCAATGGCTGTGGATGGTGCATCGAAGCATGCGACTACGGAGCTATTATGCTTCACCCAGAAAATAAGGTTGTATATGTATGCGATTTGTGCAAGGAACAAGGCGAACCGCAATGTGTCAAATGGTGTCCAGAAGAAGCCTTAGACCTAGTTACAAGCGATGTTCTAGCGCAGAAGGCACGAATAACAGCGGTCAAGAAACTTTTCCAAGAAGCCCTAAAAACCACAAAGTAATTCCCATTTTCATATCTTTTTATTTTTTCATCCAGTTTCTACGGAAGAAGTTTGAGCAAAACATTAACCAAGAATTCTGCGACACTTTCTATTCCAGATGTTATACCTTCTCCGAAATCAGTCTGTTTAGGCTGTATTAGCAGTAATGCAATTTTTGCGTTTGCTGTTTGTGCAAGGTACTCACAGAAAATGCGTAGCGGAAGTATGTGTGTAGAAAAAGCAGGATAAGCAGTTAACTTTTCAGGTTTGACAAGCCTCGATTCGCCTGGTTCTAAACCTAAAAGTGCAGCATCAATCAGGAGGATATGGGTTGGATTGAAATCTAGTATTTGCTGGATGAAGCTTTCAGGAACTGTTTCACATTCAATCAAGTAAACTCTATCAGAAACTTTGCCCCGCAAATCCTGAACAATTTTCATGCCGACAAAATCGTCCATACGAATGGGATTTCCAATCCCGGCAATAACAACTTTCTTTGCGCCTGAAAGCCACTTCTTCAATTCACTTTGAATGGCATACTTTTCGCTAGACACTAGGAATCGCCATGAAAAACTAGTAAGAAAGGGAGGAGGAAAAAACCTTTTTCTATAGCTTTCTGTTTTTTTAGTTTGAGTCTCTTACGTTTGCTTTCTTTTTGCTTCCAAGTCTTGTTGCATTTTTTCACATCGCTTATGCCATAGTATTTCGTAGTCCTTTTGAGGTACAACTCTGTTTTTAAGGTCAGCTATTGTATGAATTCCTGCTTTCTTGCACCATTCTACGCAGATTGTGTAGGCTTCCCAGTCGAGTTTCTCGCATTCCCAATATACGGGAACTTCAGATAAACCATGTAAGAAGGCAGCAAAAGCGCGAGTGTGACCGTCCACAAAGATAATTTCGTCTTCAAGTTTCTTAATCGGTATGGGCTCAATAGACTCTGGTCTGTCAGGATTAAATGTTCTCATAACTTCTGAGAGCTTTTCAGAGCTTATGTATAATTGACTAGGTTGTATCTTATTCAGTTTCATCATCAGCGTTTTAACCAACAAGTTTACACCTTATCGAGTTTATGAAAATCTAAACGATATTAAGGCCTTCAGAGAAAAATGGATTTTGTGGGAGATCTCTCCCAATAGAGCAAATGAAAACCTTTATCTCTGCACTGTTCTAAGCAGTTTCCTTTCTTTGTTGTATATTTCGATCGTTAACGGCATCTGCCCAATCGCGTAATGTGTTGCGCACCCGAAACATGGGTCATACGCCCTAAAAGCCATCTCCACCATGTTCAAAACGCCTTGGTCAACATTATCGCCGTGAATCAAACCTTTAGCTGCATTGCGAATCGACATGTTTATTGCCGGAGCGTTGTTGGTTGTTGCCACAATCAGATTCACGTCTTGAATTAGCGCATTTTCATCCAAAATGTAATGATGAATTAACGTGCCCCTTGCAGCTTCAACAATTCCCACACCTTCGCTTGGCTCGCCAGGCTTGTTGCGAATGTCTTTACTTGTTATTTCTGGATCTTTACTTAACTCTACAGCCCGTTCAGCGGCATAAAGCAACTCGATCAGCCGCGCCCAGTGAAAAGCCAATGTAGAATGCACAGGTTTTCCTCCTAACGTTTTGTACATGACTTCATATTCTTCTTGGGCAAGCGGCGTAGCCATACCATCGGCGGCGTTAAGTCTTCCAAGCGGTCCCACACGGTAAGCACCGTTTTCTGATCCGTCTATGAAGCCTTTCCAGCCGACCTTCTTCAAGTATGGGAATTTCACGTAGGTCCATTCTTCGACGCCTTCAGCAATGTGATTTAAATAGTCTTTCGGCTCAAATAGCAGGAATTCTTTGCCGTTCGGGTCGGTGACTCTCACTTTACCGTCGTAGAAGTTGACTTTGTTGTTTTCGTCAACTGTGCCCATGTAATAGGTTTTCAAAGTGTAAGCATCACTTTTGACTAAGTCAACGTATTTACTGTTTGCTAAGACTATATCATGGAACAGTTTCAAAGAGAATTTTGCAAACTGCACTGAAGATGTTGCCATCTTTTCGATTTCTTGTCTTTCCTCTTCATTTAGTGCCTTAGACATTCCGCCTGGCAAACCACAAACAGGATGCGTGGCTTTACCGCCTATAAGCTCCGTAATGCGTTGTCCATAAGCCCTATGTTTAATGACTTCTTTGCCAACATCCAAACCAGCCTTCTCGATAACACCCAGAACATTTCTTTTCTCTGGCGGCGCTTCAGGTCCAACCACAAAGTCTGGTCCACCCAAATAGTAGAAATGTAGTGTATGGTCGTAAATGAAGTATCCACAATACATCAGCTCTCGAAGCTTATTTGCCGCAGATGGCGGCTCAACATTAAACGCAGCGTCTAAGGCTTTAGTGCCAGCCATATGATGGGCTACTGGACAGACACCGCAGATTCTGCTCGTCAAAAGCGGCATATCTTCAGCTTTTCTTCCAATACAAAATCGTTCAAAACCTCTAAGCTCTGGAATCTGCAAGTAAGCGTTTTCAACATCGCCCGCTTCGTTTAAGAATAGTGAAATTTTGCCATGCCCTTCAAGCCGTGTGATGGGGTCTATGAGTATTTTCTTCATTCCTTCACCACTTTCCTTCTGAGAATTGACGCGGGTAAAGCGTACATGTAAAACGTTCCAAGCGGGTCCTTTATCTGATTGATAAGGTTTTCAACTTCATCTTCCGTGTATTTTTCTTTTTTCTCTTCCAAGCCTAAAATTGAAGCCAAAGCGCTTATCATGGCTGCACCTTGTTCAGGCGAGTTCGGACAGGGCCCCCCGCAACCTGTGCACGGCATATTCGCGTTTAGACATCTGGCGCCGCATCCGCCTCGAGTGGCTGGACCCATGCAAACTATTCCTTGTTCAAGCAAACACCTTTCCGGTTCAGGCGCTTTTTCGTAAGTGCGATATATTTTAGTAATTTTCTTGTTTTCCTTTTTTCTCGGGCAATCATCGCAAACAGATTTTAATGGTGCAAGCACTGAGCCTTTTGGCGGTAACTCTCCTTTCGCTATTGCTTCCACAGCAAATAGTGTGCGCTCGACAGCGGGCGGACAGCCTGGCACATAATAATCAACTTCTACAACTTTGTCTAAGGTTTGGACAGTGTCGTAAAATTCTGGAATGTCCAGTTCGCCTTCTTTCACATGTACTTCAGTTTTCGGCATTATTTTTTCTGGATTTGCTGTTGAGAAAGTTTTGGCGTAGACTTTTTCAAAAATCTCTTTCCTGTTGGCTATATTAGCCAGCCCAGGAACACCACCTAAGTGGGCGCATGCTCCATAGGCAACTAACAATTTTGATTTTTGTCGCAAAAGCTTAGCCAAATGCTCCTGCTCACTGTTTCGAATTCCACCGTTGAAGAAGCAAACGTCTATGTATTTGTCTGGCATTGCTTCAACATCTTTGTATTTAATGTCCATTGCTACTGGCCAAAAAACTATATCCGCAATTTGCACAACATCTAGGATTTTCTCGTTTATGTCTAAGACCGCTATTTCACAGCCTCCACAGCTAGCCGCCCAATAGAAGGCAATTTTTAATTTGCTTTGGCTCAATTATCTTTCGCCTCTAACATAGCTTCTTTTAGGATTTTTGAAGCGTCAACTCTTAACTCGTTAAATGCGAGTTCTTCAGGTGAAATACCCATTGCCAAGCCCAGCAACTGCGTATAATGAAGTATTGGAATTCCATATGTTTCATTGAACATTTTCTCTATGCGCAGTTCGTTTGTGTCGTACATTATGTGACAGAAAGGACAAATAGTTACCAAAGCTTGTGCGCCAACCACTTTAACGTGATTTAGCTTGTCTCTTGCAAGCTGTAATGCAACTTTATCGCTTATGCCCACGCTCGGCGCGCCACAACATTCAGTCTCATCCATATAATCGAGGCACGTTGCGCCAGTCGCCTCAATGAGAATTTTAAGTGTTTTGGGATCTTCTGGATCGTCAAATCCTATGTATTCTTTTGGGCGTAGAACGTGGCAACCGTTATGCTCAGCAACCTTTAGCATTGTAAGCGGTTTAACAACAGCATTCTTAATCTTTTCTAAACCGACATCTTCAATTAACGCTTGCATTATGTGCTTCGCGTCTATTGTTCCCTTGAACTCTAAACCAGCTTCTTTTAGATGACTGTTTATGTCTTCCCGCAAAGCCTTATCTTCTTTCAATATTTTATTGACTTTCTTCAGTGTGCCTGCACAGCCAGGACAAAGTGTTAAAATGTTTAATCCTTTTTGTTCAGCCAAAGCCAGGTTTCTTGCTGCCAGTATAAGCATCATTTTGTGGCTTACTGGGTCCAGTGGAAGACCGCAACAGTTAAATTCTTGCATTTCAACAAGCTCGACACCTAGTTTTTGTAGGATTTTTCGAGCCGAGATTTCGAAGGCTGAGACACGATAAGGAATTGCGCATCCAAGAAATATTAGGTATTTGTTTTTCTCTGCCATTTTTCTATTCACCCTTCTTCTCGATGTGCTTAACAAAACCCACATTGCAGAGTGTTTTGCGTATGCTTTCAGGATTACCTCGAGGCAAAGGCGGCAATCTAAGGGATTCTCTCTTTTTTATTCGCAAATCTGGGATTTTGTAAGCATATCCCGATTCAAGTATACTTGCAGCTTGCTCCCTGAAAACTTGTGGAATACAACCTTTTTCTGCTGCCAGATTTCTTAGTACGCGTATAACGCTGGCGACTTCTACGTCTTGTGGGCAACGGTCTGTGCACGTGAAGCACGCCGCGCAAAGCCATAAAGTGTCGCTGTTTAACACTCTGTCTCTTAATCCCAGCTGTGTCATGCGAATTATTTGTCTTGGTCTGTAGGTTTCGCTGAATCTCGCCACGGGACAGTCTGATGTGCATGTTCCACACTGGAAGCATCGCATCAGTTTTTCTCCGCCATGCATTTTGGCAATTTCGTACTTGAATTTAGGGTCGATTTCCGAGGCTTTTATTCGTTCTTTCTCTTTTTCGGTCATTAGGCTTTAGCCTCCATATTTTTTAATGGACTTGGTCCAAGCTTTTTAATTTGTTCAACCATGTCCCGTACGGCTGCGGCAAATCTGTTGCCTTAGCTTGCGGAAACCCATTCTAGCCGCACACGTTCCGGCTCGATTCCGAAGTCTGCCAGGACCTTTCTCAGAAGAGACACTCTTCTTAAGGCTTTAAAGTTTCCAGTTAAGTAGTGGCAGTCTGAGGGCAAATGGCATCCTACAACGAGTACGCCGTCTGCACCGTCTTTAAACGCTTCGAGGATGAAGACTGGATCTATTCTCCCACTGCACATTACACGTATTATTCTGATATTTGGTGGATATTGGATTCGACTTACGCCTGCGTAGCTACACCAGTTGCAGAGGAACCCTATTATTTTAGGTTCAAATCCGTTGTTTTTGCTCATGCTTTTGCCTCCTCTAATAGTGCAGCTTTAACTTGAGCTAGCATTTCTTCAGTTGTGAAATGTCCCATGATGATTGCTTTTGTGGGACATGCTGTGCCGCATGCACCGCAACTTTTGCATAGGGCTTCAATTACGTGTGCTATAGGTTTCCCTTCTTTTTCCTTGATTTCTATGGCACCGTAGGGACATAGATATTCACAAATCCTACAACCACTACATAAATCTTCGTCAACGTTTGCCACAATTCCTTCCATCTCAAGCGTAGGTTTCGAGAGTATGGTAGTTGCTCTTGCCGCGGCTGCACAGGCTTGGGAAATGCTTTCATCATATATTTGGGCGAATGCGCCATACCACATAGGAACACGCCTTCAGTCGCAAAGTCTACTGGTCCAAGTTTCATGTAGGCTTCTAAGAAGAATCCGTCTTTTGTAAGTGGCACTTTAAGCATTTCTGCAATACGTTTATTGTCTGGGTTTGGAATTGTAGCTGCGCTTAATACTAAGAGGTCTGGTTCCAGCTCAATTTCTTCGTTTAACACAGGCTCCCAAAATGAAACTTTTATTTTGGCGCTTTCACTTCTCACTTGCGGTTTTCGTTTATCTTCATAATTTATGAAGAGCACGCCTTTCGTTGCCGCTTCGCGGTAATAATCTTCCTTAAAGCCATATGCACGCAAATCTTTGTATAAAACATAAACTTCTGTTTCCGTAGATACTTCTTTAATTTTTAACGCGTTTCTTTATAGCTTATCCACAGCAGATCTTTTGCACGGTTGTAATAGTCAAACTCTGCCGTAAGCCCGTAAATCCGTATAAAATATTGTAGCGTCTAGTTTTATCGGCGCATGTTCTTTAGCTATTACTGCTCCCTTTATGCCGTACATACAGCAAGCAGCAGAGCAATAAGGGTTACCAAGTTGAAAATCACGTGAACCAACACATTGAACAATCGTTTGTTGGAAATGTTTTGTCAAGTTGCGCCATGACTTCACCAATACTTGATCCTTGGTCGATCAGGTATACTTTGAATCTGGAATCCGCTAAGTCCAGTGATGCTGGCACGCGAGCTACGCCTCTGCCTACTACGAGGACAGCTCCAATTTTCTGTTTTACCATTTTATTCAATCTCCAAGGCTTTGTATAAATGGAGTTGTGCGTTTCACATGGTCTAAGGCTATCATGTTTTTTCTACGCATGTTAACGATGTAATGAAGGGCTGAAGCAGGTTTGATGCGAATAACTGAGGCAATCTCTTTAACCGACGTAGGTTTTTCTGCGGTGAGAAAATGTATTTTGTGTTGAATGAAATCAGTTTCAATCACTTCATACAACAAACTGGCGAATTCCTTTTCCAGTATTCTCTCTCCGTAGACGTTTCCTTAATCGGTCAATTCTTTTTCTCTGCCAGCCAAGACTCTTAACGTGAAATTTTCCGAAACTGCCGCTTCTTTATTGGAGACATCAAAATCGCAAATAGCCTATTGGAAATGTTGAAATTCATTGAATTAGAAAGAGACAGACTAACCCAAGAACTCCCTGAAATACTACATCTTAGATCAATACTTTGGAACATAACCAGAATAACGGACAATGGTGCAGGCATCGCCTTAATAGCCATAAACAATGCTCTTGAAAAAAAGCAAAATATGCTCAAGAGGCAGGACAACGAATTTTAAATAAAAAGAGGGAAATTGATGATGGACTCCAAAATACGTTCAATTATCAAATCACTTACCCGAAGAGCATTCGCTCTGCTTATAACAGTAATAATATCTTTCGCTATTCTAGACAACTGGGAAACATCTCTTCTGATAGGAGTGGCATCAAACTTGCTTAAGACCATATTTTACTATGTCCACGAAAAAGTGTGGAATAGAATCAGATGGGGAAGAATAGGCTAAAAATAGAATTGGCTCTAGAACGATTTGCTAATCTCTAAACAGGATTTTTGCAATCTTGAACCTTATTTCTTTTTCACGCCGT
>JACAEI010000047.1 GCA_013388905.1 Candidatus Bathyarchaeota archaeon | reverse complement strand
TTTCTGTGAGTTTTTCTGGGTTGTTTATTTTGTAGTTGCAGTCGCCTGGTTTGTAGTCGATTAGTTGTTTTTCTGCTGCGCGTCTGAGGGCTAGTTCTGCTTCTGCGCATGCTGGCACTACTATGTAGTTGAGTTTTTTGAGTCGTTCTAGGTTTTGTTCTGCGGGTGGTAGGTCTATTTTGTTTGCGACTATGAGCATGGGTTTTGCTATTTGCCTTAACGTGTCTATAAAGCGTAAGAAGTCCTGTTCTGTCCATGATTCTAGTTTGTCTGCTGGTAAGCCTGTTTTTCTTATGGCTTCGATGAAGTGTGTTTTGCGTATGGCTAAGCCGCTTAGTCGGTCTTCTAGGGCTGTGTAGAAGTCTGCCTTTTCGTATTGGACGTTTCGGGCGATTTTTGGCCAGTCGCGTTTGAGGATTTGGGCTATCCACATGGTGATTTCGTGTTCTAGGAATTTTACGTCTTCGAGTGGGTCGTTTGTGCCTGGTTTGCAGATGCGTCCTTCGCAGTCTGTTCCGCCGCTGGCGTCTACGATGTGGATTAGTGCGTCTGCTTTGCGTATTTCGTCGAGGAACTGGTTGCCTAAGCCTCTGCCTTTCCATGCGTCTGGGACTAGGCCTGCTACGTCGATGAATTCGACTGGGATGAGCCTAATGCCGTCTAGGCATAGGCTGTTGACGGGTGTGTCTTTGACGTTGAATTCTGTATGGACGCATGGTGTGCGTACGTAGCCTACTCCTCTGTTGGGTTTTATGGTTGTGAATGGGTAATTGGCTATTTCTGCTGGTGCGAGTGTGGATGCGCAGAAGAATGTGGATTTGCCAGTGTTAGGTTTGCCTACTATGCCTAGTAAGCGAGTATAAGATTTCTGCATACTAGCATACCTTTAACAACTAATGTATTATGCAATGTAGAGTTGTATATGCTTTGCGTGTACCTGTGTGTAACACTCTCTAGCCAGTCTATTAGGAACCAAATATGCTCAGATAGAAACTGATTTTCTGGGTGAAACAAGTTAGATTGATATCATTACGATATATTCGAATCCTGACTGCTAGGCTCTTTCCGAAGTTTATTTTCGAGTTTGCTTTTTCGATTTCGCTTTCCTCTTAGACGTAATTGCCTCAGAATCACTTCTCCCTTTTCGTCCCTAAACTCGATGATTTCCTTCTCTGAAGTGAAACGCCTTCTTTTAGACTCTGGAAGTTTGCTCAAGAATTCATTACTATATTGACCTTTCAGAGTTGCTTCCTCACTCTTCCAGTACCGGTATTTGACACCATATTCTTGTTTGTTTCTTTCGGCAAGCTCATGTTTTCGGGAATCATCTCTGTAGTAAAGGCATAGAACATGTTCATTTTGACCCTCAATTAGATTCATGTTCACTTTAGCCTTATGGAATCCATGATTTTCGATTTCGTTAGTAGCTATCACGATTAGTTTGTCTTTGTTTTCGCAGAAAAAGAGGTATTTCCCCGTTATTGTATAGCCAGGTCTCTCTTCGCTCAAAAGCCAAATCCAATAACCATCAAACACTACTTTCATTTCTTAATAAACTCCTTTTACCACTTAACAACAGATAAGGTGGCATCCAACACAATTAGAAATAACCCAAATATGATAAGTAGGAACCATACTGGATCTTTGAAACTACCGATTTCTATATCCATCTCTCCACGCGACCTGCTTCCAAAATACCAAAGAATTAACCAAGAAGATAGATAATACTCCGGCACCACCAATTGGACCATGCTTATAATTTAAATCCTTAAGAAAGTTATAAGAATTGCCTAAATCCGTTGACAGTTTTAAACGCTCAAGTAAAATCAAAAGCGACCTAATTTTTGAAGTCGTTTTTCTGCTACTCTACGCTCGAAAAGAGCGAAATTTGAGCGAATTTAACCTTTCATATATGGTGCGGGGGATAGGATTTAAACTTGCATCTAGCAATAACAAAATAATATAAGGGCATATGTTTATAGGAATTCCACCTACTTCCTCAGAGAAGGGAAATCATATTGACAACTAGCCTAACCAAAGAGAAGCTTATTGAAATGTTTGGGAAGATGATTGAAATTCGTTTTTTTGAAGAAAAAGTCTTCGAACTTTACGCTCAAAACCTTGTTCCAGGCACCATTCACCTTTACCTCGGCGAAGAAGCCGTAGCCGTAGGCGTCTGCACAGCACTAAACAAAGATGATTATATTACGAGTACACATCGTGGTCACGGACACTGCATAGCCAAAGGCGCTGACTTAAACCGCACCATGGCAGAAATCCTAGGCAAAAAAACAGGCTACTGCAAAGGCAAAGGTGGCAGCATGCACATAGCAGACTTCAACATAGGCATGATGGGCGCAACCGCAGTAGTAGGCGCAGGCTTACCAATTGCAGTAGGCGCAGCCCTATCCGCCAAACTAAGAAACACATCGCAAATCGTAGCTTGTTTCTTCGGAGAAGGCGCATCAAACCAAGGCACATTCCACGAAAGCATAAACATGGCAGCAACATGGTGCTTACCAGTAATCTTCGTATGTGAAAACAACCTATACGCCATGGGCACCCGCCAATCCCGCGTAATGGCAATAGAAAACATCAGTGACAGAGCAGCAGCCTACGGAATCCCTGGAGTAACAGTAGACGGAAACGACGTCATAGCCGTATACAAAGCCTCACAAAAAGCCGCAGGGCAAGCACGAAAAGGCGAAGGACCAACCCTAATCGAATGCAAAACCTACAGGCTAAAAGGACATTCACGTGTAGACCCAGCCAAATACCGACCCAAACAAGAAGTCGAAGAATGGCTCAAAAAAGACCCAATCAAACGCCTCAAACAGCACTTAATAGAAACAAAAACCCTAACAGAACAAGAAATCCAACAAATAGAAAAACAAGCCCAAACCAAAATTGAGGAGGCTGTCAAATTCGCCATGGAAAGCCCAACGCCAAACCCCGAAGAAGCCCTAGAAGACATCTACGCCTAAAAGGAGAAATGAAAAAAATGACAAACAACGAAAAAATCATCGGACTAGTACTCGAAGCATTAGCGCTCCCATTCCTAGTCATAGTTGCTATTCTATTGAACATGCCAAACAAAGACCTAGGAACAATCACAATCCTGCTCATAATCGGCATCTTCATCTTCATCCCCGGCCTCATACTCGTAGCAATCTCCCACCTACCCAAAGAAGAGGAGAAACAAAAAAATGCGTAAAATAACCTACAGAGACGCATTACGCGAAGCCCTACGCGAAGAAATGAAACGCGACCCAACAGTCTTCCTACTCGGCGAAGACATCGGCAAATATTGGGGCGGAGCATTCAAAGTCACCGAAGGCTTAGCAGAAGAATTCGGCGAAGAAAGAGTCCGCGACACACCCATAAGCGAAAACGCCATAATCGGCACAGCCGTCGGCGCAGCGATCACGGGCACATGCCCCGTCGCAGAAATCATGTTCGGCGACTTAACAGCATTAGCCATGGACCAAATAGCCAACCAAGCCGCAAAAATACGCTACATGTTCGGCGCACAAGCCAAATGCCCCATGGTAATTAGAACACCATTCGGCGCAGGCGTAAACATTGCATCGCATCATTCACAAAGCCTAGAAGCATGGTTCATGCACACACCCGGACTACACGTAGCGGTACCCTCCACACCATACGACGCAAAAGGCTTACTAAAAACCGCCATACGCGGCAACAACCCAACAGTGTTCTGCGAACACAAACTCTTATACCCAATCGAAGGCGAAGTACCAGAACAAGAATACACCATACCATTCGGAAAAGCAGACACCAAACGAGAAGGCGAAGACGTAACAATCGTAGCCACACTATACATGGTGCACAAAGCCTTAAACGCAGCAAAACAACTTGAAAAAGAAAACGCCATAAACGCAGAAATCATCGACCCCAGAACATTAACACCCTTAGATACACAAGCAATAATCAAATCAGTCAAGAAGACAGGCAGACTCATAATTGTGACTGAAGACTGCAAAACAGCAGGCGTAAGCGCAGAAATCGCCGCAATAGCAGCTGAACACGCCGTAGACTACCTGGACGCACCAATAAAACGAGTAGCCGAACCCGACACACCTATCCCATTCAGCCCACCCTTAGAGCAATACGTGATTCCAAATGAAAAAACCATAATAAAAGCCTTGAAGGAAGTGCTCCAAACATGGTAACGAAAGTCGTTATGCCAAAACTCAGCTTAACCATGAAAGAAGGCACAGTTGGCAAATGGTACAAACAAGAAGGCGAAACCGTAGAAAAAGATGAACCAATAGTTGAAGTAATTTCAGAAAAAGCCACCTACGACCTAGAAGCACCAGCTACGGGCATACTCCGCAAAATCCTCATAGAAGAAGGCGTCGACGCACCAGTCAACGCAGTCTTAGCCGTTATAACCGCGCCAGACGAACCATTTTCAGAAACAGAAATCATCACCGAAGCTCCGCCTTCATTTGAGGAAAAAGAAAAGAGAATTTTAGCCTCGCCAGCCGCTAAACGCCTTGCTAAAGAACACGGAGTAGACCTGTCACTCGTTAAAGGAAGCGGACCCGAAGGTAGAGTAGTCGAAGAAGACATCAAGAAATTCATTGAAGAAACCAGCGTGCTTACCCCAAAAGTCAAAGAAATCATCCAACTAAGCGGATTCAGAAAAATCTCCGCAGAACGAGTATCCACAAGCTTCAAAACAGCACCACACAGCACACTAATGATGACAGTCGACGTCTCCAACGCCACAAAACTACACGAAGCACTTCAAGTCTCATACACAGCCATCATAGTCAGAGCCACTGCAAAAGCCCTACGCGGACACCCCATCATCAACTCAACGATGGAAGGAGACCGCATAAAAATCTATGAAGACGTAAACGTTGGATTGGCTGTCGCCACAGAAAACGGCTTAGTTGTTCCAGTCATACGAAACGCCGACAAAAAACCTCTAAAAGAAATTGACACTACTATACGCGAATTGACTGAAAAAGCCAGACAAGGAAAACTAGCAAAAGAAGACATAACAGGCGGAACATTCACAATATCCAACCTAGGCATGTATGACGTCGAATCCTTCACACCCATAATTAATCCCCCAGAAGCCGCCATACTAGGCATAGGCAAAATAACCGAAAAGCCAATAATCATTAATGGAAATGTGGTCGCTAAACCAATGATGACCCTAAGCCTTTCATACGACCACAGAATCGTAGACGGTGCCCCAGCAGCCGATTTTCTACGCAACATCAAACAAAGAATTGAACAGGCTAGGGAGCTTGAAAACGAAAGCTAAGCCCTCTCAGTTTTCAGCGCTTTTCTCAGCAAGTTCAGCCATTTCACGCAGACTTTTTCTAACTAATTTCAGCTTAACGTCTTTGATCAATGTGACGCCACGGCTTGTGATTATGGAGCCCGCCCAGATCACAACTATGATGATGACGAATGCTAGGCAAACGTTGCTGAACAAGGCGACCGCTGTGATGTACCCGTTTGGATCACTCGGCGGAATCGGTACGAACTGAGGAATCTGTGCGCCACTTAGGAACATGGCAAAGACTACAAGTGCAGGGAAGATTATGAAGGCTAGTCCAATTGCGAGAAGCGCGTAGCCAGCGTTTCTCTCCGTCTTTTCTGCTTTCCTTTGGGATTTCATGAAAGAACGTGTGTGGCGCCTTTAATAAAAGGGTTATTTCCATATTTTGAACATCTAAGCAGAGAGAAGATTCATCATCATGTTTTCTTTTGTTAGGCGTTGAAGCGTTTTTCGGAAAGTCTTAAGTGCTTGCCACAATAGAGAAACCGTTGAGTCCAAATGAAAGTTGCCATGTACTACGGCGAAAACGATATACGTATAGAGGAAAAGCTCATTCCGGAAATAGCTGAAGATGAAGCCTTAGTTGAGATGAAAGCATGTGGAATATGCGGCTCAGATCTTATGGATTGGTATTTGAAAAGTCGTGCGCCACTAGTTCTTGGACACGAACCAGCCGGAATAATCGCAAAGAAAGGCGGAAAAGTTAAGGATTTTGATGTTGGAGACAAGGTTTTTGTTCATCACCATGTAGCCTGTTTAAACTGCCACTACTGCCTGCGTGGCGACTACACACTGTGTGAACAGTTTCATAATACAAACATTAAGCCTGGCGGCTTCGCAGAATACTTCAAAGTTCCTGCGTCGAATCTTAAAATAGACACTTTGAAAATTCCGGAGACTATAACTTTTGAGGAAGCTACTTTTATTGAGCCAGTGGGTTGTTGCGTAAGAGCGCTTAAGAAATGTGGCATCCAAACGGGTGATTCAGTAGCAGTTATAGGCGTTGGAGCTATTGGATTGATTCATGTGGCTTTGTCTAAAATTTTTGGCGCTGCAAAAACTTTTGCTAGTGACGTAGTTGATTATCGGCTTAATGTTGCAAGGCATTTTGGCGCTGATGAAATTGTTAATTCTATGAGGGAGGATTTGGCTGGTGTTGTTAAGTCTGAAACTGATGGCAGAGGAGTTGACATTGTAGTTGTAACTGCTCCAAGTTTAGAGGCGTATAAAACTGGTTTAGATGCGTGTCGAAAAGGTGGAAAATTATGCGTTTTTGCACCTGTTGAAGTTGGAAAATATTTACATATAAGTCCTAAGGACTTGTTTTTTTCTGAGATCTGGATAATTCCGTCTTATTCTACTTCGCATTTGGAGACGAGAGCTGCTTTAGAGTTGATTAAGTCTGGCATGATTTGTGTGAGGGATTTGATTACGCATCGTTTTAGGCTTGTTGAGGCGGCAGAAGCGTTTAAAGCAGCTCGAGAGAGTAAAGAAAGCTTGAAAGTTATGGTTTTGAATGAGTGATGTGAAATGAGAGCGGCTATGCTTTATGGCGTGAGGGACTTGAGAATTGAGGATGTCCCCAAGCCCGAAGTTGAAGCTGGAGAAGTTCTTGTTAAGGTCAAAGCGGCTACTACATGTGGCACTGATTTGAAGATTTTTCAGCGTGGCTATGTTGAGAAGGTGATTAGGCTTCCGACCATTTTTGGGCATGAGTGGGCTGGCGAAGTTGTTGAAATAGGCGAGGGTTTAGACTGGCCAACAAAGGGCATGCATGTTCGCGCTGGCAATAGTGCGCCTTGTCTGCATTGCTCCATGTGTCAAAGAGGCAAGTATAATCTTTGTGAGAATATGATTTGGCTTTGGGGTGCTTATGCTGAGTACATTAAGGTTCCTGCGCGCATGGTTTTGGTGAACATGCAAGAAATTCCAGGACACGTGTCTTACGAGGAAGCAGCTTTAACTGAGCCTTTAGCGTGTGTGTTGCATGGTGTTGAAGAGGCAAGTGTGAAACTGGGCGATACTGTGGCAATTATAGGTGCTGGGCCAATAGGATTGTTGCATTTGTTGACTGTGAAGAAGATGGGTGCAGAAAAAACGATAATTATTGACCTTGTTGAGGAAAGGCTAAGTTTTGCAGAAAAGATGGGTGCTGATGAGACTATTAACGCTGGAAAAACTCATGTTATAGAAGCGGTTAAGCAGCTTACTGGTGGATATGGCGCTGATATTGTAATTGAGGCAATAGGATTGCCAGCTACATGGGAACAAGCTTTGAGGCTTGTCAGAAAAGGCGGAACAGTCTTAGAGTTTGGCGGATGCCCACCCGGCGCAGAAATAAGGCTTAACGCAGAGCTACTGCATTATGGCGAAGTGAAAGTCTTAGGCGCTTTTCATACAACGCCGTTGCATTTTAGAAAAGCTTTGAACTTGATAGCTTCGAAAACTATTGACGTGAAGTCACTTATAACCAGAAAAATGAAGCTCGAAAACATCAAAAAAGCTTTTGAAATTCTCAGTACGTCAAAAACAGAAATAAAAATAGCCATAGCGCCATAACTTTTCATAACCAACGCATCTTTCTAGAAAATTATCAAAATAGTTGTAGCTTTAAATTCCGTTTATATCAAAAAATTTAACTTTTGGAATCATGACAGCAATGTAAACGTACTCGACTTAATCGTCGTAGCAACAAACCTAGGCGCAAGCTGGTAAAAACCATAAAAAAGCCCCGGTCACTTAACTGGTTATCTTTTTTCTACCAAAAGCACGAAATATATCTTCTTGCTCTAAATTTCACTCCCATTTTTCTGGCAATCTCCATAACCTTTTCCATGTCCACTTCTGGAATTGTCACTGCTGTGATTTCAACAGTTAACACTTCTTTAGCCTTTTCAATAAACTCTAAGATGCTTTCAAAAGCGTCATCAAAGGCGGGTCTGCAAACCTGCCTATACGTTTCCTCATCATGAGCGTTCAAACTGACGCTTATCTTATCCACACCAGCCTCTTCCAACTCTTTAACGACTTCTCGCCCTCTATTGAGCAGAAATCCATGTCCATTCGTATCAATTCTAACACTTGTGACTTTTCCATAATACCGCCTTATCCACCTGCAAATTTCCAAAATGCAGTCCAGCCTTTCCATCGGCTCGCCAAAACCGCAAAAAACAATCTCGCTCCAATTCTTCATGTTTATGACGTTTTGAAGTTCACTTATCACTTCATTGGATGAAGGCTCTCTATCCAGCTTAAGTTTAAAACTGCCGATGCCATCTTTGAAACGTCGGATACAGAAATAACATTTGTTTGAGCATCGGTTAGTTATATTTAGATAAAGACTATTTCCCAACCAATAAACTAAGCTTGGACTCTTCTTAGAGTTCATCAGTTTCTTACACGCCTGGACATGTTTTGGCATTAATAAAAGGATTTAAATGCTAATTTATGCGTATGCTTTTGTTATTGCAGAGGCATAAGTGCATGGTTAAATACGTTTTTGTAACTGGCGGCGTTTTAAGCTCTGTTGGGAAAGGAATAATCACTTCTTCAATTGGCAAAATGCTTCAAATAAGAGGCTTGAAAGTTACTGTTATAAAAATCGACCCATATGTAAACGTTGACGCTGGCACCATGAATCCATACATGCACGGCGAAGTCTACGTGACAGACGACGGCGGCGAAACCGACTTAGACCTCGGCTGGTACGAACGTTTCCTCGACCTAAACTTGCTAATGGAAAACAACCTCACCACAGGCATGGTGTATAAGGCAGTAATTGAGAAGGAGCGACGAGGCGACTTTTTGGGAAGATGTGTCCAAATCGTGCCGCACGTAACAAATGAGATTAAAAGCCGCATTCGTCATGTAGCAAAACACTCCCAAGCAGATGTGGTTTTAACTGAAGTGGGCGGAACAGTAGGCGACATTGAAGGCTTACCATTTCTTGAAGCTATTCGCCAAATGCGACTAGAAGAAGGCTACGAAAACACTTTGTACGTGCACATAGCCCTAGTCCCAATCCTAGATGTTACAAAAGAAATGAAAACAAAACCCTTACAGCATAGTGTTAACGAGCTGAGGCGCATTGGTATCCAACCTGACATTATTGTTGCGAGATGCCCAGAAATGATAGACAACGAAACTGCAAGGAAAATTGCGCTATTCGGCACAATTCCAGAAAATGCTGTTTTCTGCTCCTACACCGTTAAGTCAGTCTATCAAGTTCCGCTTATTTTAGATGACCAGGGAATGGGCGACTTCGTTTACAAGAGACTTGGATTTTCAAACCATGTGCAAGATTTTAAGGAATGGAAAAAATTCGTAGACGCTATAATAAATCCCGAGCACGAAGTAAAAATAGCATTAGTTGGCAAATATGCTGGATTAGCCGACAGCTACGTAAGCATGAATGAAGCATTAAAGCATGCAGGCGCAGCATGCAAGACAAGAGTCTGCATAGACTACATAGAAGCTGAGAAGTTTGAACAAAATCCAAAAGACATCAATGCTCTCGATGAGTATGACGGGATTTTTGTGCCATACGGTTTCGGTCCAAGAGGCACGGAAGGAAAAATTATGGCGATTAATTTTGCAAGAGAAAACAATATCCCATTTTTGGGTATATGCTACGGTTTCCAACTAGCTGTTGTGGAATTCGCTCGCTATGTCTGCGGCTTAAAAGACGCTAACAGCACTGAAATTAATCCAAATTCTCCGCACCCAGTTATTGATTTAATGCCAGAGCAAAGAGGAATAGAAATCAAAGGAGCTACAATGAGACTGGGCGCCCACAAGATAATAATAAAACCAGATACAATTGCCCACAAACTTTACAAAAGCGAAGAAATTTATGAGCGCCACCGTCATCGATTCGAAGTAAATCTCGACTACATGGACATATTTAATAAAAACGGCCTAGTTTTCTCAGGCAAAAGCACGGATGGCAAGAGAATGGAAATTTTAGAACTGCCAAACCATTTCTTCTTCTTTGCTTCGCAATTTCATGGAGAATTCAAAAGCCGCCCTGAAAAACCAGACCCAGAATATTACGGTTTCGTTAAGGCATGCTTAGATAAGAAGTTGGACAAGCCTAAAGTGCAGTTTTAAAAAGATTCTTAAGCTTTGAAGCTAACTTTCAGATAAAAAGGAATGGGATGTTATGCCTTCAGATAAGAAAATGCATGTGGCTAATGCTTCTAAAATGGTTGATTTAGTTGGTTACCAAGAAGGCGCTATAGTTAGCAAAACAATAATTGATAGAAAAGCGGGAACAGTCACGCTATTTGCTTTTGATGAAAAGCAAGGGTTAAGCGAGCACACAGCGCCTTATGACGCGTTAGTCTATCTCCTTGAAGGCGAAGCAGAAATCACAATTTCTAGTAAAGCTATTTTCATAAAAGAAGGCGAAATGATAATTCTTCCGGCCCATAAACCGCATGCATTAAAGGCAACTAAACGGTTTAAGATGCTTTTGACAATGATAAGGTCTTAAACATGAGCGATTGGACTAAGAAATTATTCATTGAAAACGCTGACAGTTTCTTGAAGATTATGGAAGAGCGCTGGTCGCGAACAGAAGAACTTGTTAATGGAATGGTAAAGATTCTAGCCAACTTTGGAATCACGTCAGGCAATTTACTTGACTTATGCTGCGGCAACGGGCGCGTTTCCATTTATATGGCTAAGAAAGGCTTCAAAGCCATTGGAGTTGATATATCAAAAGTTTTCATTGAAGATGCAAAAAGAAAAGCTAAAACGTATAAAGTTTCTGGGATGGTTACTTTTTTGCAAGGTGATGTTAAGAATCTGAAAAAAGTTGTTGGATGTGTTTCACAGCCTTTTGATGTGGTTGTGAATGTTTGGACCTCTATTGGCTATTCCTCGCCAGAGGATGATTTGAAAATTTTCAAGCAAGCCAGAGAGCTTTCCAGAGAAGGTGCGATCTTATTTATTGCCGAAACAATGCCCAGCGAGCACATTTTAGTCAAGTTTACTCCAACCTCCTACATGGAAGTAGGCGACATCGTCGTGTTAGAGAATAGAACTTATGACCCGACTACATCGCAGTTGAAAACTGTTTGGGCTTTCTACAGAAAATGGGGCGAAGATTTGAAATTTGTAGACAAAATAAAGTTAACGATTCATGTTTACAATGTAAGCGAGCTTTCCACATTGCTCAGAAAAGCAGACTGGGAGCCCACCGCCTTCTATGGAAGCCTTGCAACGTTACAGCCTATGAATGCCTTGTCAAGCTTGAACATTGTAGCTAAGGCGGTTTAACACAAGTTTTTTGAAAAAATGAAAAATTGTTGTTTTAAGCGGATCAGTATTTGCGGTGGTGGGGTCTTACAAGTTCCTCCAGTATTGTGAGCATGTTTGGCACTTTAAAGACTATATCTGTGAAGGTTATTATGCCGACTAGTTTGTCATTGTTCATGACTGGAAGCCTTTTTGCCTTTTTCTTTGCCATGAGTTTTGCCGCTTCTTCTATGCTTGCTGTTTCACTTATCGTTATGAGTGGACTGGTCATAACTTGCCTAGCTGTTAGGATTTCTGGTGCTAGGCATGGTTCTACTTGTCTTCTTAGAATGTCGCGTTCTGTTATTATGCCCACTGGGCGGTCGCCTTGCACGACTATTATTGAGCCTATGTTGAATTTGTTCATTGTAGCTACTACTTCTTTGACGCTGGTGTCTGGGCGCACTACTCGCACGTCTTTTGACATTACGTCTCTAACTAATACTATTCCTGCCATGCGTTTATTTCTCCTTCAAACTGTTTCTACTCTTTCATGTGCTGTCCTTTATTTGTTTTGGCATGTCAACGCGTTTTTCCGTATTTAATATAAGGGACTATGCGATGTGGAATTCATAGGCGATGTCTAATGGGCGAAAATGATTCATTTGTAAAGGAGTATCGCAATCGCTTGGAGACTGCCAAAAACTATGGTGAAGTATGGAATATTGTTAGAGACAGCGTGGATTTTTCTTTGCACAAACGCAGAAGCAGCATGATGCTTTTCTTGGATGATTTGCCCCTTCAATTAGGCGCCTATCATTCAATTGGCACGAATAATATTGTTTTGAATCGTCGTTTAGTGCATATTGTTGAGGCTGCGCTTGAGTCAAAACGTGCAGTCAATGCCTTTGTGTATAGTCTGCTTTTACATGAGTATTTGCATGCGTTGGGCGAGTATTCTGAGATGGAGGTTAGGCGTTTGGTTTACAAAGTTTCAAAGAAATGTTTTGGTGAAGATTATATTGTGACAGTTCTTGCGCGGAAAAGCCCGTGGGCTTTGCTTAAGGGTATACCTTTAGAAGGCGTTGATGCTCCGAAACGGGTTATGGAAATCGTGAAAGACTTTGAAAAAACAGACAAATATGTAGTGTAGCTTTTCTGTGAGACTAGGCATGTAGAAAAAAGTGCAGAGCCGCAATTATTTTTTGAGCATTCACCAGCCTAGAAGAGCATTATTTTACCTTTTCAAAGTGGATTACGTAAACCAGCTGGTTTTCATCCCATTCGCCATGTACTTTTTTCCATTTCCGTTTAAATTCTTCCAAGGTGTAGCCGCCTTCCCTCTTCGCGTCTTCCTCATCAAAGTATCGCAACTTTTTCCTTTCAACAGACGTAATTCGCAAGTCAGCAATATGCGGCTCTTGAATAGTTGCATGAACTATTGAGCCAGCTTTCATTTTAGGGTTTGGCAAGTCCGTTCTTGAAGCTTGTGTTTTAGTGCCGTCAAGCAAAAGCTTCTTATCATCAGCTGCAAAATACATTTCACAAGGCATTTCTTCCTCTTCTACTTCCTCAATAACCTCTTTAATCGGTTTCTCTGGTTCCTGCGCCACTTTCTTGATAACCTGCGCTCTTTCTTTCACTGGAAGCTTTTTCTCTGCAAGCATCTTAATCACTTCCACTTTCTTCGCTGGTTCGTCAACTGCACGCCCAATTTTTATAGCCGTTTGATAGTCGATTTTGCCTTCTGGCACTTGTCCCGAAATGGTTGAAGGTGCAACATATTTCTGTGCTTCTTGTGGCAGAACTTCAACTGCCTTCATCCAAAGCGAGATAGCCTTGCTACTAACGCCTATTCGCTTAGCTATGGCAGATTGTGACGGATACTTTTCTGGGCAATTCTCGAGTAAATATTTGCATACTTTCCCTTTTTCAATAGCGTTCAAGTCTTCCCTCTGCACATTTTCAATAAGATTTAACTGCACCACTTGGTCATCGCTGAACTTTCGTATGATTGCAGGCACTTTTTCAAGTCCTGCTTGCTGCGAAGCCCGATAACGTCTCTCTCCAACAACAACTTCATACTCGCTGTTCATGGGCCTAACAATTATAGGCTCAAGCAATCCAACCTCACGGATGCTGGCAGCTAGCTCATTAAGCCGTTCGATATTAATCTCTAACCTTGGGTTAAGCTTGCTTGGATGAATCTTTTTGAGTTCAATTTGCTTCACTATTTCTGACATAAGCCCTTAACACCATGTCTGTTTTACTTACTGCAATACGTTTCGCTATTTAAAAATTACAAACCTTGATGTTGTTAAAGTCCTATTTGTGATGCTGATTGCTTCAATCCTTCAAGGGCGATTTCAAAAAATTTTTCTCTTGGAATTCCGATTTCTTCGCAGGCAAGTATTCTGTCTCGTTCTGCTCCTCTTGCAAAATCCTTATCTTTAAACTTTTTAGTTACAGTTTCCACTTTCACGTCTGCCAACTTCTTGGAAGGCATAACTAAAGCACATGCTACCAATAAGCCCGATATAGCATCTGCTGCAATCAAAGCCTTTTCCATGCGGGTTTTTGGCATTACGCCCGTATGCTTAGCATTGTGTGTTTTTATGGCTTTTATGAGCTCGCCTGGTACGGTTCCCTTCAAAATTTCCTCAGCTAGAAGGCTATGTTTTTCAGGTGTTGCCTCAGTTTTCTCGTAATCCACATCATGCAGTATGCCTATTAATCCCCATTGTTTTTCGTCTTCTCCAAAATACTTTGCCATACTTCGCATTATGGCTTCAACAGCAAGCATATGATAAACAACATTTCTCTTCGTAACATGCTTTTTGACCAAGTCTAATGCCTCGTCCCGCGTTAGCATACCATCTCACCATTGCATCATATTGGACGCATTCAGTTTATCTCTTTTATTCAAATTCACCGTACATTTGGTCTGGAACCAGTATATCTGGATACTTGTTTCGCAGTATAACACGCGCAACATAGCATAGGTGACACGCGTCAACGTATACCTCATCATGTGGCAGATTAAACTTTTCAACTAATGCGACTGGACCGCCAAGAATTAACGGTTCAAGAATCGGATTTCCATGTGGATTATATTCTTCAATTATTTCTGAGAAGGGTTTCTGCCAAGCATTGCCTATGGAGATTCCTTGACAAACATGCACGTACCCAAGCGGGTCGACATGGACACGTCCTTGTTTCTCAAAGTTTTCGTAGGGACATTTTGTGAATTCGCGCCATAATTTTTTGTTTGCCTTTTCAACTAACTTCGTGGCTGCTCTGCCACGGTACATTATCTCCCATAATGCACCAATTTTTACGCCTTCCATCTCCTCTGGCGGACTGGGCATATCTGTCGTCGGATACTTAACAGTGTTTATTCCAACTTTCAAGTTTAGCTCTTTAGCAGCTTTTATAGCGTTTTTTGCCTCGTTTGTTGCCCATTCATCGCCATGATAAAAGTCACTGCTCACGCTTAATTGCACATCCTCAACTCTAGCCAATGGCTTAAGCCATTCAATAGCGTCTTCTGGGTTTGTAGCCCAATAGCAGTTTGAAAGTATCTCTAAGCGAAAACCAAGCTTTGCTGCCTCTTCAGCAGTTTTAACCATGATTGGATAGTACAGGAAAGGTTCTCCGCCTTCAATCGCCACATAATCCACTGTTCCCAATTTTTTTGCTTCCACCAATATGTTCCTTATTTGTTTAAGAGTGAAGACGCCTTCCGCTTTTGGACTGCCCCAAACAAAACAGTGGTCACATTCCAAATCACATCTGTAAGTAAGCAGAAAGTGAACACCTTTTAAGCTCAACAGCAACACCAATAAAACAATGCACTTCCAGCGTAGTTAAAGCTTGAGATAGACAGATTATGATTAAAAGAGTGTCTTGCTGTGGAAATGGGTAAAATATATAATCATGCTATTACATCCTTCTGTTTTCATCCTTAGGTGCAAGCGGCAATGGTCTCGATGAAATTCAAGGGTACGTGGAAAACTGTTCTCCTATTAGCGCTAGGCATAATTGCTTTTCTTATATACCTCTATGTGTTCAACGTTGACATTCCGACAATAATCGCCATAGTCGGAAACGCTGATCTTAGGCTGTATCTTTTAGCGCTTGTTTTTGTCATATTTGACACGATGTTTTTTTCTTTGGCGTGGCATACTCTGCTTAACTTTCTTTCAGTAAAAATTTCTGTTTTAAGGTCTTTCCTTTATGTTTGGTATGGAATGTTTATAGACATAATTATCCCAGCAGAATCCGTAAGCGCAGAAATCTCGAAGTTGTATTTGGTTACAAGAGAGCAAAACGGGACAAGCGGCAAAGTGGTTGCTTCTCTCGTAATTCAGAGGCTTATAGGTATGAGCTTAAACATTATAGGCTTACTTATCGGCGCAAGCTTACTAATAACGCAAATGCAAATCAGCGGATTAGTTCTTAACCTAACTCTATTCTTGGCTGCAACTTCTATGGTTTTTCTGATTTTATTAATTCTCTTCTGCGCTAAAGAAGCATGGACATTGAAAATCATTAGCAAAATCATGAATTTTGTAGAATACATAAGCAAAGGACGTTGGAAACCAGCGAAGATTCAAGCAGAAATATTCAAAGCCGCAAAAATATTCCACGATTCAATGAGAGCATTTAGGCGTTCTCCAAAGCTCATTTTCACTTCACTATTTTTCAGTGTTGTTGCTTGGCTTTTAAGCATAAGTGTGATTTATGTTGTTTTTGTTTCGATAGGATTTACAGTTGATTGGGGCGTAATAATAATAACCCATTCAATAATTTCAGCAATTCATGGCATACCTTTTGGCATCCCATTTGAAGCAGGACTTCCAGAAATAACAATGACTGCACTGTATGGAGTGTTAGGTGTTCCGTTAAACATAAGCGCTACAGCGACCATTTTAACTAGAATTTTAACAGTGTGGCTTAGGTTTTTCATAGGGTTCGTAGTGCAACAAGGACTTGAAATTAAAGTAATGACCGCAATGAAAACAAGTAATCAAGTAGATAAAACCTAAATTCCACATGCAACTTATTTTTAAAGGATGTGCAATACGACTTTAACAATAGAAGACGCCTCAATTCGACAATTAGACAGACTGTATGAAATCGAGACGGAATGTTTCAAAAAAGAAACCTTCACTAAGCACCAAATTGCTCATTTACTGACAGACTACAACTCTGTGAGTCTTATTGCCAAACTAAACAGTGAAATCATAGGCTTCATCATAGGAATGATATACCCTGAAAAAAACGCTTTAGCTGGACATATATTGACAGTAGATGTTTTGCCTGCCCACCGCCGCAAAGGAATCGCCAAAGAGCTCTTGATAGAAATTGAAAGGATCTTTAAAGAGAAAGGCGTTAAATCCTCGCATCTCGAAGTGAGAGAAGACAACGTCGCCGCGATAAGGCTTTATCAAAAACTCGGATATCAAAAAGTGGCAAAACTAAAAGGCTACTACGGAAATGCCCACGGAATATACCTAAAAAAAGATTTAGCTTAGATTTAATAGTCTCAGCTTGGTTCTTTCGTCAAAAATCCTTTGCAAATTAACGTTTAAAGCTTCAATTACGACGAGCTCTGCCATTACGCCAATATAGGTGCCCTTCATTAAGTGACCGCCAAAAGACTCGCCCTTTTCGTTTGAAACAACCAAATGTGCATGAATGATTACCTCACCTTTCTCGTCAACCGCTATATTGCCCATACCAGAAGCTATTTCCAAAGGTTCGTTTAACCAAATAGACTTGTATTGTCCATCCTTATAGTATCCTAAAACCACTTCCTTCACGCTTCCAATTAAAATGAGGATTCCAGCTTTTACATGACATTCTTCTGCCCTCTTTTTGATTGCTTCAGCTAGGTCCTCGCCTTCCTTCAAGCGGAAAAAGCAGATTCGCCCAATTTGCCCTTCTTGCATGTTCTCTTCTCCTTATTTCTCTCAATTTAATGCGTAAACCCTAAAAACGTTTGCTACTAAAAGATAGTGGTGTGAGGGTTTTGGTTAAAAAGCGAAGTGGTGAAAACAATACACTTGCAAAGGCAATTGTAGTTCTGATTCGCGACACCACTTGGAGATGTGGAAGACTAGAACGGCTGATAGTGAAAAATCTTCATAGAAACATTATTGGTTTTGGAAAGTCAGAAATGCCAATAAAAGATATGCTCCAAAACTTCAAATTATCTGGAAAGAAAAAGAACGAATTTTTGGATGCTATACGGCGCTTGGAAAGAAGGAACATAGTAAGAATCTTGCGAATTGTGAACTAGCACTTTCGCTTTTTATCGCTTTTAGGATTTCCTCGTAAGCCGCTTTGCTTCTTCAATCCATCTTCCAGTAATTTTTGGCGAAATCTTCAATTTATTAGCCACGTCTTCAGCTGAAGCATTTGCCAACTCTTCAACATTACTTATGCCTATTGACTTTAACTGTTCTGAGCGCTTTGCCTTTATACCCTTCACTGCTGTAAGCTCCAGTTTTGGTGATGGCACAATTTCAGCCACAGGTTCCATCTTTTCTTCTTTCACCGTCTCCGTGACTATTGGTGTTGGCGCTGGTGTTGTAGGTTGTGCTGGTTGTGGTGCTGCAGGTGCTGTTTGAATTTTTGGTCGCTGAGTATAGCCAAGTCCCAGAAAGAGTAACCCTAGAACGGTGGTTGTTACAATCCACAAGTTTCTTTCGAGTTCAGTCGCTAATGCAAATGATAGTGTGGTTATGAGGAAAAATATTACTGCTACTATGTAGAGTGCGTAGTCGGAACGCATATTCTTCTCCCTACCCCTATGTTCTATGGAAGAGTTTAAATAATTTTCTGAATTTTCCAAATAAAAAGACGGAAATTTAGTATTTTTTGTGACTATATCTTACTTTAACAGATTTTCTTCTGGCGGCGGCTGCTTTATTAAACCTTCTTTCATCAGAGCTTTCGTAGATTCTCTAGCATTTCGAATTATCGCAACAGCCCGTTCATAAAGCTCTTTTCTGCTTAGTTTGACTCTTGCCACGCCTTGTTCTATGGACTTCAATGCGCATGCAACTGCTTCTCGTGGGAAGACTTCCCACTCCTCCATTCGTGGCAGAATGTCCTCTTCATGCATCCCGCGTTCTTCTGCAAATTTCGCCAGTTCTTGGGCAGCAGCTATACACATGTCGTCTGTTACGGTTTTGGCTTTAACGTCCAAGACGCCTCGGAATATAGCGGGAAAGCCTAGACTGTTGTTGACTTGATTTGGAAAGTCGCTTCTACCAGTAGCTACTATTTGTGCTCCGGCTTCTTTAGCTTCCCATGGCCAAATTTCCGGTATCGGATTTGCACATGCAAAGACTATTGATTTGTTTGCCATTGTGGTTATCCATTCTTTCTTTATAGTGTCTGGTCCTGGCTTTGATGCAGCTACTACAGCATCCACATCTTTGAAGGCTTTGGATATATCTCCTGTTCTGCCTTCACTGTTTGTCTTTTGCGCCAACTCATATTTCCATGGGTCTTCTTCTTTCGTTATGTCTTTTCTGCCAGGATAAATTATGCCTTTAGTATCTACGAGAATTATGTTGCCCGGCTTCATTCCCCATCTAATCAGGACGTAAGCGGTTCTAAGGTTGGCTGAACCTGCGCCTATGAGGGTTATAAGGCTGTTGGTGGGTTTTTTGCCAACTATTTTGAACGCGTTTATTAATCCAGCCAATATTACTGTGGCTGTTCCTTGCTGGTCGTCATGCCAGACTGGAATCTGCAAGCGCTTTCGTGTTTCTTCCAGAACATGAAAACATTTTGGTTTTTCGATATCTTCCAGGTTGATGCCGCCGAAGCTTGGTTCAATAAGCTCGCATGCGTGAATTATCTCTTCTGGGTCTTTGGTTTTTAGGCATATTGGAAATGCGTCAACGCCGCCGAGGTATTTGAAGAGCAATGCTTTTCCTTCCATGACAGGCATGGCTGCTTCTGGTCCAATGTCGCCTAAGCCCAAAACTCGAGTGCCATCTGAAACCACTGCTACGTAGTTCCAGCGGTTTGTGAGCTCGAAGGACTTGTCCTTATTTGCCTGTATTTCCTTGCAGGGAACAGCAACGCCTGGTGTATACCAGATTGCGAAGTCTTTGGGACTTGTTATGGCGCATTTGGGCATCACTTGAACTTTTCCTTCATAAAACTTGTGCATTGGTGTAGCCAACATTGAAGGCTTTTTCGCCTTAGCTAACAGTTCCTCCACAGTGGGTTTTCTTTCTTCCTTTTTCGTTTTAGACATGATAGCCTTCTCCCTTAGTGAGAATTCATGTCTTTCTGATATTAGAGCTTTAAAGATTGTGGTGTGTTTCAAAAGAAAATCTCTTGGGAACGCGCTCAATTACTTTAAATACATATTTTTGATTCAGAAGTCAAAAATAAGGTTAAATTGCAAATCATTCATGACTTACTTTGTTTTCAGTTTCACTTCTAGGTCTTTTAATCTTTTTGAGGGGAAAATTGGGAAAATCTTGATTGTTGATTAATGCTGGCATTTTATCTAATACAGTCGGAGATGTGCTTTTTAGCTACACCACAGCGCAAGAGAACTTTAACGGTGAAAGCCTTGAGCGAGTCACAAAACTTTTTCAAGCAAATTTTGCTCGAGGCTGTAGATGAAGGCTTGCTAACACGTGGTGAAAGCGGAAGAAAAGCCGTATATTTTCACCTTCAAAACTTGTATGCGCTTAAAAGAGAGGATATTGCCAATAAGCCAGAAGTTTTCGTGGAAGGTTTGAGAAAAATTTTTGGAGTAGGCGCAACGGTCATAGAAAAAGCAACTATGAAGAGCCTTTGTCAGAAGCTTGGAATAGAATACGAAGAAAAGATTGTGACTTTTTGGCATATCTGAATGAGGTAATACAGTCTACTCAGAAATGACTCGATGAATGATTACGTTGATGATAAAGAGACTAGCGTATGTTCGTCAGAGAACTAAAAGTGTGAATTGTTTCATTAATGTAAACGGTTAGTATCTTCTTCTGAAGCCGCCCCTTCTTTCTCTTCCGCCGAAGTCTCTTCTTGGGCCTCGTCTGAATGGTCGTCTTTCTTGTTCGTAAACTTTGCTGGACATGTTATTTTCTGTGTTTACTTCAACCTCAAGCGGTTCTTTGGCGATTTCCAATGTGCCGTATTTGCCAATATTCAATCGCATGTTGCCTCTGAACAATGTTACATAGCCATTTCCAATTGTTATAGTGCTGCCTTCATTTACTTTTTCAATGTTATCATCCCAAAGCGTTAGGTAAACGCAGCCTGTTTCGTCGCCTACTAAAGCATCAGAAACACGGTGTGGTGCTCCGTCTCTTCCAGCGGTTATGTTTCGAACTTCGGTTTTTGAGATTACTTTTGCTTTTACATTTACGGCTCTTGAGGCGGGTGTTAATTCGCCTACTTTCACGTCTACTGGTTGTCTGCTTCCAGAGAAACTTTCAACAGCCAAATTTACTCAACTTCCCTTATATTTAACAACACAGATAACATTACCCTAAACACTTAAGTGTTTTGGTTTCTCCTCAGCCCTAAGTTTTGGACCTCTGTCTATTGTTTGATATGGGAGCTTGCTTGTTCTAAAAATTACAAGTTTGTCCTCGAATTCAGACAGATATGCCAAAACGAGTCTTTTGCCCTTCTTGGTTAGCACATAAACCGGTATCGTCGCGCCCAGCTGTAGCAGTGGTTTAGCGCCGATTTTTTCTCGAAGTATCTTCGAAGCACTTGCACAGACAATATCCGCCTCAAATATATGCTTCACTTGCAGTTCGTTTACACATGTGTTGCATACAGAAAAAACTAAAACGTCTGCTTTCGCTTTGGCTTCCCATTTCTTGATTTCACTTATGATGTTCGCATGGAAGCCAACAACACTTACAGCAAGACGTCTAAAACCCAAATCGAATGCTCGTTTTACACCTTCAACTTGGTCAATTTGTGCACCTATCTCGTCTAGAATAACACCGTTCTCCATTTGGATACGTTCAATAACCCCACGAATAGGCGAAGTTTTCACTATGCCCGTTAACCGTGCACCGATTGACTGCACAAGTTTACCATTCGTTGTCATAACTGTTCCAGCGCCCTCGCAAACAATCACTGCGCAATCAATAAGTCCTTTCTCAAGCCAAACACGCATCATCTCCGAAGCGCCATAAGCTACTACAGGCTCAGCGTCAAAAACGCGATTTGCACAGCAAAAGCCATAGCCAGCAATTTTCTTTTCCACACTCTTCCGCACAGCATCAGCATTAATCTTTCTGGTTCCATATATTGTCTCATGTAGTGGACAATATGCAACTGTGGGTTCTGTTAGAACTTTTATCCCTCTTTCTGAAATCTTCACTCTAGCGCCGCAACAGTAGATTTCGTGTTCGCCTTTAACACGCATCAACTACAACTCTAGCGTTAAACTATGTGAATAAGCTGACTGCACTATTATTGCTGTTCCTTGTTCACCATCTCATTGATTTGCTGTTCCATCATATGTCCGCGGCAGTGAACAAAGACTTTCTTGACACCAGCAACCGTCGTCGCTGCTTTTTTAACGTCTACTGCGAGTTTGAATGCGATTGGGCAGAATGGGCTTGAAGGAACAAAATCTACTTCAACAACTCCAGGCTCTTGCTCTTTAACGGCTGCAACCAGATTCATCTCAGCAAAACTTAAGCCCGTTTCCGGGTCAATAAGTTTGCCAACAGCTTCTCGCACTTTATCTTCTAGTTCTGTCAAATATCTCACACTTCCACTTTTCTTTGATGACTAACCGTTGTTGCACCATATAAACTATTACCATGGAACTACAAATTTTGCTGATATTACGAGTATACATTGCAAAATCGAGGAATTTAGAGTTGTTGTCTGAATCGAGCATGCAGTGAGTTAGGTGAAAAAATTAGAGTGTCATTTTTGTTTATTCTTTTTGAGATACATGCGCCAGCTCAACGCCATAGTCTTGGGATGTGAAGCCTTCACTTCATCCAGTCTGGAAACAGCCGTATTATGCGGCGCGTTCAAAACATTTTCTGGGTTCCTATATGCTTCTTCGCAGATTTCATGCATGACTTCAGCGAAACGGTCAAGCTCTTCCTTTTCGAAAGATTCTGTAGGCTCAATCATCAAAGCTTCCTCGACAATCAGTGGGAAATAGATTGTAGGTGCGTGCACGCCGTAATCCAGCAGTCTTTTTGCAATGTTTAGCGCTGAAACTCCAGTGTCGTTTTTAAGAAGTTTAGCGCTGAAAACGCATTCGTGTTTTCTTGGCTTTTTACTATTGTAAGGAAGAGTTAAACCCTTAATCTTTTTCAGCTTCTTCATCAGATAGTTTGCATTTAAAACAGAGATTTCAGCTACTTCCTTCAGCCCATCGAAGCCTAAACTCAAAATGTATGCATAAGCACGCAGTAAAACGGCAATGTTACCATAAAAGCTTCGAATCTTTCCAATGCTATGCGGTCTATTGTAGTCTAAGCTGTAACGTTCGCTATCAAGAACTATGCGTGGAACAGGCAAAAATTTGGCGAGTTCTTTTGCAACGCCAACTGGTCCGGCTCCGGGACCGCCTCCTCCGTGCGGTGTGCTAAACGTTTTGTGGATGTTTATGTGAACTATGTCAAAACCCATGTCACCGGGACGCGCCTTGCCCAATATTGGATTCAAATTAGCTCCATCATAATATAGCAAGCCACCGATTTCGTGCACAATCTTGGCTATTTCGCTGATGTTTTTCTCAAAAATTCCAAGGGTATTAGGATTAGTCAGCATTAGACCCGCTGTTTTCTCAGAAACCACACTTTTTAAAGCCTCTAAATCAACGCAGCCATCTTCGTCTGACGGGACAACCATTACATTGAAGCCTGCCATGGTTGCGCTGGCGGGATTCGTGCCATGAGCAGAGTCAGGGACAATTACTTCGCGCCTCTTTTCAGATTCACCGTTCATTTTGTGATATGTCAACATAAGTAATGTGCCTAAAAACTCGCCGTGCGCTCCAGCAGCTGGATGTAAACAAACTTCGTAGGTGCCAGTTATCTCGGCAAGCCACCGCTCAAGTTTGTAGAGAATCTCCAGAATTCCTTGCACAGTGCCTTCATCCTGATAGGGGTGAACCATGCCAATAGTGGGAAGACTTGCAAGCATGTCATTTATCTTCGGATTGTACTTCATTGTGCAACTTCCAAGCGGATACAAGCCAGAATCCACGCCATAATTCATTTCTGACAAGCGAACAAAATGGCGGACAACTTCGACTTCTGATAGTTCTGGAAGCTTAGGCAGATTCTCGCGTCGCATGTGTTTTGGTATGCATGAATCCAAATCAATAGCATTTCTGATGTCTTCTTCCACTTTTGGCAAAATGTGCCCTCTACGCCCATTTTTTCCCATATTGAAAATTACAGGCTGGTTCCAACTTGCTTGCTTAAACATGCACATCTTTCACCTTTTTGAAACAATTTTCGCTAAAACTTCTGCTAAGCGTTCAATTTCTTTTTTCGAATGAATTTCAGTTATGCAGTAGAGAGCTGTTTCGCCTAATTCTGGGAATTCTTTCGAAATATCCTTGCCGCCATGAATATTGTTGTGTAACAGCTTTTCATGAACTTCCTTAACGCTCAGTTCAGCTTGGTCAAAATTGACTGTGAACTCCTTAAAATGTGCACTGTCAAAAATTGGTGCTTTAACACCATTAATTTCGGAAAGCAGATGCATAGCATAATTTACATTGTACGCTATTGTTTCGCCAAGCTCACGAATTCCTTGAGGACCAAGCAACGCCATGTAAACAGCAGAGGCCACAGCACATAGTGCCTCATTAGAGCAGATGTTAGATGTAGCTTTTTCTCGCCTGATGTGCTGTTCTCTTGTCTGCAAAGTCATGCAAAAACCTTGCCGGCTGCCATCCATGGTTGTTGTCAACCCGATTATGCGCCCAGGCGTCTGCCTAATCAAACTCATATCGTCTCGACAAGCGAAAATCCCCAAGAGTGGCCCGCCAAAATTCATAGCATTTCCAAGTGGTTGAGCCTCACCAATAACAATGTCAGCGCCATAGTCTCCTGGCGGCTTCAAAACTCCAAGTGAAGTAGGATCTATGCCTACAATGAAAAGAGCATCGTGGTTATCTGCCTCTTTGCTTATTTCGTCAACTTGCGTTTCAATAAAGCCCAAATAGGATGGATTTTCTATATAGACAGCAGCGGTTTTGTCAGAGATTTTGTCTCGTAAGTTGTTTAAGCTGATTTGCCCAGTTTTCTTTTCGTAGGCTACCTGCCCAATTATTATTTCAGCAGGTTCAGTGTAAACTTGCAACGCAGCTGCCCTTTCTGGGTGGATAATTTTTGGAACCAGAATCTCTCTCCGCCCAGTTACGCGAACTGCCATCCGTGCTGCTTCACCTAGGGCTGACGCCCAATCGTACATGGAGCAATTGGCAACTTCCATGCTGGCTAGTTCACAAATCATGCTTTGATATTCGAAAAGAGCTTGAAGTATGCCCTGCGAGATTTCTGGCTGATATGGCGTGTACGCTGTTAAGAATTCGCTGCGTTGTATGACTTCTTTCACCACTGCTGGAATGTAGTGGGGCCAGCATCCTGCCCCTAAAAACATGGGCATGTTGTCGCTGCTTTTGTTTTTTGCAAGTAGAGTTTCAATGTGCTTCTTAACCTCAAATTCTGATAAAGCTTCTGGTAGGTTCAAAGGTTTTTTTAGAGAGTATTTTTTGGGAATATCCGCATAAAGCTCATCGATGCCTTTTATGCCTATTTCCCGCATCATTTCTTGTTTAATTTCTTTTTGAGAATTTGGAATGTAAGGATGATTATGTTCGCTCAAGCTCCCACCAATAGAATAGACATTAAACTATCGCGGTTTCTTTAAATCTTTTTCAAATATTAAGAACTATTAAGAACTTTGCTTCTTGCAAATTACTAAAAAGTGCTCGCTAATTGCTACAGTGCACGGATGAGTGCAGGTTTTTAGATGCGTTTCCCACCAGATTTTCCATGCTTTCGGATATTTTTTAAAAAGTCTATTTGTTTCTTTTTGATGCCCACTAGATAGACCTTCGAGACCAACCATCTCTAAAATAGTTACTTTTCTCTTTTTGAGCGAGGCTTCTATTTCCTCTGGTAGATAGAAATGGCAGGGTGCAAAGCCGTAACCGCCATAATAATCACCAGTGTCTCTGATGCTTTGAAAAACCTCTTCAATTTCTATTTCTTGTGGAAAGCAGATTAGTTCTGTCACTAAAACTGCTAATCTTCCAATTAGTGAGATAAAAATTGGTGAACTCTTTTTTGTTACTCTAATTAACTCGTCAATAGCCTTCTCTCTTCTATTCTTATCTAAAATATGAGATAGTGCCCCGCCTAAACAGATGGTTCCGTCAAAAGTATTATCCCTAAACATTGAGAGGTCGTCGATGGAGCCTTGAATAATCTGCTTCACTTGACGCTGAACTTTTGCTCTTTTAACCTGTTTTTCTGCAATTTTCAGCATTTCTGGCGATAAATCAAATAAGACGATGTGGTAGCCTAACCTTCCGAGCGCAATTGTGTATCTTCCTGGCCCGCCACCTGCATCTAAAATCAAGCCTTTTCTCAGTAGGTGTTTTCTAAGAAAATGCATTGTAGTGTCAAATTCCAACCGGTGATATGCGTCTCTAACGAGTCTTTTCCACTCTTTCATGCCTTGCTCAGAATAGTATTTTTTAACCAATTTTTCAAGTGGTACTGCAGGAACTGTTTTGTCTTCACTCAAGACTGCCTGTCCTCTTATGGCTTGGTTAAATAAGCTTTGTAGTGTTTCCCTCTTTATAATCTTGTGAGAAACGGTTTTTCCTTTAGCCTTTTCATCTAAAACTGTATTCCTTTTGTCGTAACCAGCTCCTTCGGATATTTAACGTCTATGATTTCGTTTACAAATTCTGCTCTGTCTACAAGTGCTTTTGGAGCGTATCTTCCAGTTAACACTACATCAGTCTTTTTTGGGATTTTGTCTAGAAATTCCAAAACCTCTTCTACGTCCAGAAGATTGCAGCTCAATGCTAAATTAATCTCGTCTAGAACAAGCAAGTTAGGCTTTTTTTCTTTAACAATTTTTTCAGCGAACTTTAGGGCTTTTTGAGCTAGTTTTTTATCTCCTTCATTCAAGTTATCTAATCCGTGCCATCCTTTTCTGCCGAATTGATAAATCTCGTAGTATGGTGCAAGCGTATTCCGAATTTTATATTCGCCAGTGTTTTTCCACCATTTCAAAAATTGTATTATAATGACTTTGTGTTTATGTCCAGCCGAACGAAGCGCCAATCCAAGAGCGTTAGTGGTTTTTCCAGCTCCAGTTCCAGTATAAAGGTAAACATAACCCATTTAGCGTTCCTCTTTTCTGCTATCTCTTTTTGGTTGGTGATAATTATAAATTTTTAATAGAATTTACTTTGGATGTAGCAAATGTAGGTACAAATTAAAGGCTTTAATATTATTATGTGTCATGTTTCTTTTGGAGAATAAACTAATGACGTATGACTACGAAGATTTGCTGAAAAGAGCTCGTTCTCAAATCCCAGAGCTTACTTCAAAACGTGAACGCTTGGAACTGCCCAAACTCAATTATTCAGTAATAGGCATGCGCACAATAATCCACAACTTTAAGGAAATTGCAGATACTTTGAATCGTGACCCGCAACATTTGTTAAAGTTTTTAACACGTGAGATGGCTACAGCGGCAACGCTACAAGAGTCGCGAGCGATTTTTCAAGGAAAATTTGGACAGGACACTTTTATAAGGCTTATTCAAAGGTATATGGAAGGTTTCGTCATATGTCCAGTTTGCAAACGCCCAGACACAAAGATTGTAAAGGAGAAACGCCTATCATTTCTTATATGTGAAGCATGTGGAGCCAAATCATCCATGCCGCAACTGTAATGAAGAGCGTCTTAAAAATTGGAAGTCTACATAAACCTTAGAAAAATCGGCAACAATGTGCTTTTAGCTATTTGTGACTGTGAACTATTAGGCAAAACTCTGCGAGAAGGCAAAATCGTCTTTAATATTAAGGAAGAGTTCTACAACGGTGCAAAAGTGAGCTTAGACGAAGCTGTGGACATGATACAGAACTCTACGATAGTGAACATGGTAGGCAAAAACATAGTCGAGAAGGCAGTGGAAAAAGGTTACGTGCACCCTGAGGCAATATTAAATATTGAAGGCGTGCCCCACGCCCAAATAATCAAGATTTAACGTCACAGCTTGCTGTGGGGCAATCATACTTTTAAGCAAGTATGGCTACTTCTTTCAAGCGAAAGCTATTGAGGTGCTTGATTGGGTAAAAAGAAAGTATTAACCGAAGAAGAATTAAGCGACATGATTTACCCATCACCAAATGATGTTTTAGGCGTAGCCGTTAAACTGCTGGGATTTGACCGTGTTTTGGTTAAGTGCCAAGACGGTTACGAGCGTTTATGCCGTATACGTGGTAAGATGAAGCGGAGGGTTTGGATACGTGAAGGCGACGTGGTTTTGGTTTCGCCTTGGGACTTTCAATCCAACAAGCGGGGCGATTTGATTTGGCGTTATACGAAAGCCCAAGCGGAAACACTTCGTAAGAAAGGGCTTTTAACAATCTAGTTCTATGGGGCGTTTTTGTGAAAGGAGATGTAGCCCATGTCTTTTGAAAGACGTGTCGCGAAAAAATTGCGCAAGAAAGAACGAAAATATGAAACCGAACAGTTGATGAAAGAAAAACGAAGTGAAGAATATGAGGTTTTGGAAGAAGTTTTTGACCGTTCAACCCTAATGGTGATTTATGATTTTCTAAATAAGGGCACAATTAACGAGATTCATGGTGTTGTTAGGGCTGGAAAAGAATCTCGGGTTTATTGGGGAAAAGACAAGCAAGGAAAAGAGTTAGCAATAAAAATTTACTTAATTGTTTCAGCAGAATTCCGAAAAGGCATGATGAAATACATTGAAGGTGACAATAGATTTAAAGGCGTAAAACATGACACACGTTCACTAATTTTTGCTTGGGCACAAAAAGAATTCAAAAATCTTGAACAAGCAACAGCTGCAAAAGTAAAAGTGCCAAAACCGATTGCTGTGAAAAATAACGTGCTAATAATGGAGTTTATCGGAAAAGACGGAGTGCAAGCTCCAACGCTAAAGGAGTTGCCTCCAAAAAATCCATCAAAAACCTACGAGATTCTCTTAGAATATTTAAGAAGACTTTATTCTATGGCTGAGCTCGTACACGGAGATTTAAGCGAATATAACATAATGATTCTTCGAGGTCACCCTGTATTGTTTGATATGTCGCAAGCAGTTCCGCTTTCCCATCCTATGGCGCAATATCTCCTAAACCGAGACTTAACAAATCTAAACAAGTTTTTCAGCAAATTAGGCGTTAAAGTGCCATCAATTGAGGAATCTTATAGGAGGGTTACTAGCAGTGTCAAGAGCTAGCACTTTTCTTAGAATACCGAAAGAGCGCGTGGGCGTTTTGATTGGGCCTGAAGGCAAAACAAAGAAACTCATTGAAGAAAAATTTTCAGTTGAGCTTCAAATAGAAAGTGAAACTGGCGGTGTCACGGTTGTGCTGAAAGAGAATGCAGAAGATCCTTCTATATTGTTCAGAGTAAAGGATGTTATAACAGCCATCGGAAGAGGATTCTCTCCAGAACACGCCTTCCGCTTAATCCATGATGAAGACGTCATATTAGACATAATCGACTTGCGACTTATTTTCGGAAGGTCCGATTCCGACATTAAGCGCATTAAAGGGCGAATTATAGGAATGAATGGCAAAACTCGCCGAATGATAGAGGAATTAACAGACGCTAACGTGGCTGTTTATGGTCACACAGTAAGCATTATCGGCAATTTTGATCAAGCTCAAGCGGCAAGAGAAGCAATTCAGATGCTCATTAATGGGAGCATGCACAGTGTAGTTTACAGGTTCCTGCATAGAAAACGCAGGGAACTAAAAAAGAAGATGCTTGAGATTTGGGAAAAGCCACCTAAAGAGTAAGAACAGTATGCATTGTCGATAGTCATATGGAATCTGGATTGAACTTTTTGGTTAGCGCGATAGTTTTATATTGGTTTGGGAACTGTAGAATTCTTTGTTTGGTGGTTTGATTTGAATAAGAGTGTAGCTTTGACTTCGTTGGCTTGGGGATTGTTTTTTGTTGTCATCGGAGTAAGCTGGGCTCTAAGCAGCTATTACACAGTGGATATGATTCCTATTGTTTCTCTAAGTGTTGGCATCATTCTGATTGGGATTAACATTGCAAGAACAAGTTTAGGCATGCCGCTGAGCAAATTCAGCCTTTTCATTGGTATAATCGCTTTAGCTTTCGGTGGAGCAGCCTTAATGGGCTACAGTCTACCATTATGGCAAACAATAATAGTGTTAATTGGGCTATTCATAATCGCAGAAGCAGTAAGGTCGTTGACAAAAAAACCTTAAACAAATATGAAACGTCATTCATAATAAGGTTTAAGAGAATAGGGAGAAACCCCGGTCTTGGATAGGTCAGCTATTGTTCTTGCAGGCGGCTTCTCAAGAAGGTTTGGACGGGACAAAGGGTTATCGCAGTTGGCGTATAAGCCTCTTGTCAAGCATGTCTTAGATGCTATCAGCCCTTTCGTTAACGAGAAAATAGTTGTCGTCAGCTCTCAAGCTCAGGCAGAAAACTATAAGAAAGCATTAGATTCAAGAATCACTGTTGTCACTGACATTGAGAATAAGCAAACACCACTCGTAGGCGCCTTAACTGGTTTTAAAGAAGCACATGGCGAATATTCGTTTCTTCTTTCTTGTGATGTTCCTTTTGTTTCTAAAGATGTTGTCTCACTTCTTTTTGAATTGTGCATAGGTCGGAATGCGGTTGTTCCTCGTTGGCCAAACTGTTACATCGAGCCTTTACATGCGGTTTATTGCACAAAACCAGCTTATGAAGCAACTAAAAATGCACTGGATGCGCAGGAGTTGAATATGCAGGCTATGATTGATAAACTGAAATGTGTAAGGTATGTTTCGACACTCGTGTTACAGCAGTTAGATCCAGAACTGAGAACTTTTTTTAACATTAACACGCCCTTAGATTTAAAAAAAGCTGAAAAAATGATTAGTCATCATTAGTGAAATCTTAAGACGATGTTTACTCCGTGCTGAATTCTTGGCATTCTTTGGTTTCTTTTAACTCTGGAAGCGATTTATTTAAGGTAATTGTGTCGTCAACTTTTTGAATGTAATCGACTGGCAAGCATATCAGCACTTGACCCAGAAAAGGCTTTTTCAATCCCAACTCCTTTAATGTTTTGTCATTTAGACTTATGTGCAAATGTGTCACCTGCCACATTTTTTTGTCCACTTCGCCTCCGCGTACTTCACCTATTGTGAAACCGTCTGTTGTGACAACTTTTTTCCAACTTAGTTTTCCTATGTTCATCATGCAACACAGACTAGTGATATGTTTGTAATCTATATAAGTTTTTTAAAAAATTCCATTACGCTAATGAAGTTTTGCGTATTTCTCTGTTTCTGTGAAGAGTTTTTCTATATCCTCTTTAGAATGTTTGGTGCTTAATGTGCCAGTGTGGGTCGGAAGGAAGAAAATCCCATTGGATATGAGCGCTAAGTGATAATCGACAAGTTTTTTCCTATCAGCCCCAAAAACTGCATTCGCATCTTTAACTTCTTCTTTTGTAAATTGAATGTTAAAAAGTGAAGCTGCACCAGTGGCTTGCACATCTACACCATTAGCCTCGAAGATTTCTCTTAATTGTGTTCTTATTTTCTGTCCAAGCTTGTTGAGCTTGTTAATAAGACGACCATCTTCCAGAATTTTTAGTGTTGCCAAACCAGCGGTCATAGTTATCGGGTTTGCTGTGAATGTGCCGCCGTGAAAAGTGTAATTTGGTCGCTCATAAATGCGAGTGTCCAGTCTCTCCATTATTTCTTTTCGCCCGCAGAAAGCGCCTACAGGAAAACCTCCGCCTAAGATTTTTCCAAACACAGTTATGTCTGCATTTACATCGTAATATTGCTGAGCCCCTCCAGATGCTAATCGAAAACCAGTTATTACCTCATCGAAAATAAGCAGAATTCCTTTTTCGTCACAAAACTCTCTAAGTCCTTTTAAGAATTCTTTTTCGGCAGGCACGCCTCCACCAGCACCGAGAACTGGCTCAATAATAATTGAAGCGATTTCCTTGTTTTTTAGCCTTTTCTTAGCTCCTTCAAGGTCATTGAATGGCAAAAGAATAGTGTCTTGCGTGGCTCCAGCTGTTAAACCTGCGGATTCTGGAATGTTAAAGGGATGTTTAACGCCTATGTGAAGTGCGTCGTAGCCGCCATGCCATCCGCCTTCAAATTTGGCAATCTTGCTTCTGCTAGTATATGCGCGAGCTAAACGTGTGGCGTACATGTTTGCTTCTGTGCCTGAATTAGTGAATCGTGTCATTTCTGCATTGGGCACCATTTTTTGAATTTGTTCAGCTAATGCGATTTCTAGTTCGTGCGATGTTCCATAATGTGTTCCATTTTCAAGTTGCTCTTTCACTGCTTTGATGACAGTTGGTGGACTATGACCAAGGATAAGCGCTGTGTGTCCAAGCCAGAAATCCACGTATTCGTTGCCGTCCACATCGTAAAGTTTGCTTCCTTTTGCTTTTGCAGCGTAGAATGGGTATGGCTCAAAATATCTTATGCCGTATGAAACTCCAGCTGGAAGAACTCTTTTAGCATGCTCGTATAAAGCCATAGATTTGGTGGTTTTAGAAAGGTACTTTTCAAACATGTGAAACGCCTCTGTTTGATTCAGCTAGGGCAGAATTTTCTTATTACAGTTTCCATAGCTTCATTTAAATTGCTCACAACAGCGTCTGCTTGAGGGCATTCTACATTTTTCTTTTCTCGATCTAGAAGTATTGCATTAATGCTTAACCGCTTTGGAAGGAGTATGTCTACCTTTACATAGTCTCCAATCATGACAGCTTCTTCAGGCTTTACATTTAAAATTTCTAGAACCTTCCGATACATTTTGGGGTTGGTTTTGTCGCATCCAGCTTCATAGCCAGTCATGATGAAGTCAAAGTATTTCTTAATTGGTTTTATTGCCTTTTTAAATTGGAAATAGGCGATTGTTGTGACTATGGCTGTTTTGAACCCATTTTTCTTAGCTTTTATTATTGCTTCTGTTGCGTCCCACTGTAGCCTGTAAGGTCTGCTTTGAAGGCGGTTAATTATGATTTCTAGTGTTTCCTTATCAACCTTGACTTTTAGTCTTGACAAAATCCTTGAAAAATAGGAGCGCCAACTTTTGTATCCATGTTTCGGGTAGTCTACAAACGCTACAAAAGACCATGCGGCTCTCAACTGTTGCGGCGAAACTTCATAACCTCTGCTGAAAAGGTAATCCGAAATTTCCTCTGCTGTTACCTCTTCATCCTTCTTAACGTACGCTAGTGTCCAGTGCAAATCAAACAAAACTGCTTTTATTTTCACCAAGCAAACCGCTCTTTAGCTATACACTTTTTCTTCTTTTATTTTTTGTGGAAAAGCTTTTAAGCAGCGCACAAAGCCGTGTATTTTTGGGCACTCTTGTGTATAATTTGGAGGATTCTTTAAATGGATATTGAAGTAAATTTGATAATCTCTATTCTAAAGCTAACTAGAAATGGACCAGTTACACATGAGCTAATCAAAAAAGATTCAAAACTTCCGACACAGATTGTTGAGAAATTGCTTAGAAAAATGCAAAATGATGGCTTGATTTATCTTCGGAAAAACGTTGTCGAGGCAGACAGCTTTCAAAGGCTTAAACTGGCTATTCGCGCCATCAATCTAGGTGCTGACATCGAAAACGTCAGCAGCTTTCTTCAATGGCAAGAATTTGAAAATATTGCTGCTCTGGCTTTTGAACGAAACGGCTACAGTGTTACTAAGAATTTAAGGTTTAAGCATGCTCAGCGAAAATGGGAGATAGACATTGTTGGATGCAAAAAACCATTAGCCATATGCATGGATTGTAAACACTGGCATCATGGAATGTATCCATCCACATTAAAACGAATTGTTCAGGAGCAAGTGAAAAGAACTTCCGTATTGGCTGAAGCTTTGCCAAGTTTGGCTGGCAAAATTGAATGCGCCTCTTGGGATTATACAAAGCTTATACCGGCGGTTTTGTCACTTGTCACAGGAAAGTTCAAGTTTTATGAAAATGTGCCCATAGTCCCAGTGCTTCAGTTGCAAGATTTCCTAAGTCAGCTACCGGCTTATACAAACTCGCTAAAACACTTTACAAAGGCTTAACCCGTCAAATCGACTAATGAGCTTAGTGCTTGTCCTGGAACTCCTTTCCTAAATCTTGCTCGGACTAGACCTTTCTTGCCATGTAGCGCAACAATTTTGCCGACAGCCTTACTCTTTTGGTTTGGCCAAACAACCTTGCGCCCAATAAGCCGAGCCACTTCAGAAACAGATTTTACATATGCAAATTGAATTATGCACTCTTTCGATTTTCGAGTTTTTGTCCCCAAGCGATAGTTAACTATTCTTCCACTTGTTCCTTGTGTCAAGAATGTTCACCATGAATAATGTCTTCCTTTAGGAAATGAGCCAAACTTTAAATCTGTTTCGCTTGTAAATCATTTATGTAATCTCTTTAGCTTCCTTTTATCAAATCAAAATTTCCCCTGTCACGTTTGAGAATTCTTACCTTTTCACTAATCTTATCTTTTTCCCAGTCTGTCCAATTTATTTCTTTGAAAATCCACCGTTTGCCCAGATGAGCTGCAACTACAGGATGTTTATACTGCTTTTCCAATGGAATTAGCTCATCCAAAAATCTGAAAAGTTTTTCGATCTGTTGCTTGGGGAAATATGCGTAATATCGAGCGTTTTTAACTTCAAAGGCATATATATGCGAGTTTTTTCTGGCTATGACGTCTGGAAGCGGATTTAAGCTTGGGTTACTAACAGGGATACGTGTTGCATGGTAACCATTCTTCATAAGAAGCTTGACAAGAGCGTTTTCGCTGTAAAAACCTCTCTTGCGCCATCTACGAATTGCATCCTTATCAACTTCTCTAACCATCAAACAGCGTCTCTTGCTACAATTTATTCAATTTAATTGCATGCAAGACTAAGAATAAAAAACTATTTCAGTTCAGCCAGAAAAAAGCTGCGAAAATCTTGGAAAAAGATAAGGTTAAACTTGAAGAATGTGGAGGATTGGGGCACTAGGGTTTTCTTCTTTTGTATGCGTGAACTGGAACCTTAAGCGTTGGCTTCTCAACCAAGCATTCCTTTAGATAGTCGTCTAATGTGGCTGCAGGCACTACTTCAATTTTATAGTCTCTGATGTCGATGGAATGCTCATAGTTCTTTTGTGGTATAACTACTTTTTTGAATCCCCATGCTTCAGCTGCCTTAATCTTTTCGTAGACGCCTCCTACAGCTGTTATTTGAATTGAATCGCCTACGCCGAGGTTGATTTCTCCAGTAACAGCTACATCTTGTCGTATTGGCTTGCCCTCTATAAGCGAGCAGAGAAGAATTGCCATAGTAACGCCTGCTGAAGGTCCGTCAACACCAAAAGATTGAGCGAAGTCTATGTGTGTTAGATAGTCTTGGGCTATGTCTATGCCATATTTTTGTAGAATGACACTGCGGACTTTGGCTATGCTGTCTGAGATGAAGCTCTGTCCTTTAGCCACACCAGTTACTTTGTAGTAGCCTTTGAACGAGTAATTTCTTGGCAACTCGCTTCTTTTGGCCATGTGGGCTTTTACGCTCAGGACGCTGCCTGTCATTTCGCCGCTGTATGGATCTCGCACTACAGCTAAACCATATATTTGTCCGAGTTTTGCGCCTTTTGGCGATATTTCTAGGAGTTTGCCTCTTTCGCTGATGTCATGCTCCAATATTTGTCTTTGAATTGTTTTGCAGTGATGTTCTATGGCGTCGCGAACGTGTCTTCTTTCAACTATCTTGCATTCTTCGTTTATTGCGAGAGTAGCTGCCGTTTTAATTATTGAGATTAATGGCCTGAATTTTGTTGTTAAGGCGTCTTTTTTGTTGCTTCTGCGTCTGCCCTCCTCAACTATTTCTTCGCATGCTTCTCTGCTGAAGGGCAATAGATTAAAGCGTTTAACTTCTTGAGCTATGAATTGCACATATTTGCGTCTGCTTTCTTCCGTGTTTGGCATGTCATTGTTCATTCTGACGACTTTGCCGTAGCCGTAAATGCGGTCCATTAAAGCCGGGTGAATCTGGCTTATGCTGTCAAAGTTTCCGGCGCCTACGAGGAATGTTATAGCTGGTGCGGGTTCTGTTGAAACTGCCATTGCTGCTGTGTCGCCGCCATGCCATCTGCCCCTTAGCGTGATTGGTAATTGTCCATCTTCAAGTACTGTTAGGAGTGTTATGGCTTCTTCTGGGTCTAAATTCTTTATCTCATCGATATAGAGAATTCCTAGTGATGCTCTGTGAACGTCTCCTGCTGTTACTCGTTGATGCTCAGGCGTACCTAAGCCGCCTGTCTGGTAGGGGTCCCAAGCTATGGAGCCGAAGAGTTGGGCGTTTCTGTGGCCGGTTGCATCCAAGAATGGTGCGTGTCCTGAGCTGTTGTCAACTATAAGTTTGGGCACTTCTGTTTGTTGGGCGCCGCCGATGCCTTTCATATTACCTAGACCGCCAAGTTTAGAGAACCACCAGATGAAGACGCCGAAGAAGACGAGGCTTCCACCTGGAATGAACGTTAAGGGAACGAGACCCACGAATTTGCTGATTAGATAATCTACAAAGTTGTAATTGTAGTATTCTTGCAGTGGTTCGCCTAGAAACATTGGGTTTGTTTCCCATGTCTGCCAAGCCTGAAACAGGAAATAAAAGCCCAGAGAAAGCAACACTAAGCCCATAGCTATTAGGAAGAATTGGAGCGCTTTGAAGCCTATTTTTGTGACAAATTTCCTTTTTAGCTCTTTGAGCTCTTCTTTCCGAATGATTTTTTTGCCTTCAGAGGTCTTATGAATCGAGATTCTTGGCTGGCTTGGCAGTAGACTGTTTTTCCAGCACAATACATCGAAAAGTTTTATGCCGTTTTCCTTGTAAACTTGGGTTAGTTTTTCAGCCAAGGCTCTGCCAATTAATGATTTGCCTGTGCCAGGATCGCCTAATAGCAGTAGATATGGTCCAGGGCTTATGGCTGTTTTTGTTGATGGCTTAGGTTTTTCTGGGCTACTCCAGTTTTCGTACCATTTTGTTTTTTCCAGCCACTTCAGCTTGTGCACCCATTCGTCTAAACATAGGAAACATTCGTTTAGTGCTTGTTCTTGCCCGATAACCCAATTTATGAGATTGTCATCTACCGGGAATTGTTCAGTGCTTTTGAAGTTACCCCAATCCCATTTTACTCTAATTTTTCTGCCATTTACGTTTCTTTCAAGTATTTCGGAATCAGTTCCAAAAGGGTTAAAGGTCAAAGGTTAACACCTAGATTGTTGCCTTCACAGTTTCTCAATTAGAAACATAGCCGTGAATTATTATAGTCGTTATTTCAGAATTAGCAATATGCAAAAACCAATAACATACACGGAAATAACTTAATGAAAAAGCCTCGAAACGTCTTTTTTCAAATTTTAATCATTTCTAACTTCTCTTTTGCCCTATTTCTCCATTTTTGGGTTTGTTTCTCATCGAAAGAGCGCTAAGCTAAAATCTCTAAATTTCTCAGCTTCAAGACAAAAATTTTAAGCCTTATTTTAGGGTTAAAACTTGAAAAGAAGCTTTTGTTAGGGTTTTTTATTCCGCCAATTAGTCGAACGCATGGACTTCACCGTAGCCTCATAAAGAAACTGGCGAAAATCTCCATGCGAAGCAAAAAGGCATGATCTTCGAGAATGCTTCGAACATTTTTAGCAATTCTGCAAGTCGAGCGCTCTCTGAGTGACTAGGCCTCCTTTATATGTTTAGCAAAAGTTTTTTGTGGGTTTGGGTGATGCTTTTGTATACAGGGTTGTGGCTTTCACCAGATTTCGAATGGATAAGGTTGCTTCTGAAATAGCTGTTTTTCTGGCTTATTAGCGATGAGAGCAGTAATGTGTTATATCCAGTGTAGGCTAAGTGGTCGATGTTCTTGGCAATCTCACGTTTGGTTCTTACTGTTTGGTGATTCTGGTGATTATGACACTACGCATGGATTTTACATTTCACCAGCGTTCTCCGGCTGCATGTGACTTCCGACAGTCGTATACAAAAGCATCAACAAGAATTACTGCTTTTCGCTTTTGTTTCAAGCTGAAGAAATTTGCTTTATGGTTAGAATGCTAAGCTGTCTAGAAAAGAACGAAATGTTTAACCTAGTCGCAGAAGAGAAAAAGCGGCTACGAAGGAGGCGTGAACGTGAGAGAAAAATGACATTATAAAAATTTTGAAAAGATATTAAGGCTTTTGCGCCTAAGGAGCGAACGAATCACGTTTACAAGGGGGTTAGGCTTTGTGCAGAGTCCCAAAAAAACATTTCAAGGAATGCAGATATATAATGACTAAGCACATGGAGTAAAACGCACATGCCAAACTTCAGAGTCTTTAACACAAGCTTCAACTTTTCCACAAAGGGCGAAATAGACTTCATAGACCTAACAGACAAAGTGCAAGAAGCAGTTACACAATCAAACGTAAAAAACGGCATAGTCCACGTTTTCGCGCCACATGCAACAGGCATATTAATTTTAACAGAAAGTGAGTACGGCCTGTTAAACGACATAAAAACATTTCTTGAAGAAACAATTCCCAGACATGGGTCATACAACCACCCTTCAAACGCTTATGCCCACTTGAGATCTATGCTTCTGCCTCCTGACAAAACTCTACCAGTAATAAATGGTCATGTAGAGTTTGGAACTTGGCAATCTTTGATATTTGTAGAAACAGATGTGCATCCAAGACGGAGAACCGTCATAATCCAAGTAATAGGTGAACAATAGGCTGTTAGACTTCTGAAAGAAGAATCCATAGAGAGCATCGCAAAAGATCGAATCAGCAGTCATACAGAGCGCTTATAGTTTTCCTTAAACTGTACAACTTCGCAACGCGTTTATGTGCTGAGTATAAAAGATTTACAAAAATCCCTAAAGTTCAAATGTTCTTCATCTTATGATCTCAAGTTTTATTTATACTTTTAATTAAAAATGTATCCAATCGATTAACTTTCGTATTTAATAGCAAGAACAAATATTATCTTCTGAAAAAATGTAGAACAACACGGAGAGCGTATTCCAAGTCTTCAATGTTAATTTCACCAATTGTCTATGAAAAGCTTCGTTTATAGAACAAAAAAGTAGACATGTTTAAAGCGTCTATTTTTGTATGTTTATAAGCTTCGTTTATGTTCGGCTGTTAAAATATAAGAGTGAGTAGCCTGAAAGCTATTCCTCCAATAAATATTGCCGAAGCTATGTTAGCTGCTGATATTATAGTGGCAGCTTTCCATCCAAATTCTTTCCCCAACATCATGATAGTAGCTAGGCATGGAATGTAGATCATACCAATAAGTGCGAGGACTATCAGCTGAACAGGTGTAAGAAAGAGTGCAAGGTTTGTTGTGTTGTATATGGCTACGAGTGCTAGAAGTATGAATTCTTTCCTAATAACTCCAAATATCAAAAGAGTCCCCGCAATTGCAGGAAGACCAAGCCATGTGACAGTTATAAAGGACATAGCATTGTTTACAGGCTCAAATACGCCGAGCGCATATAACGCTTGAACGGCCACGCTACCTACTATGTAGATTGGGAAGACCATGTAAATTATTGACTTGGTTCGCGTCCAAGTCTGCTTGCTGACCACAGAAAGCGATGGAACCTTGAAACTGTGCAACTCCATTATTAAACCCGTTGACTTGCCCGGGACCACCTTTAGAGCTATCCTGCCTAATGCAAAGATAAGGAGTATATCAATTGCGTATAGTGCCAGTGTCCATTCAATGCCGACGAATACTGAGACTAAACCCAGAATTACAATGGTTCTTGCTGCGCATGGCGCGAAGGTGATAGCAAATGATGCAAGCAGCCGCTCTCGTCTCGTTTCCATGATTCTGGTAGTATAAATAGCTGGAACGTTGCAGCCAAAGCCAAGGATTAACGGGATAATGGCTTTTCCATGTAATCCTATTTTGTGCATAGCACTGTCCATCATGAATGCAACTCTGGTCAAGATGCCTGAATCTTCAATCATAGCCAACACTAAGTAGAAAGGAATGACAAAGGGTATTATCAGCGTGACACCTGCTACAAAGCCACCAAATACACCATTCCAAATGATGCTGAGAATCGGTCCACTCACTTTTGGGTCTACTGGTTCAAGAAAGCTAAACGCGTTTGAAAGCAAACTTGAAAGAAAATTGCCAACAGTGAATGTCCAGAGAAGCAGCCCAGTTATTACTCCAATAGATATGATGTAACCGAACACTTTATGCGTGGTTACCCAATCCAACTTCTCTGAAAATGTGGTTTTCAATAGATTCTGCCTTTGGACATCGCTGGCAATTCTAGTTGCAACGCAATATCTTTCGGAGGCTATGACAGCAAAACAAGGTTCTCTATGAATACGTGATATTTCTTCACTTAAAGTTTCAGACGCATGGATTACATCCTCAGACTTTGATGAAACTAATTTTCTAATCTCTGGGTCGTTCTCAAGTAGCTTGATGGCAACCCACCTAGAAGGATAGCCCAATTCGAGCTTTTCAAACTCAATTAATCTAGCAAGGTTGTTTATTCTCGTTTCTACTTCATCACCATACTCGACTACTGGTTTCCTAACATATTGTTTATGCTGTGCAACCTCAATGGCTGTCTTCATCAGTTCATGCATGCCTTCTCCTCTTATCGCTACAGTTGGTACGACAGGAACGCCCAAAACTGCCTCCAATTTCTTTGCATCAATGGTGATGCCCTTCTTTTTTGCTGAATCCATTTGGTTAAGGCAAATAACTAGTGGAGCTTCCATTTCCATCAGTTGAATTGTGAAGAACAAATTTCGCTCCAGAACTGAAGCATCGATAACATTGACGACAACGTCAGGCTTTTCAAAAGCCACATATTCTCTTGAGACAAGTTCCTCAAGAGAGTAAGTCGAGAATGAATAGATGCCTGGCAGATCAATGATTGTTATGTCATGACCTTCAAAATGAAGTTTGCCCTCTGCTCTTTCCACTGTTTTTCCTGGCCAGTTGCCGATTATCTGGTTTGAGCCTGTAAGCTGATTGAAAATTACACTTTTGCCAACATTTGCGTTTCCTGCTAACGCAATGGTAAGGTGTTTGCCGCTTTTTCGGTCGACTTTCCTGTTCTTCGAAGAGGATGGAGAGTGGCATGACATTTGAATGACCTCTTTCATAAACTTTGGGATTCTATATCAACAAAGACTTTGGAGGCTATGCCTCTTCCCAATGCAAGTTTTGAACCTCTAACCAAGATCTCGACAGGACCTTCGAATGGCGCCGCTTGAATGACACTTATCCTTGTGCCTGGGGTAAGTCCCATGTCTAAAAGTCTTTGAAGCATGTTGCGTCCTCCTCTGATAAAGAATATCTTGCCCATTTGCCCCTTCTTGAGGGCGCTTAGAGCGACAAGATTTTCTTTGCGTTTTCCCACTTCTTCCAGTCCTTTGCTGTGCAGTCGCATACATTCTTCACAAGAGTAAAATGGTAAATCGCAAGGTGGGATGATCTTCTCGTCATCAGGACATTTGTCAGGATGCTTTAGAAACCGACACAGCGACTCTGCAGCCTTGTCTGATAAGGAATGTTCCATCTCACATGCTTGGGGATGAACCATATCTTTGTCAATTTTTAAGACGTCACGCAGAAACCGTTCAAGCAATCGATGCTTCCGCGTTACCTTCTCGGCAACTTTAAAGCCTTTCTCTGTGAGAGCGCTTCCACGATATGGAGAATATTTTACATAACCTTGTTCAGCCAACTTTTTTAGCATTTCAGTTACACTTGCTGGGGCAATCTTGAAATACTGTGAAATCTCTGTTGTAGCTACAGCTTTTCCGTTTCGAGAGAGAACGTATAACGCCTTGAGATAGTCTTCAACACTTTTACTAGTCATAGTTTCAGTCTCAATCGATATTTAGGTGAACCTAAATCTGCCGATACTAATAAACTTTTAGGCGAACCTAAATAATTTCAATGTTTCCTTTTGAAAAGGTAGCTTTTTTTGAAAAATTCGATACCCCTAAGACTATTTGTTTTCTCTTTTTTCAGGAAGTTTAAGAGACAGTAATAAAGCGATTAATGCGAATGCGGCTAGCATATAGAAGGCAGCGTCTAAACCATACATGTCCGCTATGTATCCTGACACAAATTGCGAGAGAGAGCCTATACCGAAAGATGTGAAAAAGAATATGCCGTACACTGCTCCTCGCTGATTGTATGAAGACACAAAACCTGTCAGCGAATTTAGGGCTGGCTGATGAGCATAAAAAGATATGCCATAGAGTATAATGAAGGCAGCCACACCTACAATATAGATTGGTATAAGCAGAAGCGAAAACAAGCTTATGCAAACGCCCAACGACGTAGCTATCAAAACCTTCTTCGAGCCTACAATATCAGCAGTTTTTCCTCCAATCCACTGCCCTGGAACCCCAGCAGCCAAAACCAAAGTATAAGCAAACGCAGCCCACTCGGGGGCGAAAAACCTGTTCTCTTCAAGATATGTTGGAAAGAACAGCTCGACGCCTTTCATGAAAAGTCCTATGGCTACGTTGAAGATTAGAAGTATCCAAAGTTCTCGAATTTTCAAGGCGTCAATTATCGTTCCTCTCTTAGTGCTGTTTTTGTTTTCCGTCTTTCCAAAGCTTCTAATAAAAATTAGAGCGAGAATTATGCACAGTGTGCCAAAAGTGACAAAAGCGATTGGCCAGCCGAAGTTTGCACCTAAGAACCAAGCTATTGCTGGCGTGAGTACAACGCCTAATGTTCCACCTACACCGTGCAAGCCCATGGCTTCGGCAACTCTCCCTTTAAACGCTTTAGAAATTAGCGAATTTGCAGTTGGGTGATAAAGGCTTGCCCATGCTGCCATTAAAATTAGTGCCAATGCGTAAATGGCAATTGACCCAATGAATCCTGCAACGAGCATGATGAATGTGGAGAACCCGGAAAATGCGAGGCATATTGTGATGGTTTTTGCTTCTCCAATTCTATCGCCTAACGATCCGCCTACTAATGCGCCAATACCGTAAAGGAGAGAAGCCAAAGTGGCCACTGCACCTATGACAGATTTTGTTACACCCAAATCAGCCATAATCAATGTTAGTAAAGGAGGCGCAATCACAAAGAGCGAATGATTAAACGAGTGTGCTGCCCCTAGCAATGTCAAGTGAGTGCTTTTCTTTAATTGATTCTGCAATGATCCTTCATCCTATTTGTGAAATAGGGATTGTGGAATCTCTAGGATAAAGGCTTAACTACGTACGAAATGCTCTTTCCACGTTAATTATACAAGAATCGTGTTTCAGACAAGTTTGTACAATGTCTTTATTTTTTCAAAACAAGCAGGGCAGTATCTGTCTTCCATGTTAAACTTTGCACAGTTATCGCATATAATTCTTCCACATTTAAGACATGATTTTTTGGCTATTGTTGATTTTCTGCATTGTCCACATGGTTTTTCTAAAGTTTTTAAATTGGTTTTTACGTAAGTTTCGTGTTTTACCATTTCAAGTTCGACCGTTTACCGTCATTCTATTGCTAGGTGTATTTTACTTTTTTGCATTTTTCCTTCACTTTGATGTAAAAATATAAAAATGTATGTCGCAACATGCACGCGTAAATTTTCTTATTTCACTGAAAGTTTTGATTTTTTGCAAAAATATAAAAAATGGAGGTGATTTTATGAAAGCAAAAGCTATAATGTTAATTTTCCTTGCCATTTTCGCAGCTTTCACAACTTTAGCTGTTGTTAGCTCAAGCATTCAAGTCGATAACGGTGACAGCAATAGTGATGTTGCTAGTTCTTATGGCACAGTCCAAATAAATGACAAATTTGTCCAGCCAAATGGATTTCCAATAGACTCTCCTGGCGGTCCTACGTAAAAAATAAGAAGCAAAAGCCATGTAAATACTATTAGGCTTAAAGAGTTAAGGGAAATCCAATGCGTAAGCTGTTGAATGCTCTCGACGTCAAAATACTGCATACACTATGCGAGTTCGGCCCGAGGAACCTTTCGCAAATTGCAAGAGTTGTCGGTATACCTCGTCATACGTTGGAGTTTCGGGTAAGACGAATGCAATCCAATCCTCAAATTTTTTTGAGAATGTACACGTCTGTTTACCACACGAAACTAGGTTTAAAGAAAGCTTTTGTTGTTACAAAGGCATATCCAGGAATGGAGCAGCTGCTTTTCGATTGTTTAAAGGTTAATGGATTTTGGCTTTATGTTTGTAGATCTTACGGAATGGGTGAAGGCTGCACAGCTATTTACGCAGTTCCAGCACGTCACTGTGAAGAATTTGAAGAATTTATACATGAACTGCGACGCCTAAAAGTTGCGAAAAGCACTAAAATCTATTGGTCAACTTGCTTTCAGGGCGGACGCATAACATCTGAATGGTTTGATAGTAAAGAAAAAAGTTGGATCTTTCAATGGAATGCTTGGTTAAAAGAGATAGAAACGCAAACGACTAGTTTGCCTTACACTTTGATGGAGCCAGAATCCTATGCTGTTAATGCAGATAAGATAGACATTCAAGCGCTTATGTGGTTGGAAGCCGACGCCACTAGAAACATTAGTGAAATAGCTAAAGGTATTGGTATAAGTCGACAATTGGCTCAATTTCATTACAAAGAGCATTTGATTGGGAAAAATTTAATCGAAGGATATGATATCTTCGTGATGAGATACGGTGATACGCCTTTTGTCATGGCTTATTTTATAGTCAGTTTTCACGATTACACAATGTTCGCCAAGTTCGCAAATTCTTTGCTTAACAAATTTTTCATTCTTACAATGGGTAAAATTCTTGGACAAAATGCACTTCTCTTTGAAGTTTTTCTTCCAATAGACGAATTCCGAAAATTCGTTGACACCCTGTCTAAAATGGCAGAAATGCAATTAATAAGAAGCTACAGATACGTCATACAAGATTTAAGGATAAGGTCAAGACAGACTTTTTCGGGCGAATTCTTCAAAGACAAAACATGGATGTATGACCACAAAAACCACATGGACATGTTACAGCAAAAAGTAAAATCTAGAATGCCCCAAGTATAGACACTACAAAGGGCTAAACAAATTTTTTCAAAGTTAACAGCGACACCTTTATGTCTAGAATCATACACTTTCAAAAGATACATGCTCTGACACATGGCCGGGGTGAGGTAGCCTGGTAGCCTATAGGCCTGTGGACTAGCTTTGATGAAGGTTTGGCAGCAAGCCTAGCGCCCGGGTTCAAATCCCGGCCCCGGCCCCACACAATTGATTACCAAAGGAAGACTAAGTGTGTATAAAAAATATTCGTTTTAACATTATTCCCTTATATTTCTCTTTTTTACTTAGAAATGTACTCCTTGAAAAGAGAAAATGGGTAAAGACTAATAGGTGTAAACTTGCCTTTTTATTCCTAAATAAGCGGGGCTGTCGATTAAATGCAGAGGAAAAGGCTGGTTTTTCCCTTTTCAGCAGTTGTGGACTTGGACAAGCTTAAGCTTGCAATTTTAATAAACGCCATCAACCCGAAAATCGGCGGTCTACTCATAAGAGGGCCAAAAGGTTCTGGAAAAACCACCATTGTCAGGGCTTTAACGGATATATTGCCAAAAATAAAAGTGGTTAAAGATTGCCCCTTCAACTGTAGCCCTATCGACCCATCCAACATGTGCCCCATATGTAGCACAAGATACAACAAAGGCGAAAAGCTACCAGTTGAAGAGAAGGAAATGGTTGTTGTCGACTTACCCTTAGGTGCCACAGAAGACAGAGTTGTTGGAAGTCTAGATGTGGAAAAAGCTATAAAATATGGAATAGAAGCACTAGAACCTGGAATTCTTGCAGATGCAAATCAGAACATTTTATATGTGGACGAAGTTAACTTGCTGCCGGATCACATTGCTGACGATTTGTTGGATGCTGCTGCTACTGGGTGGAATATAGTTGAAAGAGAAGGCATTTCCGTTAGCCATCCTTCTCGTTTTATTTTTATTGGAACAATGAACCCGGAAGAGGGCGAGTTACGACCCCAGCTTCTCGACCGATTTCCTCTATCTGTTAATGTGGAAAGGATAGATTCTGTGCAACATAGAACCGATGTTGTTAAAAGAAATATGGAATTTGAAACTGACCCAGAAAAATTTTATGAAAAATACGCGCCATTGCAGGAGGAACTCCGAAACAGGATAGCTAAAGCCAAAGCTTTGCTGAAAGACGTGGTTGTCTCTGAGGATTTTCTTGAGATGATTAGCAAGACATGTATTGACTTGAAAGTTGACGGATTGCGTCCAGACATAGTAATCGCAAAAGCAGCGTCAGCACTTGCCGCCTTTGAAGACAGAACCCAAGTGACTTTAGACGACGTTTTAGTTGCAGCCGACTTGGCTTTAAGCCACAGAACCCGTGAAGGCGGTTTCCTAGAACCAGCAACACCAGAGGAAATTAAAGAAGTTATCATTACAACAGCCAAGAAGCTGTTTCAATTTGAAAAAACTGGAGAAACAACCAAAAAAAAGGCTGAAAAAGGAGGTATTCTAAAAGGCAGAGCTGCTTTCTGGGTTAAAAAAGACGCCACGGAAAAAGAAGAAGAACTTGCTAAGAAAATGGGAGAAAAACAAAGCCGCCTCAAAAAAATCCAAAAATTAACACTTCAGCTTTACTTTTTATTAAGCAGGTTCACTGGAGGTGTTTGGGGAATAGCTAAAAGGCTGAAAAAGAGCCCAAAAAATGCTCCAGTTTTTGATGCAGTACAGCTTGGCAGTAGTAAACTTAGAGGAGAAATTTATGAAGAGAAGGCTGAAATGAAAAAAGGTAAAGGGTATCCAACGGTTAGTGACGTAGCTCAGTTATCTGATATATCAAAGGGATATCCCTTTCTGACAAGCTATGAGAAAAAAGTCGTTTCACCATCAAAGTTTTTTCTAAAAATGGGAAAGATTAAAGCCAGCAAGCAGACGGTTTATGCAGGAAAACGCGCTCAAGCAGTAACTACTCTTCACAGAGGTAAACCTTATGGGTGGAAAATTCCTCATGGAAAACCAGTTGACATCTATATTCCTGCAACCATCCGTGAAGCAGCCAAAAAACAGAAGCATCGCAAAAAATCTCCAGAAACAGCGTTAAAAATTGACTTAGAAGATGTTCGCGAAAAATTGAGGTTATATAAAGCGTCGTTAACCATGATTTTTGTTGTTGATTTAAGTGGGTCCATGCTTCTTAATCTCGAAGCCATAAAGGAGGCTTTGCTTAAGCTTCACAGCGACGCATACAGATTCAGAGACCGTGTGGGCATAGTTGCCCTAAAAGGAATGGGCGCTGTTGTTGTTCAGCATCCAATAACGAACCTAAGGGTTGTAGCCAACAAACTTGTAAATCTACGGATAAGCGGATACACGCCACTTGCCACTGGAATGCTAAAAGCCTGGGAAGTCTTGAAAGAAGCCAAAAGAAGAGATTCCTCCACAATACCAACCATGGTCATAATAACAGATGGAGGCGCTAACGTCCCACTGAAAAGGAGTTTAGAAACTGGTGTGGTTCGGCAAATAGAAGAACCACGCGTCATCGTCAGAGAGTATGAAGATTTAGCTGTAAAAGATGTTATGGCTGTTTCAAAAATTATTAAGCGTGAAGGCATACAAACAATAATAGTGAACACTAATCCGCACTTATATGGTCACGAAACATATGGTTTTGCCGTCACTCAAATCATAGCAGCGATTACTAGTGGGAGTCACCATACTGTCGGCAGAGTCGCATCAAAAACCGAAATGGTTAGGGACATGATTGAATGGATAAAGGAAGAGCAGAGCAAAATAGTGTCAAATTCAGAATTTGCATAAACCAAAACATGAAAGAATAATCATAAGGGCGGCTTAAAGTGCTTTTTTGTTTTGAGACCCCCATGCATCCACTTCTCAAACTCTATCGATGGTGGTTTTTCTCCGAAAAGCTTTTTCCGCATGGCTTCCAGAAACAAGTTTTTTCTTCCCAAAAACTCGGCTGCTGTCAATACTTTGCAGCTAGTCTTACAAGACTTATCGTAAAATGGTTTTGCCATTTTGAGCCAGTTTTCGTCTCTCAAAATATGATGCTCAAGAATTACGTTTGGTACAGCCTTAACAACCGTCGCTAAGTTAGTTAGCCCAACTTGGATTTGCGTATTGTCAACTTTGAATCCCGCTAGATATATGGGTGGGCCGCCAACCATTAGCAATGAAGGCTTCTCACTAAGAATTAGTTTAAGCGTATGTGCTGACATTGGTCCTTGAACGTCTGGTGCAAACATGAACTTTTCTTCTTCATACTCAATTGTTATCATTAAAACCCATCCTAAAGCCAAGTTTTCTGGTCCGTGAAAAACGGGCTCTGAAAACTTCACTTTTGTGTTGCCAAAAACAAATGTTTTGTGGTCTGCGACCTCGAGTTTCCGCGCATATTTTCCACCTGTTTTTTGGAACATCCATCCCCTTCGCCTTTGGCTAAAATTAATTTTTTCTTTAGGATTCTTCATCAAAACAGTTTTGCCTTCATAGATTTGTTTGGCTGTTTTATCCTCCTCAGTCCAGTTGCTCAGCCAATCCTCATATGAAGGCGTGTGATGGTCGAAATGGTAATGGCTTATTGTCACAACCTCAGCCTTCTCAGCTGCATCGGCTATTCGCCTACGTGCTTCTTCTATAGCCTTGAATTCTAATGGATGTGGCGGCAACCGAAAACGGTCAGGACAAAGTGATACTCCAGCATCCAGCAGGATTTTAACATCTTTGGTTTCTATGTAAGTGCTCATGGATCGTACGCCAAGGCTTTCAGCAGCTAAAGGAACAACGCGAATGTGTTTAAGCATGACTGTTCAGCAGTTTAGAATAGGGCTATAGCTTTTTATTTAAGTCTACGTTAATTTTGCATGGTGGGCGATGACGACTCTGGCCCCTATGAACCCAAAATGATTGGGATCTTGAGAGGAACACTTTCGCTTTGCAGAATGGCGAGGGTTCCCAAGAATGCGCGAGCTCACCATAAATTGTAGAAAAATTGTAAAATTCATGCTTTTCCTTGAATATTTCGGAATGGGAATATGGTATATACGATTTCAAAGTTTTTTATATGTGAGACAGGAGCACGTGGGATGACCAACGAAATTAGGGAATTAAATCGCATAATTTGCAATCAATGCAGCGAAAACGATTACGACAAATGCAGAACTTGCAAGGTATACCAGCTTATAAACAAGATTGCAGTACATTAAACGTTTACAAAGTATTCTTATCAATACGGTTTGCTATTTCGTCCAGAATCTTTGTAAATGGATGCTCTGGTTTTTCACGTGCGAAAATTATGTTTCCTTCACCTTTTAGAACGTCGCAGAAGCATGGTATTATGCCAAGCAATGGTACCTGATAAATGTCCTTCATCATGGTTTGCATTTCTTCTTTTCCAGCTTTTGAAGAAATATCGTGCAAAACCTTGTTAAGAACTACCTCTGTTTTCTTTTCAAACAAATCGTAAAGCTCACGCAACATACGCCTTGTTCCATCCACATCAGATCTATCGAAGGTTGTTGCTACAAGCACCAAATCAGCGCTAACAATAGCGTTTATAGACGAATATTGCAGTCCTGGGCTGGTGTCGAAAATTAGGTAGTCAAAGCCTTTTTCGTTCAGAAGCGAGTCTCTAAGCGCTAAGAGCCTTCCCAAAGCTCGCATCTCCCACTTTCTATCCTTCGCCGACATGTCCCTAATCGCTTCAGTTGATGGGTTAGCTAATCCCACAAAGAATTTGCCAGCATCTTTCGTTATATCGGTTAAATCTACCAACACTTTGTCGATTTCGCACACGCCATTTAAGTAATCATTCAACCAACATTCAACCTTCTCATCCTTTAGAATAGTAGACAAGCTTGGGGCACGAAAGTCAAGATCTAATAAGCACACTTTTTTGCCGTGCTTAACGAAGGCTGCAGCCAAATTCACTGAAAGGATGGTTTTGCCCGTTCCACCCTTATACGAATGTACTGCTATTATTTTTCCCACTAAAGTCACCCTTGATTCTCTCTTTCCACGTAGAAGTAGGCTTTTCTTCCCTTCCTTTCTTTTTTCAAGTATCCCATAATAACCAGCTGATTCAGATAGGCACTTTCCACAGCTCTAGCTCTATGTGTTTGTCCTGCAATTTCTTCAGCAGTGGCGCGTCCAAGTCTGCACACAGTCATGGCTGTCTTTCTAAGGTGGTCAGGCATGGAAAGTAAGGTCATAACATCTAACGGAGCGTCAGGCATTGGTTGAAGATCCTTTTTGCCGTGTTTCTGAAGCTCAATCATGACTTCCATTTTTTCGTTTAGCTTCTCAAGGTTTTCTCGGATTTTCTCAAGCACCTGCATCGGTTTTTTTCCTAGAGCTTCTTGTTTAGCCACGATGGTCTCCCCAGTGTTTTACGTGTATACGATAAGGTAAGAGAATAAAGCATTTATTAAGTCTTGCGAAACAGCCATAATTATTCCTAAAATAAACGCTAGCTACTTATGGTAAGAATTGGTTTTTGCCATGTAGACGCTTAGAAGTATTATTGTTATTAGCATGGCTAAGAATAGTGCGGTTGTGTAGGCTGTTGCTGTTATGGCAGTTTATTCTAGCATGTTTCATTGTTAGAATTAGAAGTTTTTGTTAGGATAAAAAGATGTATTTCGGCTTGGAATATTGTAGATTAGGTAAGGAAGTGAATTTTTCAAAAGTTTACGAGTGTGAAGAAGTAGGAGAGAAAAGGTTTTAGTAAGGTACGGGCATACGGTTTCTTGCTTCTTCTACAATGGGCAGGACTTGTTTTAGTTCTCTGAAGTATTTGAGGACTGTTATACCTCGTTGTGTTA
>JACAEI010000022.1 GCA_013388905.1 Candidatus Bathyarchaeota archaeon | reverse complement strand
TCTTCTACAAGTGCAGACACAATCGAAGTCGCATAGCCTCTGCCTCTATAATGTTCATCAGTAGCCACAACTCCAATGTTACATGCAAAATCCATGTCAAAACGAGTGTCACCAACAGAAACCAGCTTACCCTCCTTCCTTATGCCAAGCCAGAACACGTTTTGCCATCTTTGTTTCAACTGTTCCGCCTTGGTCTCGCCCCACCATTCAGGGTCACATCGCTGCATCAAAGCTGCAACTTCCTCAGCATCTTCAACACTAAGCCTTGTAGGATTCTCAACGGCGTAACTACGTTCTTCTCCGCGATTCAAGCGCATCAGCACCATGTCCTGCTTAACGCGTGGCTTAAACTTCTTACAGACAATGTCTTCACAGTCAGGCGGTGCCTGCAACTCAATCTTCTCAAGATTAACATAATCAAGCAACTTCTGCACTGCCTCTCGGTTGCCTCTAAATTGAACAATGTAGTCAGCAAAAATCAACAATAAGCCTACGACTTCCTTTCCTTCAACTGCCAAAGATATCTTTGTCTGCTCCCTACGTTGGATCCAATCAACTATGAAAAAATAGTAGTCTAACGGGTCACGATTCACATAATCCCAAAATGTCTGCTCATAACCATCAGCCACAGAAACAATTTCCACAGATTAGTCTCCAAATCGAAATATAGACTAAAATGAAAAGATAAGGTTTAAGACTTAAGCTGTCTTAGCAGGCTGCGTTATTCCACATTTTTTGAGCAGTCGTTGCCATCGCTCATCTGTTATGCGCTGTATATCACCAAGCATTTTTTCATATTTAGGTGTGAACAAATGCCTAAAACGTCCCTGCACCTGCAAATACTCCTTCACCAACTTCTTCTTCTGCGGGCTCAAAGCCATCACTTTGCTTGGTGCAGACAACTGATATTCGCTGTTCACTGCTTCCCACAATGGAAATATGCACGTTTCTACCGCTAAACGCGAAAGCTCTATGGACTTCGCTGGGTCGCTTCTCCATCCTCTTGGACAAGGCGCAAACACATGCAAAAATGCTGGACCATTCACCTCTATGCCTCTTCTAACTTTCACCAGCAAATCGCGCCAATAATAGGGTGACGCAGTAGCCACATATGGCATGCCATGCGCAACCATAATATCCGCTATCGGCTTCTTATGTTCCAGTTTACCTGGAATTGCTGTGCCTGCTGGTGAAGTTGTTGTAGAAGCTCCTAAGGGTGTTCCGCCGCTTCTCTGAATGCCCGTGTTCATGTAAGCCTCATTATCATACAACACAAAAAGAAAGTCGTGTCCTCTTTCCACAGCACCAGAAAGCGCCTGTATGCCAATATCATACGTGCCACCATCTCCGGCAAGAGCTATAACGTCTATTTGTTCTTGCTTTATCTTGCTTTTCTTTTTCATAATTTTCAGTGCAGTCTCAATTCCGGCAGCGTTTGCAGCAGCAGTCTCGAAAGCTGTGTGAAGCCAAGGCGTAGCCCAAGACGTGTATGGGTATATAGACGCCACTACTTCCATGCAGCCTGTTGCGTTCGTCACAATTGTTGGTCCACGAACGGCTTTCATAATTAGCCTCAATACTGTTGCCGGTCCACAGCCTGCGCATGCTCTATGTCCCGACAAGAATAAGTCTGGTTTTTCAGCGATGTCTTTTGCGGTAAATTTCCATTCAGAAAACACTCATTTCTCCTCCTTTCACTCTCTTAACCCAACATATTTCACGGAACTTTCAACACGTTTCGTTTGAACTATTCCCCGTAAGTCTTCGAAGATTTGGCGTATTTGAGTTGGGCTTGTGTCTCTTCCACCCAATCCATAAATATAGTTTACTATGTATGGATGTGCTGGCAAATCATAAAGTGCATGGCGAACTTCATGAAACACTGGGCCGCCACTTCCACCGAAGCTCATACTCCTATCCATCACAGCCACAGCCTTCACCTTTCTAAGCGCATCAACTATACCATCAACTGGTAAAGGTCTAAAAGTGCGCATTCTAAGCACTCCAGCTTTGACGCCATCCGCTCTAAGTTCATTCACAACAGCTTTCACAGTTCCTGCTGTTGAACCTAAGCACACTACAGCTATTTCTGCGTCGTCAAGCATATAGGGGTCAAGCAACCCATCTCCATAACTTCTACCGCTTATCTTCCCAAATTCCTCGTTCACATGCTGAATCACGCTAAGAGCGTTTCTCATAGCTTCTTCTTGTTGCCGCTTAAACTCAAAATAATAATTCGGCAAAGCAATCGGACCCATCGACATTGGATTTTCTGGGTCAAGTCTAAAAGGCACTGTTTTTCCTTCATGACTCATAACTTTCGGAAATTGACGTGTTCCAACAAACTTTTTCACAGCTTCATCTGAAAGCGTCTGCACATTTTCGAGTGTATGGCTAAGTGTAAACCCGTCCAAACCAACTATAACTGGTAATAAAACATGCAAGTTTTCTGCTATTCTGAACGCTTGGATTATCGAATCATATGCTTCCTGCGCATTCTCTACATACATTTGTATCCAGCCGCTATCCCGTTGCGCCATAGTATCAGAATGGTCACCGTGAATGTTCAGCGGTGCCGACAAGGCACGGTTGGCAATTGCCATAACCACCGGCGCTCTACATCCTGAAGTTACAAAAAGCATTTCATGCATTAGCGCTAAACCAGCTGAAGCAGAGGCTGTAAAGGCTCTAGCACCAGTAGCTGATGCTGCTAGACACGCGGTTAATGCGCTGTGTTCTGATTCTGTGCAGACGAATTCTGTTTCAACCTCGCCATTGGCAACGTATTCGCTGAATTTTTCCACAATTATAGTTTGTGGCGTTATCGGATAAGCCGCCACAACGTCAACATCTGATTGTTTCACTGCGTAGGCGACTGCTTCATCTCCGTTTAAGGCTAAAACCTCTTGTTTAACAACACTTTTCATTTTCTCATTCGCTCCTATTCCAACTTCATTTCAATCGCTTTAGTTGGGCATTCGTTGGCGCATATTCCACATCCCTTACAAAAATTCAAGTCAAATTCTATGTCTCCTTTCTGTGCGTTCCAGCGGATGGCTCCATCTGGACAAAAAAGCACGCACAAAAGACATCGAGTGCACTTTTCCAGATCTCTTAAGGGCGTATAGGTTTTCCAGTCGCCTGTCAAGAATTTAGTGCTTGGTTTCCAGCATACACCTGCAGGCGCTATTTCTTTCCAACTTTTTTCTTGAGCTGTCACTCTGATTTTGCCTCCTTATAAGCTTCTTTTATTACAGCAAAATTTTTCTCAGCAACGCCAGGTTTAAAGCGTTCTTTTATGACTTTTTCTATGCTTTCTAGGGTCACGATCCCAGTTGCTTGTGATACTGCTCCTAGCATAGCTGTGTTTGTGATGGAGATTCCTAAAATTTTTATTGCGATTTCTGTTGCTGGAACAGTCCAGACTTTGCCTTTATCTGTATCGAGTTTTTTCCTAATTTCTGCTGGATTATCTTTCGAATTGATTATAATTGTTCCGTTTTCCTTTATTCCCTCAGTGAACGGGACCGTTTTCATTAAAGTGGGGTCTAAGACCGCCACAACATCTGGATTGTAAACTGCGCAGTGTATCTGAATAGGTTCAGTGCTTATTCGAGTGAAAGCTGTTACTGGAGCTCCCATTCTTTCAGGACCGAATTCAGGAAACGATTGGATATACTTTCCTTCGTAAATGGCTGCGCGTGCTAACAGCTCGCTGGCTGTCCATGCTCCTTGACCACCTCTGCCGTGCCATCTTACTTCCAAGATTTTCTTCAATATGCGTTATCTCCATGAATCTTTCATGGTAATTAGAAAATCAAGCATATACATCTTTCTAAGCAAAAATAGGAAAACAGCCATACTAATTAAGTTTAAAATGTTTAGATAGTCTGTTAGAATTTACGTGGCATGACTAAACTTAAATATTCCCCAAAACTCAAAAGTAGCGGATGCAGCATAAGCCGCCGTAGCTCAGCTAGGTAGAGCGGCTGGCTGTTAACCAGTCGGTCAAAGGTTCAAGTCCTTTCGGCGGCGCTTCTCTAACACATGTTTGAACTGTGGCATTTTGGTTTTTGAAGGTTTTAGTAGAGAATCTCGTTGGTGATTTTCACTTTGCCATTTTTGACTAGAACTCCCTCTTTAATCACCATGTTTCTTCTCCATTCGGCGCCTTCTTTAGGCCCGCCGAAGGAACCGTCAGAATTGACGACACGGTGGCATGGAACAACTGGCGAGAGTGGGTTCTTGTGGAGAGCGTTTGCCACAGCACGATAGGATTTTGGTTTGCCGATTTTTTCTGCCATTCTTTTGTATGTACTCACTTTTCCCTTCGGAATTTTGAAAGTTTCAACTAGGACGTCTCTCTCAAACTTTGTCTTGTCTTTTAGCGCGTGGATAACATCTTTTTCTGTTTTAATCGGTTTTAAATCCATGGATGGCTCCCTGCAATGAAGATGCAAAAGTATTTAGACTTAAGCTTTTTGGCGCTGTTCTTTGTTATCTGGACTGTGATGTTAGAGCTATAAGCGTGCCAGTAACTGCAAACAAGGAGACTCCAAACAGTGTCAGCTGAATAGATTCTGTAACTTGCAGGATATAACCAGCCAGTGGTGCTGAAAACGCAATTCCTAGGTTTTGGCAAAGTGTCACTACGCTAAACACTGTTCCAGACAAACCAGGTGGAAGGCTTGACGCCGCAATCGTCATGATTATGGGTGGAACCATGGCAGCAGTTACGCCTAAGAAGATTACAGAAGATAATAGCAAAAGGTTAGTTGTATAGGCAATCATGTTCAAGGCAATTATCATCAAAATAAAACCTGCAACAATGAAAGGTTTACGTCGCCCCCAACTATCTGAAGCCCAGCCAAAAATTGGCACAAACAATAGTGCGCCATACATGAGGATGCTTGTCAAAAAACTTGCATACAAAGAGTCTAAGCCTTTGAATCTTTCAAACAACGTTGGACCCCATGACAAAAACGCTAGAGCGGTCATGTTGAAAAACATCCAAATGAGGCCGGATTTCCAAACTTCGTCTGTTTGGAAGGCCAGCTTAACTTCGCCTGAGCTAACTTGTTTTGTATGCTTTTTCAAAGGTCCTTCTCTCATAGTAAGAACAAAAATTAAGGCTCCTACGAAAGAAAGACCAGTGCTGATGTAAAAGGGATAATGCCATCCGAAGTTGTTTGCTAGAATTGTGGCTGTTGGAAACGCTAGGATTGTAGCTACAGGCATGCTTGTAGCGTAAATTCCCATAGCCTTGCCCAAGTCTTTGGGCGAAAACCATTGAGGAATAACTGTTGGCACGCCAACGACTATAAAAGCGCCTCCTATCCCCAATATTAATCTACCCAAAAGGGCAACCAAAAAATTGTCTGCAAGGGCAGTTGTAAGACTTCCGATTGCCACTAAAAAAGTAGACGGAATTCCCATGAGTCGAAACCCGTATCTATTAACAATTAAGCCTGCTGGCAATGCGAGTATTACGCCCGGGATTACAACCATGGACATCAGTAGTCCCGATTCAGTCTCGCTCAAGCCAAATTCTTGACTTATGTTTCTTAAGAGTGGAGGCATTGATTGAAAGGCGAAAGCGAAGGTCACGAAGGTGAAGAAGGCTGTGAACACTATTATCCATCTGTAGGGTGAAGATTCTTTATTCTGCACTTTATTTGCAGTCATCTTTCTTTTCGCCTTGGTTAACTATGTTTTTTGACAATTTCTCTGATTTTTTCTTGCACAACATCGACAGGCTCTATTGTGTTTACAATATAGCATGATGCAAACTTAAAGAGCCTTCGGAAAAAGTTCTTTCTGATTTCTACTTTTTCAGGTGTTTTTACGATTAGATAAGGGTTCATGAATTGTTCTGGCTGAACTGTTAGATATCTGACGGCTTCCTCTGTATCCATTCTTCTTACAATTTGTGAATCTTTTTTGTCTCTTTTAAGCAGTATGACCTTTTTGATTCTTGTTGTGTCTACAAATTTCTCTGGTCCAGATACCCACAGGGGATCAAGCATTGCACGGGAATATTCATGAGCTATGTAAGGATTTTTCTGCATCTCTTCCAATTCCTTTTCACTTGTCCCCTTTTCCCTAAGCTGTTCTGCTTCTTCTTTAGTTAAGGGTTCTACGTTTTCCAATTTGCACTTGTCTAGTAAAGGGCGAATTTCGGGAAAAATTCTGACAATATTTGTTCTTATATAGAATTTTCTTTCGCTTATGTCGGCGCTTACTCTGCCTTTCTCTCCGCCGATAAATCTCACATATATCCAGTCGTCGCTGAGAAGTCTTGCTTCTTTCATTTTCAATAGAGCATAGCTATGCGTTGATTTTCCAGTGCCAGTAGGCGCAATCAGCACTATGCCGTCTCCATTAACTTCTATACAACTTCCATGGATGCTGTGTATGTCATGCTGGTCTTCTGCTATGTCACAAGTGATACCCAAAGCCCAACTTTTGACTTGCCCATAATACTCCGTGTTGAAAATTACGGCGGTTTTTGTTTCTGGGTTGTAAAAAGCATGAGGTTCACCGTTGTTAAAATCGGGGTCTAAGACTGCGTATATTCTGCCATGCGACCTAACTGCCCGAGACATTGAGAACCAGTTCTCTATCCAAAATTCGTAAAGGTGAGGACTATTTGTGAAAAGTTGCATGCAAAAGCCGTCTATGTTTGCTTTCCAACCATACCATTCATTGCCTAAAGCTTTTTCAGCTTTTGAGACTAGTTCGTCTCTTTTTGCCTTGTCAACTATACTGCTTGATACTCTTCCTTTTACTTTTGTAATTTTATTGTAGGGTTGCATCATTAAGTCTCTTTTTTTAGGAAATTTTGTGTAGAGAAACGCTACTACCATTTACTTGGTTGCGTCTGCTCCTAGATGTTTTATGCTCTCCAAATATATAGTTAACCATTTAACCCGCTCTGATTCATGTGATGTGCAAATAGGAAAGCTGATATATGCTTAATCTTACACGAGGCGGGCACAGTAATAAGTGAAAAAATCGGCGCTAAAACATTCTCCCGTTCTGAAAGAATTCCATTCACAACGGCATTACAAACATCTTTCTGGAAATTTTTAACGCAACAGCTTAGACTCATTTTAAAGAATGAAGCCACGAGCAGTCTTAGAATCTACTCTATTTTGTATGTTGTGCTTAGTTTATTCAATGAAGTTCGCGAATTTTGGGATTTAATATAAGCTGCTGGTCCATTGGATACTATTGGACGTTTTTGTATATGCTTAAATCCGCATTCGCATTCAAAACCAATTACTCTATTTCCTCGTTTAATTACGCGCCATTTTCGAGAAGCACATTGAATGCTTTGTTTGTGAATTTTCCACAAGATTCTCGCATCATTGGGGGTTATAGGCGCATAATGTTTTGCTACCGTAGAATACCATATTGCATAGGTTGCGAGACATGCCCATGATGCGAACACGAGTATTTCCAACATGCCGTTCACCATGTGTATTTGTGTGCTACGCATATACAATATGTCTTTAAAGAGACATATCCTTAATTAAAGTACTACTCAATATGATATAAGCATTATTTACCTATCAGACTCGGAATAAAAGCAAGACATTAAAACTGTTCTAATACATCCTTCTTTTCCATAATAAAACCGCAATAATGGCACTTCAACAGAAGTGGCTCTTCACTGTCAACGTAAAATTTAGTCTGTACAGGCTCGTTACTGTTGCTTATGCAAGCCGGATTAGCGCACTTAATAATGTTCTCGATGACCTTTGGGAGTTTAACTCTCTGCTTTTTTGTAACCTTGTAACCTCGGATAATGTTAATGGTTGCATGGGGCGCTAACAAAGCAATCTTATGCACTTCTTGGGGATTCAGTTCTCTCCCTTCAATCTTGACAATATCCTTCATTCTGTAAAGTTTACTAGGTACATTAATTGCAATAGTTATGACCCGTTTCTCGCGGCCAGTTATTCCTAAAATTTTGACAACATCCAAAGCGTGACCGCCAGTAATATGGTCAATGACAGTTCCATCCTTAATCTTAGAAACACGCAATTCCATTTCGCTCATTCTAAACTCCCCTTTAAAAATAGGATTATACTCTAACCAAAGATAAAAAACTTTAACTTCAGCATCGCTTTGGAAATTTTTCCTCACTAATAAGAGTTATTTAGGAGTTATGTAGATTTGTTTTGGGTGTAAAATTGGAGTTCGAAGGCAGAGACATAATCTCCATCAAAGATTTTTCTCGCGAAGAAATCGACTACATTTTGAAAGTTGCCAAAGGAATGGAATCAGTAGCCGCTAAAGGCTCAGACATGCTTAAAGGCAAAATCCTCGCAACATTGTTTTTTGAACCAAGCACCCGCACACGATTAAGTTTTGAAGCAGCCATGCACAAGTTAGGCGGCTCTACAATAGGTTTTGCAGAAGCAGAAATAGCTTCGGTGAGGAAAGGCGAAAACCTTGCCGACACAGTCCGCACAGTAGAAAGCTATGTGGACGTTATAGCTCTAAGGCATCCTTTAGAGGGCGCTGCAAGACTTGCTGCAGAATTCGCAAAAATCCCAATTCTTAATGGAGGTAGCGGCGCAGAAGAACATCCCACTCAAGACCTGTTAGATTTATACACGATAATGAAGGAACGTGGAAAGCTGAACGGGTTAAAAATCGCGTTTGTCGGCGACTTGCGGTATGGAAGAACCGTTCACTCTCTCGCCTACGCGCTTTCACTTTACAACATCGAACTTTACTTGGTTTCACCAGAATCCCTTAAAATGCGCCGCGAAGTTCTGCAAACAATAAAAGAGAGAATACCAGTATCAGAAACAACAAATCTTGAAAAAATAATTCCCTTAGTAGACGTTTTGTATGTTACGAGGATACAGAAGGAACGTTTTCCAGATCCAGCTGAATACATTAAAGTTAAAGGTTCCTACAAAATAGACATGAAAACGCTAAGCAACGCCAAAAAAGACCTTATTATTCTTCATCCACTTCCACGCGTTGATGAGATAGCTGCTGAAGTTGACAACACGCCATATGCACGCTATTTCCAGCAAGTCTGGAACGGTATAGTCGTTAGGATGGCACTTCTGGCACTGATATTAGGCGCAACGAAATAGCTCCTTGGCTTATATTAGTGCGTACTGGTCAAAAACCGTCAAAGTGCCTATTGAGCCACATGAGGGACATTTATGTAAAAGTCCAATCCAACTTCTTTTACAGCTTGCACAATATGTTAGTTTGCGATTATATGTCAAAAATTCAGTGAAGTTTTCAAAAAGCTGTTTAGTCACATCTAGAAGCTTATCTGCTTTAAACTCGCCTTCTCCAAGCTCGACTACTGTTGGATTCTTACCATAGAATGCGCGAAGCTTTTGTCCAAGCTTTGGGGGTTCAGGAGAAATTTTGCAGTCTTTGGCGATCAGTTTGTTAACTGTTGAATAGAACGGCTTTTCTCGTGTTCCAGAGAATTTGACTTTTCCAACGCCATATTTCTCAATATCCAAACGCACCAATCTCTCTGCAGCCTCAAAATCAGGTAACATAGCTATAGACAAGCGCCTTCCACGTTTTCTACTGATCCTCTGAGTGAACACCTCAATGTTTTGAACTATTTCCTCCATTAACTCTAAGGGCTTTTCGCTTTCTGCAATACTTTTATCATGAAATGCTTCTGCTGCTTCTTTTAATCCTGCCAAGTTTATAATACGTGAACAATTCTCAAGTCTGAAATAGTAATCACCATTAGTGCTTTGCATTAAGAATGGCAGTATACCCTTAGCATGCTGTTTTAACGCTCTATCCTTTATTTCCAAAGCACGAGTTGCTAGCTCAAGTCTTTCCCTGAAAAGTTCGAAGAATTTCTTTTTGTCTTTTCCCGAATCACATGTTATCCGCGGTAGGCTAACAGTTACGTATCCTAAGCAGCCTGTTCTCAGCGTATCTGTCTCCCAATCTTTATTCAAATCTGCATCGAGCCTAAACCCTGAGGTAGAGAACACTGAGTATTTTCGGTTCTTCTCTAATAAATTGGCAAAGCATAGTATGCCTTTTTCGGAAGATAAGTGGTGTGCCTTCAAGAGAATCGCTTTTATTTTTTCGCTTGCGAAGGTTTCAGAACGCATTTTTATAATGATTTTTGGGTTAATTAATGGCTTAAATGCGCTCTGTTCAGCGAATATTTCAAGAAGCAACGATGCCAAGATTTGGCTTTCTTCGACGTAATCTCCATATTTGCTACCTTTAGTCATTGGCGATCCAAAGACTGGTTTATCCGCTATAAAGTCTGGAACAGTAAGCTCTAAACCTAAAGAAGCATCTACATGCTGACTTACGCTGGCAACAAATAGGTGTAAGGTCTCTCTAACCTTGGCAAGCTCAATGTTCCTTACAAAAGGCGCAAGAAAGACATTGAAATAGTCAACTGTTTGAGTTTCACTTATCTCTTTAGCAGAATGCAACAAAATATTAAAAGCCATGCCCAAGGCAGATTCCAAGTTTTGAGGTGGAGAATAAGAAGATTGAAAAGTGCTTATTTTCTCTAGGTTAAGACCATTTTGGAAGAAAAATCTTAAATCATGCATTATTTCGCTTGGTTTCAAAATCCAAGAGCTTAACCCTTTGATATGCAGCAAACCAGACAAATGCGCATCTGCTATGTCCCTTGGAAATACGTTTAAAAGCATATACTCCTTCAGAACAGTTTCTCCAGTTGCCTCATGTATGGAAGCAGATTTCCGAAAAGCCTTGCTCCTCGCATCTATGAGAACGGTTACATCATAAACTGGAAGTCCTAAACGTGTAAGTTTATGACGGTATTCCTCTAAGCCTTTCTCGATTAAGATTGAATTTACAATTTCTCGAACAAGGGGAGCTGTCAAATATTTCGTTTTAGATTTAAGTAATCTTTCTTCTGCTTCTTTAGCAATTTTCTGGGCTAAATCTACTGGCATTTTTGTTTCTTTTACGAGAGAATTTGCAATTTTGTTAGCGTCAAACTCCTCCAGCGTAAAACGAGAAGTGCGGATAAGCATGCCTCTAGGTTTGAAGGCTTTTCTTTCAATTCTGTCGGCAACATCTAAAACCATTTTGCCTAACTCTGTTAAAAAATACTTTTTTGCTTCAACATCCGCTTCTACTAAATCTGCTTTAAGCAAAAACTTCAAGTGATACGCAAATCGCCCAGCATCCCTACTAGGATTCATCTTTAATGAACTCATCAACTCGGTATAAGATAGAGACCCCCTATCAAAAAGCAGATTCAAAATCTGCAGCCTAACAGATGAAGAAACCGCCTTAAGAATTTTAACTCCCCGCACGCGATGCGAACTGGACACTTATTTTTGCCTCCTCTCTCCTTTTGTAGGGATACTATTTTGGAAGTAAGAGTTTAAAGGTGTTAGGGAACACTTATTTTGTCTGATGCAAGTAGAAAGTTAATGTTATGAAGGGGGTTGTCGGCTAGCTTGGTCTAGGCTATGAGCCTCGGGCGCTCGTGACCCCGGTTCAAATCCGGGCAACCCCATTGTTAAAACTTTGTTTTGTTTCAAGGGTCAATTCAAGTTACAAATCGTTTATAGACTGGGTGTTCTTTGAAGTTTAATGTCATTTCTGATTTTTCTACCGTCCCGCTTGGAAGCCTCATGCATATCGAATTTACAATGGCTCCGTTTGGAATAAATCGAACACCATCCAACAACTCACCTTTTGTTACACCAGAAGCCGCAAAAACCAGTTCATTGCCCTTAGCCAACTCGCTTTCACTGTAAACTTTCTCTACATCAACACCTTCAGTTTTCAATCTATCCAATCTTCCAGAATCATCTTTTCTGTCCTTCCACACCTTCACAAGCATAGTGCCACGCAAACATTTCACAGCAGTCGCTGCAATTGTTGCCTCTGGTCCAGCACCAGCGCCTATAAGAAGATCAACACCAGAATTAGGAATGCATGTGGCGACTGCAGCTGCTATGTCGCCGTCAGGAATCAATATAATTCTCACACCAAGTCTTCTGAGCCTCTGCAGAATTTCGGCATGTCGTTCACGTTCCAGCACTATCACTGTAAAATTCTCTAAATGTAGCCTTTTTTGATCCGCCACTGTGCGCACTATTTCTTCGAGAGACATGTCTAAGGAAATTTTGCCGACAGAATGGTAATCTGTGGCTACTTTAAAATAGTATCCATCATCTGGAAGCACTTGAAAGCAACTGGCAGGTGCACAGGCAAGAGCTGAAATAGCGTCTTTTCGCCCTTTTGAAGCGGCTGTGGTGCCATCAACTGGGTCGACAACAAACTCGACTTTGGGACCTTTTCCAGTTCCTACCTTTTCTCGACGCATAAATGCTGGTGCATTGTCTTTTGGTCCTTCGCATGAGATAACCTCGCCTTCTACATCTGTCTGAGCTAATACCGCTCTTGAAAATTCTACAGCTTTAGCGTCTACCAAGTCTGGATTGCCTTGACCAATGTGTAGCGCAGCGCCAATAGCAGCAGCTACTGTGATTCTAGTCAGCGATGGTGCTAATGCTCTGAGAGAAACCAATTGTACTTCTCCCCTCTTCTCATAGTGGAGTTACTTGTAAATCTTTTTCGGCTTTCCTAACAACTGCTCATTCAGTGCCTTTATTCCTAATCCGTTTAGTTTTGGAAATGTTCGCATTGAATTTTTGACTTTTGCTCCGCCTTCTTTAACAAGCGTTTCTTTTAGGAAAAGGTCTGAGTCTAAATCAGCGTATTGTATGTTTTTGACTGCTGCGGCTAGGTGGGCTCCTGCGGCTATGCCTATTTCAGATTCCGCCATGCATCCTATCATGCATGGTATCCTTGCTGCTTCGGCTATGGCGGAGATTTTTCTTCCTTTATGTAGTCCCCCACTTTTCATGAGCTTGATGTTTATGTAGTCTATAGCTTCTGCTTGTATTAGGTGTAAAGCGTCTTCTGGTGAGTGAACGCTTTCATCAGCCATTACGGGTATGGGCGAATTTTTTCTCACTTTTACTAAGCCTTTAATGTTTTCTGCTGGAACTGGTTGCTCGACAAATTGGATGTTAAATTTCTCCATTTTAGTAAGGGCTTCTATAGCTTGTTTAGGCGTCCAGCCCTGATTTGCATCAATTCTTAACTGTATGTCTTCGCCCACTGCTTCGCGGATAAGCCTAATACGTTCAACATCCTCAGCGGGGTTAACTCCAATCTTTACTTTTATTGCTTTGAACCCTTTCTTAACAGCTTTCTGTGCATCTTTAGCCATTTCCTTAGGAGGTTTAATGCTCAAAGTCAAGTCTGTCAGAACCTCTTTGCGATATCCACCAAGCAACCTAAAGAGTGGTTTACGCGCAGTTTTTCCTAAAATGTCATGTAATGCTATGTCTACTGCAGCTTTTGCAGCTGGGTTTTCCTTGACAATAGAATCCATAAGCTCCACGTCACGCTCAATACACAAGGGACACATGCCAATAAGCTTCGGAGCAATTTTATCAAGAGCTTTAATAACAGTCTCTGCATTTTCACCAGTAACCCTTTGTGACGGCGAAGATTCACCCCAACCAATTATGCCATAATCAGTGATTATTTTAACTACGACATTATGAATCTCCGCTATTGTTTCAGTAGCAATTTTGAAAGGTTCTTTATTGTTTAGAACAACATTGTATACTTCAATTTGGTGAATGCCCAATCCAAGCACCAGAAACATGTTTGCATTCTTTTTCAAAAAAGCTTTACTAAGCTTCTTGCGTTAGAGCTTTTCGTCCTCGTCTTAGTCCTTTAAACTTCAGCTTTGCCGTAAGGATTTTTTCAGTGGCAAACAATCGCGATGCGGCAAACATTACTATTAGAGTGAAGGCTGAAACGTAAACAATACCAAGAATGGGCGTGATATAATCACCCATTACAACTGCTTTAGAGGCTATAATAGGATGTGTATAAGGAATTGCAAAGAGAACTATTTGCAATGCAAGCGGCAACGTGTTAATATTTATGTACATTAAGGCTAGAGCCGGAATGAAAATGAACGGGTAAATGTAGCCAATAAGAGACTGAGCGCTTCTAACATCTTCTGAAAAAGCTGACATAATCACTGCTAATGCCAGAGCTGAAAGCAACGCAACAAAAAGTGATATGCCCAGAAGTAAATAACCGAAAGGTGAAGGTGTAAGCCCCAAGGAAACCAAATCTAAACCTGTGTCCCCGGGAATTGATGCGGTAAAAGAACCTAGTACATAGTTGTAGCCAATCATATAAGCTAAAGCACCTACAGCTGCAACGATAATTGAGCTGGACAATTTTCCCATAAGAATCGCAAGTCGGTCCATGGGCAATGTTAGTAATGTTTCCAAAGTTTTTTCTTCCTTCTCCATAGCAACCGAAGTTGCAGCTATCTGCATTGAGTAGGTGAGCAAAATTAGAATAGTAATAGGTAAAGCAATTGCTTGCGAAGTCATCAGACTTGCGAGTGCAGCTGGGTCTACGCCTTTTTTAATCTCTCCCTTTATGATAGCAGATTTAGCGGTGTTTACAGCGTCCGGTGCTACGGCTCTGTTAAATTGGTATGCTAAAGCGTCGATTAATGAGGAACCAATATTTTCGAATACTCCGCCGCCGGTGAAAACTTCATAGAAATTCAATGTGGCTGTTGTTGTCTTGTTTTCTATATATCCATTCATGCTTTCACTAAAACCTTTGGGGATTTCTATGAATCGCGTCGTATTATAATTTGAAAGAAGCTCTGCAGCGGTCTCATTCGTTATTTCTATGTTGTTTACAATGGTGACATTTATTGAGAATTTCTGACGCCAATAATCTGTAATGTTCTCCGACCATGTTCCTCCATCATTGTTTACGACTAAAAGTACTGCTTTTTGAGCTTGTTCTTGCGCAGATTGGATAGAGAAGTTTATGATGCCGCCTAAAACTGGAAACATTATTAGTGGAACAACAATCATTCCCAATAGTATCTTGGGGTCTCTGACCAACTCCTTAAGCTCTTTTAGAAGAAAGTTTCCAAAACCTTTAAGCAAATCCAACAACCTTTGCGAAAACTTCTTCCAGATTTTCACTTCTGTACTTCTCTTTTAGTTCTTGCGGTTTTCCTTCTGCAACTACTTTGCCCTTGTTAAGCAAGGCAACCCAGTCGCATAGGTGTTCAACTTCAAGCATGTTGTGACTTGAAAGCAAAACTGTTACGTCATGTTCCTTTACGTAACGTTTGATTATTTCTCTAACGTGATAAGCGTGTAAAACATCCAATCCGCTTGTTGGCTCATCCAAAATTGACAGTTTAGGCTTAGTCATTAATGCCCTTGCAACAAGAAGCCTTCGCTTCATTCCCTTACTGTACGCTTTTGTTTTATCCTTCAAACGTTCACCTAAGCCAGTGATCTTCGCTGCATTATTTACAATCTCTTGGCTCAAATTCTTGTCGCTTGTGTTAAATTTAGCCATAAATTCTAAATATTCCCAGCCAGAAAGGTTTCGATAAGCGCCAGCTTCTTCTGGAAGATAAGTTATAATCTTGCGAACCTCTGCGGCGTTATTAACAACATTTAAGCCGAAGATTTTTCCAGTACCCGATGTAGGCAATAATAAGGTTGAAAAAATTCGAAGTGCAGTTGTTTTTCCAGCACCGTTTGGACCTATAAGTCCAAAAATTTCCTTAGGCTCAACGCTGAAGCTTAATCCATCTAATGCACGAATATTTCCAAAGACTTTAACAAGGTTTACTGCTTCTATGGCTAAGCTCAAGCGCAAGTCACCGTAGCTTAAACAATTTATACACTTTAAAAATGTTGCGTATGGGCTACGACTATGCTTCTGATTATTCTACATTACATAATTAGTAACGACTTGAATGAGGAGCTAAGGTGTGTTATGAGTGCTAATTTATTCTGCGACCTCTTTTCTCTTTGAACTGTACGTATTTGATGTCCAGAGTTTTTGCAAGTTTTTTCAAGTCTTCTTCGCTTATCCATTCTGTTTTAAGATACTGGCAAATTCTTGCCTCACTTAATCCCAATCTTCTAGCTTCTTCTACGGCGTGCTGAAAAGCTTCAATCTCTGTTGGTCTTTCAACATACTCATATTTGTCATCAAACAGTTCCTTTCCTTCCATGAATTGCTTAACATGAACTAGCTCGTGGATTATGTCGAGGTAGATGTCTACTATATCGCCGTTCTTCAAATAATCCGCGCTGACTATTAGGTGTCCGTCTGTATCACTAACGCCCATATAGCCTCTTCTACCAGCGAACTCTACTTTCAAGTTTCTGAGTATTTCTTTTGTTTTTTCGCCAAAAATGCGCTTAACAGCCTCAACTTCTTCAAATCTCTTGAAATAATCCACAAACTTGTGCATTGTAACCTCTACGTTGCGCGTTACAGCGACTTTAAGTTGAGGGTCTATGGTTTCTGCTCCTCCTAAGCTTATACTTCAAACCAATATTAACTAGTAAAGTTTATCCTTTTGTGCAGTTCTGAGAGATACATCACGCTCGGTATCGTTAAGGATTTGCACACAATGTACCATGTAAAGCCCATGTCTATAGAAGATTTGGAATTCGCAGTTCAGATTACTGACACTATGGACTGGGGAATGATAAAGGAAGACTTCGAATTCATGATGCATTTAGAACCCGAAGGCTGCTTTACACTATTTTCTAACTCGGAAAGAATAGGCATCGCAACCACAATCAGTTTTGGCAAAATAGGCTGGTTTGGAAATTTTATTGTCAACGAAGCTCATCGGGGAAAAGGCGCGGGTTCATTGCTTGTTAAACATTCCATCAAATATTTAACAGCTAGAAATGTAGAGACAATTGGTTTGTATGCATACATGGACAAAATTCCCTTTTACGAAAGACTTGGTTTTAGATACGACTCTGACTTTATGGTTTTAAGCGGAAAAGGTCTTTCTTCGCCTATTAAAACAGGCTTTCGGGAGGTCAAAGAAAAAGAGATAAAAACGATAATTGAATTTGACCATTCGTGTTTTGGTGCGTCAAGGAAAAAAATCTTAAAGCCTATTCTTCTTAAAAAAAATAATCTCTGTTATGCTTCATTTGAAGACGGACAGCTTACAGGCTATGCGGCAGTGAAAGTGTACAAGGGAATGGCTGATTTAGGACCGTTAATATGTAAATATGGACGTAGCGATATGGCGATAGCTATTCTCAAGACTGTCCTGAACAGACTGAAAGGCTTTGAAATTTCTCTATGTGCCCCCAAAAAAGAATCAGAGCTTCTTGATTTCCTAACCAAATCCGGATTCCATGAGCGTTTTCGTGTGGCAAGAATGTTCTATGGATCTAGTCTCATTAGAGATTGTATTTATGTAGCAGAGTCTTTGGAGAGAGGGTGATGCTCTAGTTGTCTTCAGAATTGGCAAAAACACTCGTTAATGATTTCCTTAAAACTTCTTGGTCGTGTGTTGAGGCTCTCGTAAGAGAACTCGCCAACTTCAAGGGTGACGAAAAGAGGAAGGTTCTGTTTTACTGTTTTAGGAATGGACGAATGAACGATGTTGTGTTAGATGGCTCGCACTTCTTTTTGAGATCTTCAGTTGAATTCTCGAATCCTCAACTCACTGTAGAAGAAGTTCAAGGAATTATAGCTGCCCGTCTGCTTGAAGCATGTGGAAACTATTTTTATAGATATGGATTGCACAAGCCAGATGACGGCGATGTGGATCAAATCTGCGAGCTTTTGAACAAACCGTCCCAAGACTTAGTTATTTCCTTTCTTTTGAATACTGATGAAATTGAACCAGACCGTTATTCGATGAATCCATTGAAAGAATCGATTGTGAGCAGTGGACAAAGCGCTTTTCCAGCCAAATCTGTTAAAACAGAACAGCTGAAAATAGATGAAAAGTTTGTTCAGAAATATGATGGATCACTTATCTCTAAAAGCGAAGTAGAATTGATAGCACACCATCTGGAAAATTGCAAAAACAACTACATGAACTTGGTGGATGCAGTAAAATATGACCAACTAGAGCTTCTCTCACAATCTTTTGGGATTAGCCTATTTCTCTGTTCTTTACGAATACCGCTTACAACTTTAGAGAAAGAAACGTCTGAAGGCTTTTTGCATCATATGATAAGAGAAACTCACAAGAACTATGATTCTATTGCTAGTGTTTACAATTGTATGGGCAGAAGCATGAAAAACAAAACCACACTTTTGACAATCCCTCATTCGCCGAAGGGTTACGCCTCTAAACGTGCCATTAGAGGAAAAATATACTTTGATGGTGCAAAATTGAAGAACGTGAAAGTTGTTTATCGCACTACACCGCTTTATCCCAATGCGATAGACCCAAATGACATCAGCATTGCAAAGGCTGAAGACGATTTTTGGGTTGAAGGAGAAAAATTTGTGAATTACAGTTATAAAGAAACTCCATCTTCGCCACAATTCTTCCTTTATTCTTTGGTGTCGCCAGAAAACGCGGCGCTATGGCATGGCATCGGAGCTTTTGGGGCCCAACAGTTGTTAAACAGCTATGTCTCAATACGCTTGGTCAGTGCCAAAGGTTCGTTGATTTCGAATTTGGATGCGTATGGCATTACTACGAGGATTCCATTACAGTTTAATCTCTCACCGCAGCACATGTGGTTTCACCCGATTCACCACAACATAGATGCTAGCATAGGCTGTATTGACAATTTGAAAGACTTGGTCAAACTAGGCATGAAAATAGAACATCTTTCAGCTTATCGAAATGCTATGGTGATTTAAGTGCTGTTTAAGCAAATAAAGCATCGAGGCGATAACTTCTCCTACATAATCGCTGACGAAGACACTAAAGAAGCCGCTATCGTAGATCCAAGTTTTAACACAGACGTAATAGTCAAGCTCATCAAAGAGCAAGGATTACAAGTAAAATATGTTATTGACACCCATCAACATTGGGACCACATTGCCGGAAACGACAACCTTCGATCTACTTTCAATGCAAAAATTGTCGCACATAAACTGGCTAAATGCTTCAAAGACATCGATGTTTTAGATAGCGACATAATAAAAGTAGGCAACATTGCTATTAAAGTGATTCACACGCCTGGGCATACACCGGACAGCATATGCCTATTAGTTAACGGCAAACTGCTTGCTGGTGATACGCTTTTTGTAGGCGAGTGTGGCAGAACTGATTTGCCGAACGGAAGCGCCGAAGACATGTATCACAGTCTTTTTCAAAAATTAATGAAACTTGACGACAACATTGAAGTTTATCCTGGGCACGATTATGGACCTAAGCCTTATTCGACAATTGGCATCGAGAGAAAAAACAACTACACGTTGAGGAAACGAACACTCGACGAATTCATCGAGTTTATGCAGGAACCGTAATTCTTTGGCCATTCCTCGCAACAAAAAATGAAATGTTGATGGGGCTGGCCGGATTTGAACCGACGACCTTTCCCCGGAGACAGCGCTGGGCTGTTCCTACGGGTTTCTCTATGACCGCTCCAGAACCTCTTCATTCCGCCATGCGGTCCGCAAACCCGTTTGTTGCTTTCTGGAGCCCGTCGTCATACCTTCCTAGACTACAGCCCCTTTTTGAAGCGTTATTGATTAACTATGAAGGATAAAATATATGCCTTATTCCTTTTTAAACGAGAAAATAGTCTAAATTCTCGAGTGTTTTTTTACAGTTTCTGTAAGTGGCGCTTTCTTCATCAAGTCCGCAGCGACATTCTTCTCAAGTTCGTCTATTTTCCTAGCAGCTTCTACTACGCTATTCAATTTTTCTTTTGGAATTACTACGACACCGTCTAAGTCGCCAACAATAACGTCGTCTGGCTCTACAATTACTCCTCCGCATTTCACTGGCACGTTAACGCCAACGACTTCTGTCCTTCCAACAGAAGTTGTAGGAACGACGCTTCGGGCAAATACGGGGAACTTCAATTCGTAGCATTCACTTATGTCTCTTACTCCGCCTTCAATTACTGCTCCCGCTAAGCCTTTCTTTTTACAGCCTAATGCCATTATTCCTCCAAAAAGTCCAATGTTGCATATCTCTGTCTTCTCTGCATTTTCAATTGCCCTAACAAGTATGTCTCCTTTTTTGGCGTTGTCTATAGCCTCCAAGGCTTTCAATGGAGCCGCTTTTTTCTCGCTTGGAACGTCTTTGATTGTTACAGCGAAACCAACAATTTTCGCATCAGCCGTTCGTAATTTGATGTCATAATCCATAAATCCTCTAATTCCAAGATTATCAAGCGCGTCTGAAAGAGAAGCTGTGGGAATTCTCCAAAGTTCTTCTAAAAGCTCACGTCTCATAATACTCACTCATCGAATTCATGATACTTGTTACGCAAACATATAGTTTTTTATGTAACCTAACACTTGAAAGCATTTTAAAGCCAAGTAGCAAAAAGTTTATGTAAGAATGTAGGGCATGATAACTTTCAATACGACTTTGGAAGAGAGGAAAATGACACGAATATTCCACAGTGTAGATGCTCATGGCAGCAATCTGGTCTGGAAAAAATACTTAAGCGCTGCGTCTTCCTATAAAGCTGATGTTATTCTCCTATGTGGAGATCTAACTGGAAAAGCAGTTGTTCCAGTTATAAAAATCAAAGAAAATGAATGGTTTATCAATCCTTTTGGGAAAGAGGAAAAATTCAACTCAAAGAAAAAGCTTGAAGAAAGATTGGAATCTCTAAGTAATCAAGGCTATTATATTTTTGAAACAACAAAGGATGAAGTAGCAAGCTTACAACGTGACCCTAAAAAGGTAGAAAGCATATTTGCTAATCTGATGAGGGAGCGATTAGGTGAATGGCTAGAAATGGTTGAAGAAAGAATCCCAAAAGAAATTAAAGTGGTTGTAATGCCTGGAAACGACGACATATTTGATATAGACGAAGTAATCAAAGCACATGAAGACCGCATAATCTATCCATTAAAGAAGGTTGTCTACATAGATGATAAACATCCCATGATTAGCGTTGAATACGTGAATCCGTCTCCATGGGAAACTCCGAGAGAAGCAGCTGAGCCAAATTTAATGATAATGCTGGAAGCAGAACACGCCAAAGTTGATGAAAAAGAACGCCAATATCTAATATGCAATTTCCATGCACCACCATACAACACAACATTAGACTTAGCCCCAAAACTTGACAAAAACCTTAACGTCGTAACGAGATTGGATGGTTCTCCAGAAATGGTTCACGTCGGAAGCAAGAGCGTGAGAGATTTTTTTGAACGCTACCAGCCGCGGCTCGGATTACATGGACACATCCATGAAGCTGCTGCAGACCAAAAAATAGGAAGAACAAAAGTCGTTAACCCGGGATCAGATTATCAAGCAGGTGTTCTCAGGGGCTATGTTGTAGACTTAACGCAAGACCCAAATGATGAATTGAAAGTCTGGCGAGTAGAAGGTTAAGTATAAAATACTTTATTCTCTTATAATGGTTAATCATGCCACACGAGAAAAGAAAAGCTGAAAGCAATCTCTATGCCATTGAAGATTTGAAAGCAGCTAAGAAAATTCTTATGTTGTTAGACGGCTATAGAATGCTTAATCTGGAAGATTTTGAATGGGCAGATAAAGAAGTTAAAGAAGGAAGGATGGGTAAAAAATTTGCTTCTGAATGGAAAGAAATCCGCGAAATATTGTTAAAATTTGCTAGAGAAGCAGGTTCTCAAAAGCGTCTATTAAATTTGGCGGCTCTGCAACAGATATTGCTACAAGTTGGTATGATCATATCAGCGATTACTACGTTGCTTTCTACAATTGGGGCAATGGCATTTGCCTTTCACCTCGGATGGGCCAGCTTTTTTCCAACAGTTCTTGGTTACGCGTTTATTCCGTTAATAATAGGATTAACCATAATGTTTGCTGGTCCGCCGCTTGTTGCAAGAAAACTTGCCTCAGAATTGGAGAAGTTTTATGAGAGAAAACAGGAGTTTGTTAAGAAGGCTAATGTAGCTTTAAGAATAGTTGTTCAGAAAATAATATACAGCGTGATTGAAGCTATAAAAACTGGAAAAGTGGAGATTAAAAAGAAGAAAGATTATGAGATTGGAATTTTTCACTTGGATTATGAAGGAATAAAAGTTGTCAAAAATCCCTCGTTTTTAAGAAAATATTACATAGTCATCCCGGAAATTTGAGCCATTTTTAAGAAGCAAACCGAGATTTTTTGAAAAATTATTTATAGGACATGTTAGATAAGATTGAAAATTGTTTTTAGGTGAAAAAAGGATGGAAAAGGAAAAGCCTCTGCTATTTGTTAGGAAAGCATCTGGTCTCAGACGAGCAATTACACCGTGGCAAGCAATCTTCTTCGGAGTTGCAACCTCTTGCACATTGCCTTGGCACTACTATCTGATGGCGGTGCTTCCAAACTGGTATCCAGGCATAAGCCTCCCATTGCTTTACATGGTGGCAAACTTGATAGTTATTTTCGAAGACTTCAGCATGTCATTGATCTATGTGGCAATGCCCAGATCTGGCTCAATTTACATTCCAGTTTCAAGAGCCGTTTCGCCTATGCTTGGTATAATGGAAGCTACGAGAAGCTATATCACAAATCCGGTTTTCAGAGGTGCAAACGCTTACGTAGGAACCTTATCTTTGGGTGCCCTTTTCTCAGTGGTAGGCTCTATATCGGGAATCGATGCCTTCATTAGTTTAGGCGCTACTTTGGTGCAACCTATGTATGCTCTAGCCTTCACAATACTGCAGCAGATTATAGGAACAATTATTGATGGACTAGGTCCTGGAATCATTGGGAAATGGATAGCGCTATGGGGAATACTTGCTATGTTCGGGTGGATAACTGTGCTAATACCTCTATTCATGACTGGTCCAACTGGTTTACAAGGCAGATGGGACCAAACTTTCGGAACGGGTGCATACAATGAAGTTCTCACTGTTTCGGATGCTCGTGGTTTCACAGCGCCCACATTCAGTTGGGGAGCTATAGGTGGCGCACTTTTAATTCCAGTATCAAATACGTGGCCTTACTGTTTGATGCCAGTAACGGGTGAAGTTCAAGAACCTTCAAAGAGCATACCCTTAAGCATGGTTGGCGCCGCCATAATTGTGCTTATTGTCAACGTTTCAACATCCTATGCGTACACGTATACATATGGCGATTTTGCCTTGAGATACAACTTTGTTGTTGAAAGCGGATATGCCGGTGATTTCACGGTTAACAAGAGCGTTCCGGTAAGTGTGAGCACGTATTCTGCAATTCTAGTTTCTGATAATCCGACTTTCTCGGCATTGGTCGCTTGGGCTCCTCAGTGGAGTAATTTCGCAGACATGGTTTTGAATGTGCTCTTTACATCAAGGCCAATGTTCGCTATGGCTATGGACAGAATGGCTCCTGAATTCTTCGCTAAAGTTCACCCAAGATGGCATAGCCCCTACATGGGATCAATATGGTGGCTTGTAATTTCGGTTGTTGTGGCTACTTTGTGCGTCTACTTTGGAGCGTTGATATCAGTTGTTTTAGGCATTGGTTGGGTCTACGCACTTGCAAGATTGTTCCAACACTGGTCAGAAGCCGAGTTGCCTTTCTCTAAACCCCAAATCTGGGAGCGAGGCCTCAGATGGACATTAGGCGGTATGCCACTAATGGCTATTACTGGGGCTATTTCGGCGACGTTTATGCTTTACATATTAACGACTTCAGCGGTGACTATATGGAGTGCTTTGCTGATAGGCATGACATATCTTATTGGCATTCTCCACTATGCCTACTATGCCCACAAGAATAAGCAACGGGGAATTGCTGTATCTAGCATTTACGGAGAACTACCGCCAGAGTAAAATTCATTCTTTCCCATTTTTCTTTATTGATTTTTCTTAGTTGGCTAATGTTGTATCTCTTCTACTTTCCTATACCATGCTTTCTTTGTTCCTATTTTTGCTCGCATTTTCCAACCGAAAGATTTCGGTTCTTTCTCAATAATATCCAGTAAACTGTCAATCTTATTTTCAATAAACCCCTTGTCTGCTTCAACCAATGTAGAATATTCTTTAAGCAAACTTCTAATATTCTTCAAGTTTGTTGTTGCCGTGTAATAGAATCCCCAATCGTTTGACAACAACCTTGCGATATATTTTGCATTTATTGTTTCCTTGTCTGTTTCTCCAATCTCGTGTTCACGAAGAAGAATGATTACGTCTTTCACGTCTTTTTCGTTCAGTTGAACTATTTGTAGTTTTTCTAGTAGAAGTTCAGCCAACGGTATTGTAGGATAATCAACTTCAAGTCTTCCTCTGAAATCAATGTCGTGGCACATTTCAAGTTTATCCAGAAAAATGTCTATGGATATTCCATTGTTTCTGTCGTAAAAGATTCTTCTTCTCGCAGCTACTGCCGCTATAGACGTGGTTCGCATTTCATATCCTCTTCCTAATATATGTTTTTCTATTTGGTTCATTTGCTTGTTGTAAGCCATAAAATCCATGTCGGTTATGGCTCTTAATTTGCCAAGTAAGTGTCCGAATTTTGTGCAATGAATTCTAAATGCTACTGCTCCCAGAACACGCAAAAATAATCCTTTTTCATTGGCGGTCTCGATTAACTTGAGAGCGTCGTTAATGATTATGTTATCTATTTCTGACATGTAGCGTTCTCCATAGACCATTTTTCTTATTTACGTTTTCTGAAAATAAACTGGAAGAAGCGTAATAAAGTTTTTGCATTTGAAAGGAAAAGTGTTAAACAAGTTTTTTCTTGATGTAGTCGGCGTATTCCTGAAACTTTTGCAACGTAAATTCTACGTGGACAAGATGATCCACACCAGGTATGTAGCCTCTCAAAGTTCTCCAAAACATCTATATAGGCATCCTTGTGCCAGTCTTTCGGATATCTTCGTTCGTCTTCCGGATTTAAGCGTCGCTTGTATTCTTCCCACGTTTTTTGGTCTTTCACTGGAAATTCTAGAAACATTGGCATGCTATACCATGTATATTCAGCCGATTTGAATCGTCGAGCGATGGCCCCTGTTTCAGTCATTAGTTCCAAATATCTTTCATTTTGGTTTATTACCCGTTTTTTGAATCTCGGAATAGGGCCTACGTCTATAGGAACGTAGCATCCATAAAGGCTTTGGCATCCGAAGTAGGAGTAGGGGTCAAACCCGAGCACCATAGGCCAATTCAGCAATAACAAGCCATCTTTCGAAGAAATAACCCAATCAATGACTGTTAACTTGTCAGCCGGAAGTCCTTCTTTAAATCATTTTACAAGAGTTTCATCGTAAAAGCTTTCAATCCATGGAAGAACATCTGGTTTTTTGAAATGAATTACCGCTTTCACTCTTTCTCTAGGTGTCATCATGACTTTTGCATCCATTTTTTGCATATTTCAACGCCTTCTACAGCGTTTAAAGCTGCTGCATCAGCGCCAATCTCTTCAGCGAATTCTTTTGTCACAGCGTTTCCGCCAAGCAAGACTTTCACTTTTTCACGAATTCTTTTGTGGGTAAGCATGTCCACTATGACTTTCATTTCGTTTCTCGTAGTCGTCAACAAAGCTGAAAGAGCAAGTATGCCAGCGTTTGTTTCACTGATTTTCTCAACAAACTTTTGAGGTTCTACGTCTACGCCTAAGTCATAAACTTCAAAACCGCTTGCCTGTGCAAAGATTTTGAAAAGATTTTTGCCTATGTCATGGATATCGCCTTGACAGTGCCAAGCACAACTGTGCCTCTTTTTTCCAGTTTTTCACCTTCTAATTGAGGCGTCAGTATTTCCATAACATCATTCATGAGCGAAGCTGAAAACAAGAGCTCAGAAAGAAAATATTCACCTTTTTCATAGCGTTTTCCTACTTCTTCCAGTCCCTCCTCAATCCTTTTTCGATGATTTCTGTTAGCGAAATCTTCTTGGCGATAGCTTCATTTACAAGCATCTTTATTTTTCCAGAATTTTGTAGTTCACTCAGCACTTGTCGCATCTCTTCAAGAAGCTTTTCGCTCAAGCATTTATTCCCATTTGATTCTTCTGAAACTCGATATTAGCCACGTGTTCTTTTAACTAAAACCTCTATCGGCTCATATTTTACTTTAGGAAATCCATAACGAGCTGGGCTAAAGGCTTCTCTGCCAATCTTATCCTTGAGGCATTCTCTTAGGCGTTGGTGCGCTGGGGCTCCCAAAACCACCATCTTTGTTCCAGGCTTTATGTTGGCAGTCATAATTCCCTTTCCAGTTTCAGGATCAAGCATACATATTAAATCGGGAAAAACTGCCACTACCTGTCCATCTATTTTTGCAAGCATGGCTTCGTTCTTGAATATTATTTCCATGGTTTTTCCTGCATAATCGCCTATTCCTTCCAATGTTGCTTTCGCCAAATAATGAGCTTTAACGTCTTCTCCTTTTATCTGTTTCACTTTGCCCATAAAGAGTTCAAAGCCTTTTGTAGCTTTGACGAAAGCGTCTATTAGGTTCTTCTTAGCTTTGGCGGCGTTTAAAATGGCGTCGCCGACTTTTATTGAGAATGTAATGGTTTTTGGGATTACGCTTTTCTTTAATTGTTTTCCGTTCATCGGATAATGGTTATTTGCTCCGATTCCGCTGTCTAGGTCGAGGGCTAAACGCATAATCTCGTCTGGATAAGTGGAGTTTACTGCATGTTTTACAATCAGCACATTTCCTTCTTTATCAACGAAAGGCATAGGCGTAAGCGATATTCCATGTCCTAGAAAGCTTGACATTTGCGTTTCTGGCGCTGCTCTGCCTAAGCCGTCGCCATCAACTGTTGAAATGTCTGCTCTTGCAGCCAAAGACAAAATAACTGGCGTGTTCACTCCACCCAGTTCAAAAGGAACTACATGGTCAACTTTCTTGTTAAATGTGCTTTCTGTAATCTTTAATGCCTCAAGCAATTCGTATCTTTTCTCCCACTTCTGAAGCATCTGACCAATCGAGGTGAACGATTTAACAGAGCCAGCATAGCCACCGCAGACAACAAATGCGTCGTCTTTGACTTTTTCAGGTGATATTAGGCGGTATTCTCTGCCTTTTTTCAAATCCCATTCTACCAATGGTTTACCAAAGTAGTCAGGGTCGCCTCCGCCACCAGTGCCTAAAATTCCAACACCAATAAGCATGCTTCGAAGTTCGTCTTTGTCTAAAATTTTTTCTTTCAATTTTATTCACGCTCAATATACTTCAGAAACTGGAATTTTTATTAATAAGCTTTGGCAACTTTTCTATCTGAGTGCGGAGTCGATTTTGTTGTCTAAAAACGTAATCTACGAAAAACTGGTTGAAATTGTTGGTAAAGAAAGAGTTAGTAGCGAAGATTTCGAGTTATATGCTTATAGCCGTGATTTGAGCCCTGCAAAGCCTAAACTTGCTTCTTTCGTTGTAAGACCCGAAAAAGCAGAAGAAGTTGCGGAAATAGTCAAGCTTGCAAATGAGCATAAAACGCCTATTTACGTTAGAGGTTGTGGCTGTTCTCATTGGGCAGCTTGGCTTCCTCTAAAGGGCGGCATTTTGCTCGATACTACGAGTATGGATGGAATAGTTGCAGTAGATGAAGAAAACCTAACAGCTGTAGTGGAATGTGGATGTACATGGTTTAAGCTTATGGAAGAACTCCAAAAAAAGAAGTTAACTTACCTTTCAAGCGAGATGGGTGGACCTGCCATGACCATAGGCGGAAGCGTAATAAAAGCAGGCGGGGGTCCATATGGAACGTGCAAATTTGGATTTCATGGGCAAATGGATGTTTTAGGCTTTGAAGTTGTTCTGCCAACTGGTGAAATGGTGAAGACTGGTTCATGGGTTATGCCTAATGTGGTGCCTTTTCGAAGAGAAGGATTAGGGCCAGATTTAACTGGTCTTCTAATAGGTTCTGAGGGCATCTTTGGCATAATCACAAAAATTGCTCTAAGAGTGAGACCCTTACCAGAACATGAAGGGTTTCTGTATTTTGATTTCGCGGATTGGGAAAACGTGGTGAAAGTTGGCGACGCAGTCACACGATGTGTAGGTGACGAGATGGCTTATAGCCTCGACTGTGGAGAATCAGTAGCTGAGCCCGGAAAAGTAGGTGTCAGAATCTACATTTTCGGATACGACAAGAAAATTATTAAGTATAGAAAGAACAAGGTTAGAGAACTGTGCATAGAAAATAACGGTAAAGAAGGCGACGCTAAGCGTGCATCTGAATTTTTCAACAAAGTCGTTTCAGGACTACCAGATATTTTTGCCTCTGGAGTTTGGCATTTCGCTGCTACTGGAGCAGTTCCGATTCATAAGATTCCAAAATTTGTTCATGCTTGGCGAGAAATAATTAAAAAACATGATTTCACGAAAAGCACCTTTGGCGCTTGGGCTTTTCCCCGCGGCTGGACTATTTATGCTCATCTTCTGTATTCGGAATTAACAGAATATGAAAAGCTAATGGTAGTTTCTGACGAGTTGAACAAGAAATTCTTTGAAATTGGTTTTGTTCCCTATGGCATTGGTGGACCTGAAGGTCTACAGCCGTATATCAAGAGGAGATGGGGCCAATACTACAAGTGGATACGGAAAATCAAGCATAGCCTTGACCCAAACAACATTTTACAGCCTGGAATTCTAGTGGAGGGAGATAGAGAATGTTGATTGAAGATTATAAGGAGCAAATCTACAATTGCGGTAGATGCGGCTACTGCATAGGCGCTTATTTGAACCACACATGTCCATCACGTTTTATCGCAGGTTTTGAATCCTCGACTGGCCGCGGGAGAATGTTAATTGCACAAGCCCTTCTAGAAGGAAAACTGGAATATTCAGAAAATCTTGTTTTCATGCTTTACACATGCTTTCTCTGTGGAGCATGTAGTACCAAATGCGAATTAGCCGCAAAAATAAAGATAGTTGAAATAACCAAAGCCATGCGAAGCGACTCGTTAAACTCTGGAATTCAGCTTGAAAAATTAGTTCCAGGCGCAAAAGCCATAATAGAACACCATAACATTTACAATGAACCATCAGAAAAGAGAACAGCATTCTTAACCTCTGACATCAAAATAAGTGAAAAAGCAAGTTTACTGTATTTTCCTGGGTGCGTAATCACCTTTAGATACTCCAACATTGCTCGAAACGCACTCAAAATTTTGAATATGGCAAACATCGATGTGACAGTTTTAGGTGAAGAGGAATGGTGCTGTGGAAATCCTCTCTATTTCATGGGCATGACTGAAGCAGCAAAAAAAATCGCACAGCACAATGTTGAAAAAATAAGAGAAAAAGGAGCTAAAACAGTCTTAACCTCATGCGCTGGTTGCTATAGAGCAATAAATCAAGATTATAAAAAAATTCTTGGCCAACCACTGCCATTCAATGTGGTTCACATTACTCAATTCTTAGATAAACTCGTTAATGAAGGTTCTATTATACTCAGAAAGTCAAGCCTCAAAAAGATTACATATCACGACCCATGTGAAATTGGAAGATACTTCAAAATCTACGAGGAGCCAAGAAGAATCATTCAAAATGTTCCTAATTTGGATTTTGTCGAAATGCCCAAACATGGCGATAATTCCTGGTGTTGCGGAGGCGGAGGAAGCGTCAACATAGTGCACACGTATCAAGCGTTGAAGGTTGGCGAATTAAGAATAATAGAAGCGAAGGAAACAGGTGCAAAAACTCTTGTGACAGCTTGCCCGTCATGTGTTCAGATGCTTGAGTTAGCCTCTAAAAGAAAAAGAACTGGAATGAAAATTATCGACATTTCAGAGCTTGTTTTAGACGCATTGAGAACTTAGGCTTTTCTTGCCTCTTTTACCCAACGGATACATTCTTCAACTTTCTTTTTAATTCCCTCAAAGTCTCCGGCTTTCACCAAGTCTTTTGATATTAAGTCTGAGCCCATGTTTAAAGCAGCAACTCCAGCTTTTATCCAGAGAAAAATACTTTCGCGTGTGGCTTCGACGCCGCCTGAAGGCATTAACCTAGACCACGGGCATGGTCCAAGCACGTCTTTTATGAATTCTGGTCCAACCACTTTTGCTGGGAACACTTTGATTATTTCTGCACCCATTTCCTCCGCATTTGAAATTTCAGATGGTGTGCAGCAACCAGGCACGTAGAGTGTTTTGCGTCGGTTACAGATTTTTGCTACTTCGGCGTTGAAGACTGGTCCGACAATGAAATTTGCTCCACTGTTTAAGTATAGGGCTGCTGTGGCTGGTTCGAGTATTGTTCCCGCTCCAAGAATAACATTTGAAAGTGTCTTGTTGCGCCATTTTACCAGTTCGCTGAAAAGCTGATAGGCAAGGGCTCCACGATTTGTGAATTCAACCACTTTGGCTCCGCCCTGTGCGCATGCTTCAACGATTTTCTTAGTTGTTTCCAAGTTCTCATTATAGAAGGTTGGAATTAATCCTATGTCTAATATTTTGGTAATTACTTCATTTTTCATTATTTCTGGCATGTTCAAACCTCATCATTCTTCATCTTGTTATTCTTCCTGAAGTTATTCCTTTCATAAGCTTCTCTATCTCGTCTAACTTGACTATGCACGAGTCGCCATAGATTGAGTGCTTTAGGCATGATATAGCCACGGCAAAGTTTAACGCTTTCTGTAAATCGTTTTTGTATGTTAACATTCCGTATATGAAGCCGCCTGAAAAGGAGTCTCCTGCACCTACTCTATCTACAATGTGCGTTATGTCGTAAACAGGTGCAAGGTAAAGTTTCTTGCCATCATACGATACTCCTGACCATGTGTTGTGGCTTGCGCTTATGCTTCCTCTAAGCGCAAAATTGACTAACTTAAGATTTGGAAACATTTTCATTAACTGTTTCGCAACGTTTTCGTAACTTGTAGCTTTTATCTCGCCTCTAGCTACGTCTACTTCAGGCGCTTTAACTCCGAAAACTTTCTCCGCATCTTCTTCGTTTCCAATCAGTATGTCTACAAACTTGGCAAGTTGAGACATCACTTCTTTCGCTGATTTGCCCCATTTCCATAACATGGAACGATAATTAATGTCGCAAGAAACGGTCAATCCCATCTCTTTAGCCTTCTTTACAGCTTCTAGGCATGTGTCAGCAGCGCCTTCACTTACGGCAGGAGTTATCCCTGTCCAATGAAACCAACACGCATCTGAAAGAATTTTGTTCCAATTAAAATCTTTTGGATTAATAGTGGCGAATGCCGAATTAGCCCTGTCATAAATAACTTTATTTCCCCTTTGGGCAGCGCCTATTTCCAAGAAGTATATACCTAAACGGTCTCCGCCACGAATTATCTTTTCTGTTCCTACGCCAAACTGACGCAAATAGTTTAAGCATGCATCACCCACATCGTTGTTAGGAAGCCGCGTGACATAGTCCGCTGACACACCTAAATTCGCCAAAGTTATAGCAACATTAGCTTCTGCACCAGCATAAATTGCATCAAAAGACCTTGCCTGAACAATCCGCAAGAAGCCAGGAGGTGCCAAACGAAGCATTATTTCGCCAAAAGTAACAACCTTTTCCATGGTTATTCCTCATTTTGCTAGCTTAATCGTGTTAAAGCACGGCATATTCATAAATATAACGGTTCATTTTCCAATACTAGATGTTTGAGCATTGTCTATTTTCAAGGATGAGAATTTCCTTCACTTTTTTCAAGCCATCCATTGCATTTTTGCAGTAAAAGTCTGCGCCGATGTCCTCTGCAAATTCGGGAGTGACTGGACGCCCACCAATTACTACCTTGGTTTTATTCTTTAAACTCTTGGCCTTCAACATGTCGATGACTTTTTTCATTTCAGGCATAGTAGTAGTCAAGAGAGCTGATAAAGCGAGTATGTTTGCATTCGTTTTTTGCACCATTTCGACAAATTTTTCCGCGGGAACGTCGACACCTAAATCATGAACTTTGAAGCCGGCCGATTTTAGTAAGTTTACGACAATGTTCTTTCCTATATCGTGCAAATCACCCTTAACAGTTCCAATTACAATTACACCACTGGCTTTGGTTGTTTCCGTTTTAAGATAAGGCTCTAAAACTGCTAAGCCTTCTTTGGCAGCTAATCCAGCAGTTATCAATTCTGGTAAGAAATACTCTTTTTCTTCAAATTTCTTCCCTACAATTTCTAATCCTTGCGATATACCATTCTCTATCACTTTATGAGCTGTTATTCCATTTTTGACAGCTTCCAATGCTAGCGCTTTTACGTTTTCAATTTTCAAATCCACAATAGCTTCAACAAGTTTTTTCAAAATATTTTCTTCGGTCATATCTTGCTTCCAGCTTAACACGTTTTAATCCTGCCATATTTCTCTGCAGCTTTTATCATTGCATCAATATTTTGCGGCGGCGTATCTGCTGTAGTTGTACCCCCTGAGGTTAGTATGTATCCGCGTGGTTTTCCGATTTCAATGAGCTTTCGACATGTATCTTCAACTTCTCGTGGAGTCTTGCTTGCTAAAACCTCTAGCGGAGGAACGTTTCCAGCTAAGCACATGCGATCGCCAATCTTCTTCTTTGCAACTGCTAAATCTACTTCTGTGCTAAAACCAAAAAGAACATTCGCGCCTGTTTCAGGAAGCAAATCTAGAATGTGATTCGTATGAGAATCTATGTGAAAGACTCTTATTCCACAGAAATGGTTGAAAATGTGTTTAAGACATGGAAAACAGAATTTTTGGAAGTGCTCCCTTGAAACAAGCCCAGGATAATCATCAGCAATAGCGAACCAGCGGAATTCGCCAACTATTTCTTGCTGAGCCTCCAACCAAGCTATAACAGCTTCTGTTGTGAAATCCAAAAGTTCCTTAACCAATTCTGGATTCAGAATGAAATCGGCCATAAAATCTGAAAAGCCTCTCAAGAGTCCGGCAATGTCCGTTGGGCCTATACTGTAACCGACCCCGTCTATATAGCCATAATCTCTTTTAATTTCTTCACTTACATTTTGTTTCATATATTTTAAGTGTTCCAGCATAAGGGGCATGTACCCATTTTTATGTGGATCTGGAATCCGAAGCTTATCCACGTCTTTTGGTTGAATTATTATCCGTTGTTCTATCCATGGCGGGCTTGTATCCGACCAAACAACATTGCAGCCGAATGCTGATGCTTCAACAACCACTCCCTCATCAGGCCAGACGCCATTATAGAACATAACTCCTGGAAAATGCTTCAAAACAGTTAGCTGAGCTTCCAGCTTCTTTTTAGCGTCTAGATAATATTCAGAAACTTTGAGGTTTGAGAAACGGGAAATAAATGGTCCAGTGCAGTAGGGCATAGCTGGAATCTGGTCTGGCTCTTCTCGATTTGATGATGCGATGAAGCGTTCAAAAGGTGTCATTTTCCTCGTCATGTTGCCTAGCCAACTATCATTAGAAGATTTTGAAGAGTGGATGGTTTTTTGTTTTCGGTTTGATTCCATGGACTCTTGCCTTGTATGCTATTAGTGCGTCTGTCATGGCTGCTGCTGGAAAAACTACTTCAGCTTTTCCTATAGGCCCATACAATACAAAATCAGCTCCAGCATATTGCATAGCAGCTACCGCGTTAGCTGTACAAACGTTTTTCGCATATATGCCAAGTTCTTCTACTTTTTTCCATTCCGAAACTGCGTTTACTGGTCCTCCGCCGCATGGAAGTCCAAACTCTTTTTTTACAAGAGCGACAGCTTCAGCGGCTAAACCTATGCTTGGAGCATCCAACACTGCAGTGTCAATTAGCAGTTTTTCTATGCTTGCCTCCTCTGCAATTTTTAGAAGTCCTTTCTGGGAAGAGTCTCCCCTTAGAATTTCAATTCTGCCAGCAGGCCACACATTGCGAGGATTATAAGCCAATATAACTGTTGCTTTCACGTTGTTTGTTTCTAATGCTTTTTTTTCCTCGTCGTTAGAGTGCCAGTTTATAGAATTGTAGACTATTTTGTTGCTTAAGCCGATTTCTTTTGCATATTTTACTCCTGAAATTTTTGTCTCAGCCGAAGAACTGTCGATGAGTATAGGTGCATCTGTGGTTTCTGACACATATTCTATGTATTTTTGAATTGCTTGCGGCGTTAATGCTACAACGTCAACCATGCATGGGTTGGCTGTTTTCTCAGACATTTCCTTCTGCTTGTTCAAAAGGTTTTCAGCCATCTTCTTGTTGAAAACTCCATTCACAGCGTCTGTGACTATCTTGTGTCCTTCGTAGAATATTGAACCTATCAGAACTGTTGGAAGTTCACCTGGTTTGCCGCCTACTTGGACTCCTCCAATGTCAAATATTTTCTGTTCGGTTTCAAACTGCCACATCTACTTTTCCTCTTAAAAACCTCTTGACGGATGGGAATCGGTCTAACTCTTTATGCGGGATAAATAAGGCTTTTGAAAACTCGTTCGCAAAACTTATATCTGCCGCCAACTCTACGTAGACTGTTTTGTTAATGATTTCTTTTGTTTTTTCTCTCATTTCTGTCGAAACTAGTGCCATTTTAGCGCCTATTATGGCTGTGTTTCCAACAAACTTTATTTTTTCGACTTTAACATCTGGAACAAGACCCAAGATTTTTGTGTTTTCAGGGTTTAGATGGGTTCCGAAGGCTCCAGCTATAAACACTCTATCTATATCGCCCACAGATAGTTTCATGCGGTTCATTAAAATTACGCACCCTGTAAATATTGCGGCTTTCGCGAGTTGTATTTCGTTTATGTCCTTTTGAGTAATTACAATCTCATTTCTTGTTCCACTTTCTTTTTTCGTTGCCAAAACGAAACAATTTTCGCCTTTAACTTTTTTCAATTTGGGATTTTTAATAGTCATTATGAATCTTCCATTTGTATCTATCACTTTATTCTTGAACAACTCGGCCACTGCGTCGATAATTCCTGTTCCGCAGATTCCAACAGGTGGGGCATCATTTATCGTTTCATATTTTACCTTCAATGATGACGGTTGTATGTGCACTTTTTCTATTGCGCCGTCTACTGCTTTTACGCCGTGTTTTATGTGAACGCCTTCGAATGCTGGTCCAGAGGCGCAAGAGCAACACAGCAAGCGGTTTTTGTTGCCTAAGAAAACTTCCGTGTTTGTCCCGATGTCTAGCAGCAATGAAGTTTCATCGCTTTCATATATTCCTGTAGCAAGTGCATCCGCAACTGCATCTGAACCAACAAATCCGCCTATTACTGGTAAAGTGCAAATCATGCCATGTGGGTTAATCTTAACCCCCAAGTCTTTCGTTTTGGTGCAGATGGGTTTGCCTAAAACTGGAGTATAAGGCGAAAGTGCAATATATTTTGGCTGAATCCCAAGGAACAAGTGGTGCATAACCACGTTTCCTACAAAAATAGCTTCATAAACATATTTAGGTTTCACTTGCGCTTCATTACAAGCTTTATTTAATGCTTCGTTTACTGCATTAACTACCATCAACTGCAAGATTTTTAGGTATTTTTTGTCTTTTGCCGCATAGGTTATTCTCGAAACTATGTCTTCACCGTACATCATTTGTGGGTTTTCAATAGCTCCCATTCCAAGAACTTTTCCAGTTTTTAAATCCACAACATAAACGACAATTTTCGAGGTTCCAACATCTATAGCTAAACCGTACACTTTTTCACTGGTATTTCCATCTTCAACATCAATCACTGTTCTCTCACCCCAAACAGTAGCAGTAATTTTCCAATCTGCTTCCCTTAGAATCTCTGGCAAATTCTGCAAAACTTGATGCTCAACATCCAAATCGCTTTTCAATGCGCTGGTAATTCTTTCAAAATCTGGCTTCGCATCTTGCAGAGTTGGCTTCTTTAAAACCAGATACTCTTTTCTCACGTTAGGTTTAACTTCCACGCGCTTCTCTAATCCTAAAAGCTGAATTTTTCTTGTTGTAATCCTGCTTTCTTCTGGAATCGTCAGAACCAGGTTTCTCTGAATTTTTGTGAGACATGCTAACCTAAACCCTAAATTAACTTCTTTTTTTGCCAAGAGTTTCCTTTCATTTTCCGTCAATTTGTTAGCCGCACTTGAATTGGACACAAGCACTTTACATTTGCCGCAGGTTCCTCGACCACCACATTCAGATCTCATGGCTACACCAGTTTCTCGAGCAATATCAAAAATTGTCTTTCCAACTTCCGCTTTAACTTTCAGTCCTAGAGGTTCAAACGTTACAGAGACTTTTTGCTTCACATCCGACTCCTCGAAAGATATTTTTTCAAACAATGACATCTTAAACAAGAGAAAGAATTTTATTCTTTCGTCATAACTTCTAGCTAAAGAGGAAATTACATGGAGCAAATGAATGCGGCTGTTTTTTATGGACCCAAAAATATACAGATAAGACGCCTAAAGATGCCCAAGTTAAAACCCAACTGGGTGTTAATCAAAGTTCACGCGGCAGGAATATGTGGAAGCGACTTGCATTTATACAAGGAGAAAACGTCTATTCCAATAGTTTCTGAAATTGGAAAAGGCAAATATGTTCCTGGACATGAATTTTCCGGGGAAATATGTAAAATGGGATCAAAAGTCAAGAATTTGAAAGAAGGCGAAAATGTAGGCGTCGAGCCTTTAATTGGCTGTGGAAAATGTCACTGGTGCCATGTAGGCTGGTATAATCTATACGAAAATTCTAGGCTAATTGGCTTCTATTATATTGGAGGCTTTGCCGAATACTGTGCAGTCCTGGCAGAAAATTGTTTTAAATTGCCCAAAAATGTTTCATTTGAAGAAGCTAAAAGAAAAATGATGGAAATAATAAAAGGGAAAGACGTGAAAATAAAGAAATAATGAAGGGATGAAAACTGTCATTATTCAAAAAGAAAAAAATAAAGGTTAAGGTTTTAGGAATTAGCGGCAGTCCCAGAAAAAACGCCAACACATCTTTTCTGCTTGACCAAGCACTTGAAGGCGCAAAATCGGTTGATTCAGAAGCCGTTGAGACTGAAGGGTATTCCATATCAGGTAAACAATATCTTCCTTGCATAAGTTGTTTCACATGTGGTAAAGTCGGCTATTGCATTAGAAGCAAAGATGATGACTTTGAAGAATTGCGTGACAAATGGATAGCAGCAGATGCGGTTATAATGGCTGTTCCAGTATATCATATGGGCATACCTGGACAGTTGAAATGTTTCATAGATAGGCTTGGCAACAGTATATGGAGCTACTACGGCGGTGTTGGCAAACATCTCAAAGTTTACGGTGCCATTGCTCAGGGAGTCCACATTTTTTCTGGTCAAGAACACGCTATGACTCAGATAATCAATCATGCAATAGTCATGGGCAACATCATAATCTCTGGAGATGCATGGGAATCCTACATAGGCGGTGGTGCTTGGACAGAGAATAAAATCGAAAAAAATTCTCTAAAGAAGCTCTATGAAGGGAAAAGCTTTGACGCTGAAACTAGTGTTAAGGCATCACGTAGCTTGGGTAAACGGGTTGCTGAATTAGCTTTAATATTGAAGGCTGGAGCCTTATATTGCATGGACTATTTGAAGAAGGACCCAGCTTACAAGCCTTTTATTGACCGAATCAAATGATAAATTTGCTCGTTTTTATTAACAAACTTTATCAATAACGATATGCCTCATTATTTTTTTAACAAGTAGCTAAGAGTGATACGCGTTATGGAAGAAAAACGTTTCTTGTTTCTGGATTTAGACGCCTGCACCGGTTGCAGAAGTTGTATGGCTGCATGTTCTTTGCTCAAAGAGCAGGCTTCTGGTCTGGGAAAGTCGCGGTTGTGGGTGCCCAAGATGGATGGCATATGCCTAGCGGTACCAGTAGTCTGCGAACAATGTGCCAATGCTCCATGCGAAAACGTATGTCCTACGCGGGCTATAACGCGTGATACAAAAACCGGCGCACTTCTAGTCGACGCACAAAAATGCATCGGCTGCAAAGAATGCGTTTGGGCATGTCCCTTCGGAGCAATCACGGTGAGAAAAGGCTTAGCTATAAAATGCGACCTTTGTGATGGAGATCCAGAATGCGCAAAAGTGTGTATTCCTAAAGCCATACAATTTGTAAGCCTAGACGATGGCGGCTTTAAGAAGAAATGGAGCTCCCTAGAAAAGCGTGTTAAAGCCCTAGCAACCATTGTAGGAGGTCGTTGACAATGCTTGGGTGGGCAGGCAAAATTCTTCATGTGGATTTGGCTAAGAAGACGATTTGGACAGAAGAGCTAGATAAAAGGCTTGGTGAGCGTTTTCTCGGCGCAAGGGGAATAAATGCTAAACTTTTGTGGGATTTAATTAAGGAGCCTGGCATAGACCCCTTAGGACCTAAAAACATCCTAATTTTCGGCTGTGGAACGTTAACTGGAACAACTGCACCTTCTTCAGGAAGAACCACAATTACATGCAAGGGACCTGCAACGAACCTTTATCTCAAAAGTAATATGGGTGGACATTGGGGAGCAGAACTAAAGTTTGCTGGCTACGACCACGTAGTTTTACATGATGTTGCTGAGAATCCAGTTTACATTTGGATTCAAGATGAAAACGTTGAGATTGAAAATGCTTCTGACCTTTGGGGATTAGATGTTCGAGAAACAACGGAAGTGTTGCAGAAGGATTTGGGCGACAAAGAAATCAAAATTGCCTGTATAGGACAGGGTGGCGAAAACCTTGTAAGATTTGCCGCTGTCATGAATTCGGTTTATCACGCTGCTGGCAGAGGTGGAGCTGGCGCTGTGATGGGTTCTAAAAAGGTGAAAGCCATAGCTGTAAGAGGCACAAAAGATGTCGAATTGTGGGACCCAGATGGCTTCAGAAAATTAGCGTTAAAAGTAAGAAAAAATTTAGCTAAAGACAGCGGAGCCCAATCGCTCTACGACTATGGAACTTCCGGCTCACTGGAATTTGTAAACAATTTGCACGCACTTCCAAATCGAAACTTCAAATACGGTCATCTAAAAGACCCAACACCACTAACAGGCCAAAATCTAGTTAATGAGGAATATCTGCTTAGGCGAGTTGGCTGTTTTAGCTGTACAATAAGCTGTCACAGATTTGTTCAAGCGAAAAGAGGGCCTTATGCAGGAACTTTCACTGGAGGACCAGAATACGAGAATTTCGCTGCTCTTGGAGCCCAATCGTGGCTGTTGGATACTGATGCCATCATCAAGGCGAATGAGTTGTGTAACATATATGGGCTTGATGCAATTTCAACTGGCACGGTTCTCGCGTGGGCTATGGAGTCCTTTGAGAGAGGCGTCTTAACCAAAAAAAGCATGGATGGAATAGAACTTAAGTTTGGCGACGCAGACACCATGATAAAGGCGATTGAACTTATAGCCTTCAGAAAAGGTAAGCTTGGAAACCTTCTGGCTGAAGGCGTGAAAAGAGCTGCAGAAAAAGTTGGAAAAGACAGCTACAAATGGGCAATCTGCAATTCAAAAGGCTTAGAGCAATCAAATGTCGAGACAAGGTCTGCTAAGGCTTACGCCTTGGCATTTGCAGTTAATCCAAGAGGACCAGATCATCTTCACACAGAAACCTTCGCAGAATTTGGCGCAAGCCCTGAAGCAATAGACCTTATAAAGAAGCTAACTGGAAGCAAAAAGTGGGCTTCACCTTACTTCACAGAATACCGCCCAGAAATAGTCAGATGGCACGAAGACTGCTATGCTGTAACTGATAGCCTTGGCTTCTGTGCTTTCACATCAACAGCCGCATATGCAGTTAACCCAGAAAACATGGCTGAACTATTTCATTTGGCAACAGGAATTCCAATGAACGAAGAGAAAATTATGCTGGCTGGTAGAAGAATAATAACAATTGAAAAATGTTTCAATGTTAGAGAAGGTGCGGATCGCAGATTCGACGATCTGCCATGGCGTCTCATGAGTGAGCCAGCCGCATCTGGACCAGCAAAGGGAATGATGAACTCCAAAAAAGAACTAAACAGTATGCTGAACAAGTACTATCAGCTTCACGAGTGGGACGCAAAGACAAGCTGGCCATACAAGGAAACCTTAGAAAAGCTAGACTTAAAAGATGTTGCAGAACAAATTCTGAAGCTTCCAAATAAAAAGAAAAAATAGACCTATGAAACCTTTAAACCAGCTTCTTGAAGATCTGCAACTTTCTTTCCATTTTTTATTAGCTCATTCAGATATACGCTGTATAGATTTGTTAGCTTGAGGGTTCCGACACTCTGCCACCCAACTATGCGCTCAGTGCCTTTTTCGATAACTACGCACATTTTAGTTTCATATGGGCGTTTCAAGAGTTCCTTATGATGTGACGCTTCAACTGAAACTTTAACTGGCAAACTTTCCGTATTTACGCCTAATGCTTGTGCTTCTCTGCCGGTTAAGCCCATACTTGTGACATGCAAGCCGAAAATGTAATCGTATTGGCGTCTAATGCTGCCTTCAAATTCAATTTCTGCTCCTAAAGCATTAAGCCCTGCTATTTCCGCGGTTCTAGTGGCTAAACTTCCAAGTGGTCTAAAAACTTTTTTACCTGTTATCAAATCGAGTTTTTCAGCACAGTCGCCAACTGAATATATGCTTTCCATGCTAGTCTGCATTTTCTTATCGGTCTTTACAGCACCATAATCTGTTAGATCTAAGCCTGATTCTGAAAAGATTTCAGTTCTAGGCTTTACGCCTATAGCCAAAACAACGATGTCAAAATCGAATTTTTCATCATTTATCTTTGCATATTCGACTTTTCCATGTCCGCCGATTTCCTGCAATTGACTGTCACTCATTATTTTTAGACCCATGGCTTCGGCTTTATAGTGAACGTAATCTCCAAGAAAAGGTTCTAAAACGTAGGAAAGAATGCGCGTTCGCGCCAAAACTGTGACTTTCAGTCCTCTTTTGACAAGAGCATTTGCTGTTGCCATTCCGATGAATCCGGGTCCAACAACCAGTGCCCTCATTCTAGGTTTTGCAGTTTTTGAAAGTTCTTCTGCATCCTTGAACCATTTAACAGCATAAACACCCTTCAAATTGACGCCTTTAACCTGAAGAATTTCAGGGACACTGCCAGTGCAGATAATCAATTTTTCAAAGTTTATCTCCCGTTTTTTACCATTTTCCAGATTTTTTGTCAAAACAAGCCTATCTTTGAAGTTAACTGAACAAGCTTCATGAAGTCTGAAATACTTAATACCAAGTTTTTCCAGCATAGAGGTTGGATAAACAATTATCTCTTTTAGCGAGTGCACCTCGTTAGCGATTAACGATGGAAGAGCACCCCTAGAATAAACAGCCTCCTCATCTGAAACCAAAGCTACATCGAGTTTTTCTCCTTCTTCCTTCGCCATAGAAGCCGCAGTATAAGCCGCTGCTGCACCAGCAACTCCTCCGCCTAGAACTATAAGATCGAATTTTTCCAAACCTAGTTTATCCTCCAGCAATGGGTGTAAAAATCATAAGCTGATCTCCATCGTTTACAGTGGTTTTTAATCCTTTTTCAGTCATTACATTTTTGCCGTTAACAAAGATTATAAGATTCTCTGCCACAGCACCATCTTTTTTGAAGAGGACATTTTTTAAACGGTCTCCAAATTTCTCGCATAAAACGTAAAGAATCTGTTCGATTGTTTCTCCATTCTTTACGCTAATTTCCATTAACTCTTTGCCTGTTGCTTCCTTAACGTGGGCTAGGAATCTTATGAGAATCTTTGCCATGTTTCTTCACATGTTTCCTTAGTTAATGAAGAGGTTGGCACTGCGATTTCAATGTTTCCAAACGTTTAGGCGAAATCATTGTCCGATTTTCAATGCCTTTTTGATTCTTGCCATTGCTTCGATGATTTTCTCTCTGGAGGTTGCATAAGAAATTCGTATGTAGCCTTCGCCATTACTGCCAAAAGCAGTGCCAGGAACAATTATAACTTTTGCTTTTTCAAGCATTGACATTGCGAAGTCATGCGGAGACATTTTGAAGGCGCTTATGTTTGGAAAAACGTAGAAGGTTCCCAGTGGCTTAACACATCTGATACCCGAGATTTCTGTTAATTCTTTCAACAATATGTCTCTTCTCTTCGCATATTCTTTAACCATCATTTTGACATGGTTCATTGAACCGCATAATGCTGCTGTTGCAGCCTTTTGGGAAACCGAACTTGGATGAGCAGTTAAATGCTCTTGAAGTTTAATCATCTGCTGGATTATTTTCTCATTTCCAACTGCGAATCCAATGCGCCATCCAGTCATGGCATGTGTTTTTGAAAATGAGAAAATACTGATAGTTCTTTCCTTCATTTTCGGCAATGAACCAATACAAACATGCTTGACGTCATCATAGGTTATAGCCTCATATGCTTCATCCGAAATAACTAGCAAATCATTTTTCACGGCAATTTCTGTTATTCCTCTAAGTTGCTTGTCATTAAAAACAGCGCCAGTAGGGTTGGAAGGTGAATTCAAAATTATGGCTTTTGTTTTTTTGGAAACAAGATTTTCTAATTCATCCAAGTCCATATTGAAAGTTCTTCCCGTTATGGTAGGATAATATACTGGTTTTCCTTCTGCAAGCAAAACTTGAGCTTCATAACTTGGGAAGCCAGGATTCGGAATTAAAACTTCGTCGCCACGATTAATTGTTGCTAAAATTGCTAAGGCTAAGGCTCCCATGGCGCCTACAGTTGCAATTATCTCTTTGCCTGGGTCGGCTTCTATGTTATTTTCTTTTTCGAGTTTCTCTGCAGCTGCTTCTCTAAAGTCCATTAATCCAGCATTTGGTGTATAATGAGTGTAACCCTTCTTTGCGGCTTCGAAGGCTGCATCAACTATGTGCTGAGGCGTAGGAAAGTCAGGTTCGCCTACAGAAAGGCTGATTGTATCTTTATATTTTTGTGCCAAATCAAACATCTTTCTAACGCCTGACCAAGGAACAATGTTAGCTCGTTCTGAAACCCACCTATACTTTTCGCTCATATTGCTCAACCTCAGAATCTTCCGCTTGTGCAAAGCCTTTAATAAATTTATTCAACATTTGCGAAAGCTTAGCCCATGAAGCCATAAAGCTTGAGGCAGCTGTAAGCGAAAAGTTAATGAGTAAAGACTTAACGTGTATTTTGGGGTTTGCCGGCCATAGGGTGCGGGACCCACCTGATCCCATTCCGAACTCAGAAGTTAAACTGCGCTCCGTTCCCGGCTTTAGTGCGGTCTTCGGCCACGCGAACCCGGGAAAGCTGGCAGCCCCACTTAAAGTTTTATTTTGCAAAGTGGAGTGGAATTACCTAAAACTTATAACTAAGCATTTTATAGTTTCGGAGAAGGTGAGTTCGTGAATATAATGGCGATAGTTTCAGCCTTACAAAATCAGCTTATACAGCTGCAACTATTCGAGGAATATTCATGGATTTTTAACCTGCTTTTCTATGTAATCTTTGTAGTGTTCATATTTTATGGACAAAGAATCCAAATGTATGTTATGTTGAGGGAAGTTGAAGGTTCGCTTTATAAGTTGAAATATATAAAGGATGAAGGACGTAAAATTGCTATTGAAACAATAAAGGAGATTGGGAAGCCTCAAACAGACCCTACTGGTAGGGTTGACAGGTTTCTTGAATATTTTACCATAGCTCCACAGAGCCTTGACCCTGCTGGTGTCGTTTGGAAGCTTGAGCATATTCTTGACGTTAGAGATGTGCGGTTTAAAGATGAAGTTAAATTGATGGCTCCCGCAGCGGATGAAACTCAAGCATATAATTTGGAGAACACGCTTGAGGCGGCGATGGCTTTGAACTACATTTACAAGATTATAAGGCATTTCTATTTGCTTGGTAAGAAAACTCTAAGCCTCTACATTATAATGCAGATACAGATGATTCTGCCGCTTATCATGCGAGAAGCAGAAGCCTACGCCAGTGCACTAAAAGCCTTTGCATATGGACAGCCAATAGGCGATGGCGCAGGCGCATTGGTAGCGGCAAAACTTATGTATGGATACGAAACAAGAAAAATGCCTAAAGACTGCGTTGTGGCGACTGTGCCAATCGAAGGGCGTACAGCTTTTGTGATAAAGGCTGAAGGTCCTGGAGGAAACGTGGGCAAGATTGGAGACGCTGTCAAGGCGATTATTGACGAGAATGAGGGTAAAATTGCCGCAATAATTATGATTGATGCTGCGATGAAGCTTGAAGGCGAAGAAGTCGGTGAAGTTGCTGAGGGAGTCGGCGCAGCCATAGGCGGACCTGGTGTGGACCAGTTTAAGATTGAGGAGTCAATTTTGAAGTACCGTATTCCGATAAATGCTGTGATAGTGAGAGAAGACATTGGCGATGCAGTTTCGCCTATGCGCAAGGAAATTTTCGATTCTGCTGATAAGGCTATAGATAGAATAAAACAAGTTATATTGGAAAGAACGAAGGAAGGAGATAAAGTGATCATTGCCGGAGTAGGCAATTCAATTGGCATTGGACAGTAGGAGGAATTAGCAAAGTGAGTAAGACTCCCCAAAATGCAACAACCAGAATCTCAACGTTCGTGCTTCTTATAATATTCTTAACTTTAGCGTTATCGCTAACAGCTCTAATATTGGCTACCACATTCTTCGGTCAAGACAACAAGATTATTGCGGGATACTTGTTACTGATAGGTTTCATAGGTGTGGCTCTCTCCACCTATGTTCTGTTTCAAATCAGAAAACGTGTGCTACGCCTAAGAATTGAGCTTCCACCTATAGTAACGACTATTGAATGTAGAAAATGCGGCTTCAAAATCGTCAGAGAGTTTCAGCGCGGCGATTACATATTTAAAAAAGGTGAACTATGCCAAAAATGCAACGAAAATATGTTAATAACAGCTATCTACAGAGAAGTTAAAGAAAAAGAGAAAACTGCTCCTTAAGTTAAAACTTCGCATCCATCTTCAACTATTAACACAGTATGCTCTGCTTGGGCGACTGGTTTTCTGCTAATTTCAACAAATATGGGGTAACTCATAATAGCTTTACAAACTAGTAATTCTTGAAAGGCTTTTTTATGATACTCGGGCGGCACTACGCCCCGCAACCATCGTTCAGCGAAGGGTAAAGTTCTAAAATTTTCCTCAATGTACTTCAAAAGCTGTTTTGCATAAACATCCTTAGTTGATTTAGATCTAAGAAAACGGAAAATTGTGGCTTCTTCACCATTTTCAACGCGTCCTACAGCGTCTGGCAAGGTCACGAAAGGCTCTAAGGCGTAGACTGCGCCTAACTTAACCTTTGAAAATGATAATTGCGAAACGTTTGGTATAGAAGTGCCAGCGTGCACAAGATATTTTCCAACCTGGTGTCCAGTTAAATTGGAAATCGGTTTAAAGCCGCGGGATTTTATTGTTTTTTCGATGATTGCGCCTAGGCTGGATGTTGACATTTCAGGTCGAATGTTGTCTATTGCGGTTTTAAGGGCTTGTTTTGCAGTTTCTGCTAGGCTTCTGTATTCTGGGTTAAAACATATTGTGACTGCAGTGTCAGTTACATATCCATCAAGGTGGACGCCGATGTCTACTTTGACTAAAGATTTCTTTGGGATTCTCTTATTGTCATTTGGTGGTGATGTATAATGGGCTGCTATTTCGTTTATGGAGACGTTGCATGGAAACGCTGGTTTTCCGCCATTCTCGCGTATTAGTTTTTCGGCTTTTTCGCAAACGTCTATCATCAGCATGTCTTCTTGAACAAATTTTTTTATTTCTTCCCGCACTTTGCGAAGAATCTTGCCAGAAAGTCGAAACTTTTTTAGGGCTTCCTTATCGTAACTGCTCATCAGCGTCACGCTTATTTTTATTAACGCTAACAACATTATGATTTAAAAGGTTTAATGAGGAAGCAGAATAAATTGGTTAAAATAACATGGTTTGGACATGCTGCATTCAAAATTGAAATTGCAAACCAAACTGTTTTAATAGACCCATGGTTAGACGAAAATCCAACATCGCCAGTGAAGGCTTCAAAAATAACCAAAGCAGACATAGTATACGTTACTCACGACCACACTGACCATTTAGGCGAAGCCTTCAACATCTGTAAAAGAACAAACGCAACTTTTATGGCTGTAATTGATCTTGCTACATGTGCAAAAGAAGAAGGCGTTAACAGAATTGAAGGATTAAATATTGGTGGCACTATCGATGTTAAAGGAGTAAAACTTACGATGGTTCAAGCATTTCACACCGCCATCAAAGGTGTGCCTACGGGAGTAGTTGTTGAAGGTGAAGGCAAAAGTGTTTACCATGCTGGTGACACTGGAATATTTGGAGATATGCGCCTCATTGGAGAAATTTACAACCCAGAAGTGGCTCTGATTCCTATAGGCGGCTATTACACTATGGACGCGAAACAAGCAAGTGAGGCGGTGAAATTGCTTAATCCAAAAGTTGTCATTCCAATGCACTACAAGACTTTTCCAGTGTTGGCACAGTCGCCAGACAAATTCGTAAAATATGTTAACGAAAAAGCGCCACAAGTCAAAACTGTAGTGCTAAAGCCCGGCGAAGCCTATCAGTTCTAAAGTTTGGGTTTGAATACTCTAGTTCCAAGCGTTGCGAACTCGTTTCCCCCAATGTGAAAAATCATTTTTGCTTTTTTCAAATCATATTCTCCTTCTGAGAAAACTTCTTTGTCTGCGTAAGCTTCGACTATTTCGCCTATGAAAATTGTGTGGTCGCCTGTTGTAAATTTGCTGTGAAGTTTACATTCTAAATGGGCGACGCATTCCTTTATTATTGGCGACTTCACCTTTCTGGCTGGCAAAGGCGTTAAGCCTGTCTCCTTGAATTTGTCGTGTTTACTTCCGCTCATTCTACCACAGAACAACGTCTCTCTTAGTATACGCATCGTTGGAATGTTAACGACAAACTCTTTCGTCTCTTCAATAAGCGTATGGGAATGTCTTTCGGGGCGGATGCTTATGGCGACCAGCGGCGGGTCTATGGACGTTGGCATTGCCCAAGCCAGAGTTATGATGTTGGGTTTTGCTGTTTTGCCCACGCAAGAAACAAGCACCGTATGCATAGGATGCAGAAGCCTTGAAAATGAGGAAAGGTTAACTGTTTCTTTTTCTGACGTTTGCAAATACGCCTCCGTTAATGTTTAATATGAAATTTTTCTACGATTTTTCTGGCTTTTTCCCGTTTCTTCTGATGCTCAGCAAGAAATCTGTTAACTCGTTCCGCCAAGTCCATTTTGCATTCTCCGCACAGAATTTCGCCATTTCTGCATCTTCTCTCCTTTTCCGTAAGTTTCTTGTCGCTTTCTTCGAAAAGGTAGTAGTAATACTGAAAAATTGTGCAAATGTTTGGTTCTGCACCTGTCTTTCTCTGTTCAGTAGCTGTTCCCTTGCCTCCTGTAAAAGCATTCCAGATTTTACGCTTTACAGATTCTGGCGAATCTGTCGTGAATATGGATGTTTCTGGTTCTGAAGCGCTCATTTTTCCACCTATTCCTAAACCTGGCAGAAAGCGGCAGTGAATTTGGGCTGGTTTATAGTAGCCTAACTTTTGGGCTACGTCGCGGGTTACTCGCCAATATGGGTCTTGGTCTATAGCTGCTGGAATCAAAGCTGGAACATTTTCGCCTGTCAGTTTAGCATGTATAAAACATGGGACTGCTTGGATGGCTGGCCAGAAAATCCAGCCGATGTTTGTGCTGTCTTGGAATCCGAACGTGGCTTTGGCTGTTGAATAGGTTATGCGTTTTGCAACTTCTAAGGCTATGTCATATAGCAAGTGGATATCTTGTACGTCGAAAATTATGAACGTGTCTTCAGGTTCAAAGCCTAGAGCAATTAAGTCTAGTGCATTCTCATAGGCATACTTCGTTGTCTCTTCTAGTTTAAGCTCATCTTCTACTACAAATTTTTCATCGTCTGTCATCTGGAAATAAAGTCTAGTCTTAAATTTTTCTTGTAAATGTTTTGTGAAAATCCATGGGACAAGATGTCCAATATGCACTGGTCCGGATGGTCCTCTGCCAGTGTATAAAACAAATTTTAAACCTTTATCGTAAAGGTTTAAAACCGTGTCTAAGTCTCGGTGTGAAAAGAAAAGTTTTCTTCTCAGTTGTGGGTGCAACTCGCCAGTGTATTTGGTTAATTTTTCCAGCAACTCATCGGTTAAGGGTTGTGTGCCGAATTCTTTTATTAAGCGTTCGTAGTCTACTTTGCCCTTAACTTCCCATGGAGTAACAACCATTTCGTTTTTTTCTTCGTTAACCATTGGAAAGCCTTCATTTTTGGTCAGTTTTAGCTCTTTATACAATTCATTAAAAACGTATTAAGTTTTATGTGAAAAATTGTCAAGAGCGTTTGCCAGCATTATGTAGGAATAATTCATAAATACCCTATGTGCATTTGCTATTGCTGATGGTGAAGGGATGCCCCGCCAATTTACATAAACAAACATTATTTTTCTATACTAGACCTAGCTGGGCATACGCATACTTTTATTAAAACTAGAATAACTACATTACAAGATTTATCTAGGCATATTTGCGAAGTGAAAAGTCATGGTTGAGCTTAGAGAACAAGAGCGTAAAACACTTTTAGCCATAGAAAGGCTAGGCGGCGTAGCCTCTGTCGAACAGTTGACGAAAGAAAGTGGGCTGTCCGATACAGCAATAATGAGGGCAGCCTTGGCATTACAAGATAAGGCGCTCATAAGAATCAGAGAAGAAAGGCGAAGTACCGTTAGACTTAATGCTGAAGGACGAATCCACGCTGAAAAAGGGCTGCCAGAAAGACGCTTGATAAACGCTTTAGACAGACTGGGAGGCAAAGCCACACTCGAGAAGATTGTTGAAAAAGCCGGCTTAGAAAAACAATTCATACCCATAGCATTAGGTTGGGTTCAAAGAAAAAAGTGGGCGGCATTTGACGCTAAAGCAAACACTTTGCAAATTTTGGGTTCAATTCAGAAAAAAGAAGGAAATGATGAGAAACTGTTGAAACTTTTGAGCGGTAAAGACCAAAGAGCGATTGAAGACTTAAGCTCCGAGCTTCGGGAAACAGTTCAAATTTTGAAAGGAAGAAAGCTTTTGGAAGTTGAAGAGAAAACAAAAAGAATCTTTGAGATAACCGAGGAAGGTTGGGATACTCTGCGAAGAGGAATAAAAATAGTCACAGAAGAAATCACACAACTTACACCTGAACTTGTCGTCAGTGGCAAATGGCGTAAAGTGAAACTGCAGAAATATAACATAAAAGCACCGGTAGCCAAAACATGGCCAGGCAAAAAACATCCTTACATGCGCTTTCTTGATGAAGTCAAAGAAAAGCTTGTCACCTTAGGCTTTAAGGAGATGACTGGTCCAACAGTTGAAACTTCATTCTTCAACTTTGACGCTCTTTACATGCCTCAGGATCATCCAGCCCGCGAAATCTTTGGAATATACTTGGTGAAATCGCCGAAGTATGGTCGCATAGACGCTAACAAGCGTGTTTTATTGAATGTGAAGAAGGCTCATGAAAATGGGTGGAAAACGGGTTCTACAGGCTGGCGATACGATTACTCGTTGAAAGAGTCCAAAAGGCTCATACTACGAGGACACGGAACATGCCAAAGCGTCAGAACTTTATTGAGCAAGGATTTAGAGATTCCAGGCAGATACTTCTCGATTGTTCGCTGTTACAGACCCGAAGTTGTAGATAAAACGCATCTTACAGAATTTAACCAAGTTGAGGGAATAGTCGTCGACAAAAATTTAACGCTTCGAGACCTGTTGGGAGTTTTGGAAAAGTTCGCTATAGACATAGCAGGCGCAGACGAAGTTAAATTCAAACCTGACTATTTCCCTTTTACGGAGCCAAGCGTTGAATTGAGTGCCTACAGAAAAAGTTACGGATGGATTGAGTTTGGAGGTTCTGGAATCTTCCGGCCAGAGGTTACCTTACCTCTGGGCATTGGGGTGCCAGTAATTGCATGGGGTTTAGGTGTTGACCGATTGTATATGCTTAAGGCAGAGATAGGCGATATTCGCCAGATTTTCACGCAAGATTTGAACTGGATAAGGAGGAGGGAGATGCTTTAGATGCCAACAATAGATGTGGACTATGTAGATTTTGAACGGTTGCTTGGAATAGAACTGCACAAAGATATGGAGAAGCTTAACGATATTTTGGCTCTTGTGAAAGGTGAAGCGAAGCTTTTCGACGAAGAAGAAGGTATAGTTAGCATTGAAATTAAGGATACGAATCGCCCAGATGTGTGGAACATTGAAGGCTTAGCGCGTGCTTTACGCGGATTTTTAGGTATAGAAAAAGGCTTAAGGCATTATGCTGTTGGCAAGCCAATTATGGAGGTCCACGTTGACAAAAGGCTTAGAAATATTCGCCCTTACATCGGCTGTTCAATCGTTAAAGATGTTAAACTTTCAGACACTATAATTCGCGGCTTCATGCATTTGCAGGACAAACTCGACCAGACTTATGGGAGAAACAGGCAACGCACCTCTATTGGGTTATATGATTTCAGCCTCATAACTCCGCCACTTAGCTATATTGTTGCAAAGCCAACCGAAATTAGCTTTGTTCCACTTGGTTTTGAGGAAAAGATGAGTCTAAAGGAAATTTTGAAGAGGCATCCGAAGGGAATCGAATATGGACACATTGTTAGTGGACATTCTGTTTATCCCATATTACTGGATTCAAAAGGAAATGTGCTATCTTTTCCACCTATCATAAACTCGAATGATTTGGGAAAAATAACAGAGATCACGAAACATGTTCTCGTAGAGGTTACGGGCACATTACATGAGACTGTGCTTAACACGTTGAATATGGTTACTTTGTCGCTGATTGACCGTGGTGGAAAAGCCTACTCAGCCACGATTCATTATCCGCATGAAAAATTGGAAGTTGTAACGCCTAAACTTGAAAGTTGGCTTATGGACTTGGATGTTGAATACGTGAACAAGGTTATCGGTTTGAGTTTATCTCCTAAACAAATTGCCAAACTGCTTGCAAAAGCGGAATTCGGCGTCAAGAAAATTGAAAATGCCAAGCTCCACGTGCAAATTCCATGCTACAGAATTGATGTTATGCATCCAATTGATTTGGTGGAAGACATCGCCATAGCATATGGATACAATGCGATTAGACCATTATGGCGTAAGCTGCCAACAACAGGCGGAATGAAACTAGAACAAGGCTTACTAAATATTGCACGAGAGCTTATGGTAGGTTTCGGCTTCCAAGAAGTTCTAACATATACGCTAACGAATCCGGAAAACCTGTTCACTAAAATGAACTGCAAAAGAGAAAGAACAGTTAAGGTTGCCAATCCGAAGGTTCAAACGTTAACATGCTTAAGAAACTGGTTACTTCCAAATCTTATGGAGTTTTTGAGCAATAACCTTCACATGGAGTATCCGCAGAAACTCTTCGAACTGGGCATTGTTACGCTTTTAGACGAGAAAGAAGAAACAAAAACCCGAGACGAGAATAGACTGGCAGCAGTTATTTCACACGCAAACGCCAATTTCAGCGAAATCAAATCCACTATAGACGCGTTCTTCATGAACATGGGCTTAGAATGGCAGATACAAGAAACAGTCCATTCAAGCTTCATCGACGGAAGAGTAGGCATACTACTTGTTAACGGAATAAACGTTGGCATAATAGGTGAAATAAACCCTAAAGTTTTGAACGCATGGAAGCTCGAAAATCCAACGGCAGCATTCGAACTAAACATGGAAAAAATAATCAAGCAACTCAATGCAGGAAATAAATAAACGCACGTGACAGTGAAACCAAGTTTAATCTATTTATAAGGGAAGGGCTAGGCTACTCTCGCAGATATACCTGCAGTAGCGTTCATATTATAGAACAGTAATCCTTAATTTCTCAGAAACATCATTTTATTTTGGCGATGACCTTTTAGAGCTAATCCCACTGGCAACATCCATGCCGACGGACTCAACAGAAGCGACAAGCTTGTGATGGCGAGTTTACCCAAACATGGGACACAGTGGGCGCGGGCACAAAAATCCCACGCTGAGAGAACTTGACCAAGAGGAGCGCAACGCTCCGACTATGAAGTTAAGTGATAGGTTACGTTGGGAAACAATCGCCCGCGAAACACCAAAAAACAAACTCGTCGAAGTAATAAAACAAATTGCATTTCAGGATTATTTTAGTGCCCATTGTATCCACATGACAGCTATTATGCCGCATGCGATTATTATTGAGACAAAGAATACCACCATGTTTTGCCAAAAGTCGAAACCGCCAGCGTAAAAGGCAAGCCAGAGCAAGATAAACACTAGCCAGGCTACGCCGACAACGATTGTTCCTGAAACTCTTAAGCCAAGTGAACTCATGATGGGAGTATTCTGCTGAAAAGATTAATATCACTTTCTCTTTTGTCTATCGCAACTAGGTTATTTGCGTTTGGTGCGTGCCAATGGCAAGTGAGAAAAGATTAAACCGTCAAATGATTATTCAAACTCTTGTCAATGCCTTAGAACCTCTTGATTGTGCATACGCCTTCTATGAAAGGGGCGCTGCTGCCTTTAATCGAATCGATGGATGGTTTGACATAGACCTATAGTTAATTGTGGACGACAGAGTTGTTTAACAATTTTGTGCGGAAGGAAATCAACAGAGGTAACCTTCTTGAGGCTGTGGATAGTTATCTTAATATTACGCTTGTGACGTTGGTTGAGGTTTTGCGAATCAAGTATAATCCTCTTCATCATGAGTTTAAAATGTGTTATATTACATTACGAGCTTCCATCTGACGTGGTTAAGAAACTTGAAGTGTTCTATTTGTTAGGGATGGGAAAGATTTGCAGAAGAAGTATGATGCGGCTACTAAGTGGCTGAGTAGAATAATGTTTGAGCTTGATGAGGTTTATTTTTCTAATTCTTGAATAGCTGTTATTGTAGCTGCGAGCGATGTTATCATCTTGTCTGGAACTATTTCTTCTTTTTTTAAATTGCCGAGTTTTCTGGAGATAGCCACGAGTGACTTGGGGTCTGATTCGGCTATTCGGTCTCGCCCTGTTTCTGTTGCAAGAAATATGGTTTTGAATCCAGCATTTTGAGCACCCCATATGTCACTTTTTAGGTTGTCGCCTACGTGGACGATGTTGTTTGGTTTGGTTTGTAGTTTTTGAGCGGCTATTTGGAATATTTTTGGGTTGGGTTTGCGTATGCCTACTTCGTCAGAAAAAACTGTTGCATCAAAGTAGTTTGCTATGCCTTCTTGTGCAAGAAATTTGCGTATGCCGATTCCTGGTGTTAGTCCAGTGTTACATATTATTCCTATGCGTTTGTTTTGGTTTTTTAGCCATTGTAACACTTTGTGTGTATCTGGGTTTATGACGGGTGGGATTTCGAATATGGCTGAGACGTATGCTGTACTTAGTTGGTTAATCCATTCTTTTTTTAGGTTTAGTGCGCCTTTTGATGTTGTTTGGATGATGAATTGAATTTGGTCTATGTGTGTGACTTCGTTGTTGTTGTCCCAAATGGTTTCGAGCCATGTTGTCATTTCTTTGAAGGCAAATGCCAACTGTTTTGCTTGGATTTTTGTTCCTAGTTTGTTTAGGGCTTGTGCTAACTTTTGGCAACGGATGTTCATTCTTTTTTGGTTCCATCCGTTTTTTTCGAGGAGTAGGGTTTCCCAGAGGTCGAATGTTACTGCTTTTATGTTGTTTTTGTCAAGTTTCAAGTTGTCACCTTAGCGAGTTTTTGAGAAGCGGTCGTTTTTCCAGACATCTGCTGTGTCGCTGTAACCTCGTTTTTCCCAGTAGCCTAGTTCTTTTTCTTTTGTGAATTGTATTTGTGTGAGCCACATGGCACTTTTATACGCGTATTTGTTTGGGACCACTAGACGTAGTGGTGCGCCTAAGCCTTCTTCAAGGAAGTTGCCGTTAAGTTTGTAGGCTAAGAGAATGTTGTCACCTGAAAGTTCTTCGATGGAAAGTGATGTGAAATAGCCGTCTGCGCAGTGGAATGAAACGTATTTGGCGTTTGGTTTGGGCTTGACTAGTTATATTATTTGTGTGAATTTTATGCCTTCCCACCTGCAGTTTAGGACGCTCCAGGTTTCGACGCAGTGGAAGTCGCTTGTGGATTCGATTTTTGGCAGTTTTTGAATATCTTCCCAATTGAGTTTTTGTGGGTTTTCTACTTCGCCGTTTATGGTTAGCGTCCATGTTTTTAGGTCTATTTTTGGGACGGGTCCGCCTATTGTGGGGTGATCTTTTCCCCATCTTAAAAGCCGTTTAATGGATCTTTGGTTTGGGGGTAAGACTTTGTCTTTATTACTTTGTTCTTTGGGTGGCATGGTTTTTCTGTAAGGAATGGGATGTATGCGAGAAATAAGGCTTGCTAAGTGGGTGTGCTGAGTAGCCATGAGCCGTCGCATGTTGCTGTGTTCATGTGGCTTAAGTCTTCTCTGCAGGTGCCGAATTTTATGCCATGGTTGTCGGCTGTTGTTCGTATGGTTTTCATTAGTTTAAATCGTAAGTCTTTGGGTAGGTAGATGTATCTACTGATTTTTTCGCCTTTTTCGAAGTATAGTGGTTTTAACTTTTCTGTGGTTTTTGGTAGTGCCTTGGTGAGTCTTTGCCAGTTGTCGGGTTTGATTTTGTATGTTGAGGCTGTGATGTGTTTGATGCCGATTGTTGCGAGTGTTTTGATGAGTTGTTGTGGGTTGTCGTTTAGGAATGGGATTATTGGGTCTATGCGTATTGATGTTAGGATTCCATGGGCAATCAAGCTTTCAGCGGTTTTCAAGCGTGCTGTAGATGAAGGTGCATGTGGCTCAATGATTTTTGCAGTTTCATCGTTGTCGGTTGTGATGGTTAAAGAAACTGTGGAACGCATTTTCTTTAGAAGATCCGTGTCTCTTGTTACAAGGTTGGATTTTGTGATTATCTGAACTTTGCAGTTGCTTTGTGTCAAGATTTCTAGGCATTTTCGTGTTAACCCTTTTTCTGCTTCTTGGTTTGGGTAGGGGTCTGAGGAGTTGGCTATTGACAGTATTTCGCCATTAAGCTTAGCAGCCTCTTTCTTTAGTTTTGGTATTAGGTCTTTTTTGGGTCTGCATGTGTAGAATTTTGGGATGTAACTTGTTGCGTAGCAGTATAGGCATTTGTGGTCGCAGCCAGTGTAAGGGTTAAAGGTTAGTTTAGGCGGACAAGTACAAAGCTTAGAGTGCCACGGGTCGAAGGGTGTGATTAGAGCCACTGGGTTTTCACTGTGATAGTTTAAGATGAAGGGCTAACAAAAACGATTCGCTTTTTTCGTGTTAAGCAATAGTTTATGAATTGGTGGTGATGTGTAGATTTAAATTTGGTTTGAAGCATGGAGTAAACATGGCGCATTTGGCGAGAGTTTGGGTAAGCCTACTGAGATGAGATTTGCTAGTTGAGGAGTGTTTGATTTAAATGAGTTAGGAAGCTGAGATTGAAAGTAAGCTTCATCATTACTGCAATACATTTATCATTAGTTCAATTTTGATACCTTCATTAAATTTCAGCATACGCATCATTAAACACAGTAGCAACCAAAAAACTAAAAGGAGCAAACAAACACAACCACAAAGTTCAATCTACTTACAAGGGTGTCTATCCGCTCAGAGACAAGCAAAACCCACAACTAAGCACCAAACAAAAAATTGACCAGTCAAACAAAAATTTCTTTGACCAGTCAAAAGGAGAACAAAAGCACAAATCCACCATGCACAAAACCCTTCTAAGCGCACACCATCATTAAGCTTTCACCATTCTAAATATCGCCCAAACACCACCAACATAACCCAACACCTTAGGCGGTTGGAAGCTGCAGGCTGAACCAGTCGACCGAAGTCTTCCGGCGTACACCCCAGCTCCATCAAACCCATCTTCTATGGGAGCCTTCGTCCCCACAAACCAAGCTGTTACCAGCCCAGCAAAATGGGGAACGGCTGCCTATTTTCGGGAGAGGCTTCGGGCTTAGATGCTTTCAGCCCTTATCCTCAGCGGCGTGGCTGCCCAGCGTATGCCCTATCGGACAACTGGTTAACTAGAGGCCACAGCGTCCCGTTCCTCTCGTACTGGGGACCCTTTCCCCTCAGGCAGCCAGCACTCCCAGCAGATAAAGTCCGACCTGTCTCACGACGGTCTAACCCCAGCTCACGTTCCCTTTTAATAGGCGAGCAGCCTCACCCTTGGTCCCTTATGCAGGACCAGGATAGGAAGAGCCGACATCGAGGTACCAAGCCGCGGGGTCGATGGGGACTCTCGCCCGCGACGAGCCTGTTATCCCTAGGGTAATTTTTCTGACACATCCAGCCCCCACCAAAGG
>JACAEI010000037.1 GCA_013388905.1 Candidatus Bathyarchaeota archaeon | reverse complement strand
TCCTTCTTTTTCTCTCTTTCAACGTGTCTATCCATATTTTTGCGAGAACGAACACACTGACGCCTAAGACAAGGACGCAGGCTATTGCAAGAGCCAAGGCTGAAACTACGAAGGCTGCCTCCCCCCACGAAGGCTTGTATAGAGCGTATATACTTGCGCCTGTTATCGCTGTGCCTGAGCCTATGGCTATGTACCACCATTTTGGCTTAAAGAAAACGTATGCGCCCAACCCCACAACTAAGCTGTCGAAGGCTACAATACCAATGAAGGTGGCTTCCCAAGACATCTGCGGAGTCATCACTAGTGGATGTACTGCAATCTCAGCATAGTTTGATAGGAAAAAGGCTGCTAAGGATAATGCTGGAAAGGTCACGGTGAACATGAAAACCTTCGCGTAATTCATCAGTTTCTTCATTATGCCAAGATAAGCATTGACTGCGATTATGTTCGCCAAAGCCACGATTAGATATAGAAGACTATACCAAAAACGCATGTACTCGCCAAAAAAAACTATGAATTCTCTGCTTACAAGTAGCTGTCCGAAGCCAGCTAAGGCTGCCAGCTGATATACGTATGGTAGTTGCCATGGAAAATGCCTATCCAACAAACAAGTCAGCAGACTTATTGCTAGAAAAAGGTCTATGCCCAACAGTGCAAAGAACTCTGGCTGTAGTGGGGGAGCCATGTTGGTACCGCACTCGGAATGTCTCGTTTCTTTTTATTTAAGTCATATGAATTCGGAATCAAAATCCGAATTCAGCAGTACAATGATGTTTGACTAAGATAAATCTTCTGTAGTAATATATGCTACACACATTCAGAAGGTTTTTGCATGTTATTTTGGAAGTGGCGTGGTTGGTGTTCGGAGGCGTTTTTGGATTTCTTTAGCTAATGTTTCTGCGTGGCCTACGCGGTAGTTATCTGTTATCACTTGTGTTGGTTTTGAATATCTAACATATTCTATTAGTTCGTCGAAGTCTGAATGGTCGCTTAGAGCTATGATGTATTGGTTGTTAGCAATTTCTCGGCATGGCTGGTTAAACTCCCAGCCGCTTGCATATATGCAGAAGCTGTTTTGACCAATTTTGTTTTTAGCGTTCATGTGATAGAAGGCTATGCAAGGCGAGTTGCTTTCTAGCAGTTCTTTTGCCTCATTTTCTTCTGAAAGTATTAAGCGTCCTATGTGCATGCCATGTTTTTCGCAGATTTTAGAAATGTGAAGAACCCTTTCAGGAGCGATGAAGGGAGCGTTAACTTTTGCTTCGCGTAGGATTTGCATGACTTCTTGCAGTTTGCCATGATAGCTAAAAATGTAGACTGCGCCTTGTTTCAGCCCTTTCTCCACTGTGGAAATCAGCAGGTTTTTGATGTCTTTTTTGAAGGTGCGTTTGCACATTGGGCTTCCGTATGTGGCTTCTATAACAAGAATGTCAGCGCCTAAAACTGGTGTTTCTTCAAGTCTGAAATCGCCTGTATAAACAATTCTTATGCCTTCTGCATCTTCTACGAGTACTTGGGCTGCGCCTAAAATGTGGTCTGCTGGAAAAAATGTTATGCGTTCTTCTTCGTGTTGGATGGCTTTATTGTAGTCAAGGGTTTCTGGGAAACCGCTCATGAGGAAGAGTGGCCCTTTTAGAACGTCGATTAGGTCTTTTGTGGCTTTTGTCATTAAGATTTTTTCTGAGGCTTTGAGGCTTTGTTTTAAGCCTATCATGTGGTCTGCATGAGCGTGTGTAACAACTCTTAATGGTTTGGTTTCGTCAAAAGCGTCGCACGTGATATATTTTCCGAGAAGAACAGCTCCTTTTTGAGTTACTGTTGCTTTTATGACCAAGTAGGGGCACCGATTGAATAGTTTTTAACTGTTCTCAGCACTTCGTATACGCTGGGGTTCTGTCGATATTTTAATAAGTTGTCAGTTATTAATTGTTTGGACGCTTTCCGTGTTTTGTGTAGAAATGGAAGAACAATATTTGCTATGATGATTATTGATTCGATTCAAGAAGAACTTGTTTCATATTTTAATGTTTTTGCAACCTTCTTGATTAAAATAGAAGAGTTTTCCATAAGTCTTATTAGTTAGTAGATGAACATAAAAAAAATTTTGGAGAAAACAATTATTGAAAAAAACAACTTGCATGAAAAAACTGTTGCTTTTGTCTTTAGCTGCAATCCTTCTGATTAGCATTACATTGCTAGCTATTCCAGCTAAAGCAGATGTACATGAGGTTTGGCCAGGAGAGTCCATTCAAGCTGCTATTAACGCTGCAAGTGATGGAGACATCGTTTTTGTGCACTCTGGAACATATAATGAAAGCATTAAAGTGAACAAGACAATATCCCTCATTGGAGAAAACAGAAAAACAACAATCATTAATGGCAGAGGTCTAGGAACCATTGTGAGAGTAACAGTGAACAACGTGACTATCTCAGGTTTCACTATAACAAATGCAGGAGGTGTAGATAAAAATAGTGTGCTTCTCGTCAACGTTAGAAACTGCAATATATCTGGAAACATTATGTCGCTAAGTTATGCTGGCATTTCGCTGCAATCTTTAAGTAGCAACAATTTGATATCTAGAAACAATATTACTGCAAATGGCTATGGTATCCGGGTCGGTTCCAGTTCAGGAAACAATCTTTTTGGAAACAATATAACGGACAACTTCCAATCTGGAATAGAATTCCATCGCATGTCACCTTCCCCTTATTATTCTATAAACAATGTCGTCTCAAGGAACAATATAACGAACAATAGAGGAGAGAGTATTGTGTTTGAAAATTCTCCAAATAACACGATATTAGAAAACCGAATAGCTAACAATCTCCGTGGTGTTCTGTTTCAAAATTCCTCTTATAACACTGTATCAAGAAACAATATAACAGCAAACATTGGTGACGGTCTTATATTTCAGAATTCGCTGAACAACACTATAACAGAGAATACGATAACGGCAAATAATGGTGACGGAATGCGTTTCCATCTCTCTTCAAATAACATCCTAAAGGATAACATTATGACAGATAACGCATACAACTTTGGGGTTTATGGCAAGCAACTTCCAGACTTCATAAATGATGTGGATAATTCAAACATCGTCAATGGTAAACCAATGTACTATTGGATTAACAAGAGCAGTGACAATATTCCTTTAGACGCTGGTTATATAGCTATAGTGAATTCGACAAATATAACAGTTCAAAACCTAAACATATCAAATAATGTTCAAGGCATCTTGTTAGCTTACGCCAGAAACTCGAAAGTAGAAAACGTTACTATCAAAAACAACAGATACGGTATATGGCTTTTTGAATCATTGTACAACGATATACTGAGGAATAACATAGTCACAAACGATGCCTACGGCATCTTGTTCAATGCGTCTTCAAACAATCGTATTTACCATAATAACTTTATAAACAACGCACAACAAGCATATTGCGATTTGGCAAATTCTTGGCACATTGGATGGCCTTTGGGCGGAAACTACTGGAGCAATATGGCGCATGTCGACATACACACTGGACCGGACCAAAACTTGACCGGAACTGATGGAATAGTAGACAAAAAGTACAATATCACTGCCCAATACCAAGATATGTATCCACTCGTAGCGCCATGGACCCCACATAATATAGCTGTTGTAAATATGTTGCGTTATAGAACTGTTGTAGGAAACGAGACAAATTCAGCTTTCAACATAAATGTGATCGTAGCAAATCGAGGGATATTCGTTGAAAACTCCACGTTAACTATATCAATGAACTCCTCAAATATTATTTCTAAAAGTTTTAACGTGACTGCAACATGGTTTAAGTCAGTTCTAGTCACTTTGAATACTTCAGGTTTGGAATATGGCAACTACACTATTGGTGCTTACGCTCACCCTGTTTCAGAAGAAACAAACATTATAGACAACAGTTTTACAGGCGGTTGGGTCAGCATTACTATTGTTGGTGATGTCAAATACGACAAAACAGTCAATGTTCTAGACCTTATCTTGGTAGCTGGCCACCTAGGCCACGAAGGCGATGGAGGTCACGTGAAGTATACGGAAGAATGGTATGACTGCATGAACACTGATATAAATAGCGACACCAAACGCAACGTTTTAGACCTCATAAAAGTCGCAAGCAATTTAGGCCAATCATGGGGCCCATAATCTTCTCTCTTTTTCTATAGTGTGGTTTTGGATGTGAGCCAGTCTATTAATGCTCTTGGGTTGTCACATGTTATCTTGACTTTTATTGGTCCCAAAGGCGATTCTGCAGTTTCTTCTGAAAACGAAATATGCCCCGCAAACGCGACTTGCTTGTTTAGGCAAAAGTTTACGGTTTTTCCATCTAATCCTTCAAAAAAAACTGCTCTTGCTGCACTGCGAATGCGTTCTCTGCGCAGAAGATTATAAAGTTTTGTGAGACCGTCGAAACCTCTAGCCTCAGCAATGAGCCTAGCCCCCTTATATATAGGCTGAATTTTGGTTTGGACTGCGCCAAAAATGTTTTCTATGGCACGTTTTACTTTTTCTTCTGATTCTGTTAGATTAACCTCTGCTTCTATGTAAACGATTATTTCATCCATTTTTCCTCAACTTTTTTGAGAATTTGCTTAATCTTTTCTTTTACTATAGCCTTTTTTTCTTCGTTTCTTATTTTATATTCCGCTGTTGTTATGGCTTCGCCTAATCCCACGTTTAGTTCTCGCTGGTCTCTTTCGTGAAATATTTTCCAGCTCTTCGGGTCGTCGCTTCTTTTGCGGTGATAAAGACGTTTGAACCTTGTTTCTACAGATGCTTCAACAGCTATGAGAGTGAATTTGGGAAAATGTTTTTTAAATTCAGCAACTTCGCTGAGGCTTCTTATGCCGTCCACGATTATTTTAGGCTTCCCAGAGTTTTCTATTTTCTGAAGGCTTCTTTTGGCTATAACAGCGTTTCCTTCGTTCTTTCTTAGCTCAAGCATTATTTTCCCAAGGTTTTCTGGACTAGGCTCTACACCTCTTTTCTTTGCTTCCTCTCTGACTACATCGCCCATAACTACGATGTCATAGCCATTATCTCTTGCAACTGCCACAACAACAGATTTTCCAGCTCCAGGCATTCCAGCTAAGCCTATGACAAGTTTTTCGCTCATTTTTGAATCGTCCTCTGTATTTCCGGGTTAGCCTTATGAAGATTCTTCCGCAATTTTATTTAACTATTGCCAAAATGCCTTTCAGTGTTCTGTTGCAGTATTGCTGAGCAAAAGCATTTATGAGAAAGAAGAGCGAAAATAAGCGAAGGAATAACGATGCTAGAAACAATAAGGAGTTTCATAGCCTTTGACATTGATAACCAGCCAATTTTGGCGAAAATAGCGGATGCACAAAATCTTTTAGCCAAAACTGGGGCTGATTTGAAGCTTGTTGAACCCAAAAATATTCACATAACTCTCCGTTTTTTAGGCAACATTACTTGTGATATGGTGGAGAAAATCTTTGCGGAAATTAAGGTAGTCCAGTTTTTGCCTTTCGATGTTAAACTTCATGGAATAGGCGCCTTTCCAAATCTGCATTATCCACGGGTTTTGTGGACTGGAATAACACAGGGTGCAGAACAATTACGAAGCATTTTCAATCAATTAGAACCTCGCTTACGCAGTCTAGGTTTCGCTCCAGACCTAAAGGGTTTCAGTCCACACTTGACTATTGCACGTGTTAAATCTGGAAGAAATAAGGTTGAGCTTAGCAAATGCGTTATAGAAAACGCTGCTTACGAGTTTGGAGTGATTAGAGCTGAATGTTTAAAGCTTAAAAAAAGTGATTTAACGCCTAAAGGACCAATCTATTCAACGCTTAAAGAGTTTTGTCCGCAGACATGAAAAGAAAAAAGGGCAAACCTATGCAAGACAATATCGAAAAAATCTGCAGAATTATCCTAGAACGCGTTACGCCTAAACAAAAAGAGCGGTCCAAGATAGAAGGTTTAGCTAAAAAGCTCGAAAAGAAAGTTATTGACGCGTCAAAGGCAATAGGCGTTGATGCTGTAGTGCGTGTTGAAGGTTCTGTAGCGAAAGACACATGGCTAAGCAAAGAGCCTGACATTGACATTTTCATGCGGGTTCCAACAACAATATCACGTAAGAATTTGGGCGAGATAGGCTTGAAAATTGCCAGAAAAGCCACAAAAGGTTCAAGGCAAATTGAAAGGTTCGCTGAGCACCCGTATCTTGAGGCATTTGTTAACGGCATTCGCGTGAATATTGTTCCCTGTTACAACGTGAAAAAACAGGGAGAATGGTTAAGCGCCACAGATAGGACGCCGTACCATACTGATTATGTGAAGAAGCATTCGAATACAAAGATGCGGGGTGAAGTGCGTATTCTAAAGAAGTTCATGAAGGGCATAGATGTTTATGGTGCTGAGATAAAAATCGGCGGGTTCAGCGGCTACCTCTGCGAACTCTTAATTTTACATTATAAATCCTTCATAGATGTGCTTGAAGCTTTTGCGCAACATAAGCGCAGAATAGTCATAGACATTGAAAAATATTACAGTGGAAGAGAGAGTGAACTGCAACTTCTATTTGGAGAGCCACTTGTAATTATTGACCCAGTGGATAAAGGAAGAAATGTGGCTTCAGCTGTGCAACCGCACAAGTTGTATACTTTTGTAGCTGCAGCACAAGCTTTTCTCAGAGATGCTGATTTAAATTTCTTTTATCCGACTCCAACAACCCCTCTAACAGCAAAAGAGTTTATACAGAAATCGACGAAAAGAGGTTCAGCCATGTTGTTCATAACTTTTGGAAAAGTAAATGCAGTTCCAGATGTTTTGTGGGGACAGCTTTACAAATCTCAACGTTCCTTGAACAAGCTTTTGCAGTTAAATGATTTCAACATTTTACGAAGTCTCCCATGGAGCAATGAAAAAGCCCTTAACATGTTTGTATTTGAGTTAGAGCAACGTTTTCTGTCGCCCACAAAGAAACATTTGGGTCCACCTCTTGAAAGAGAACATGAATGCGAAAATTTCTTGAAGAAGCACCTGGGCAGTTCAAGCACTGTTTCTGGACCATTTATTGAGGGTGGAAGGTGGGTTGTGGAGCAAAGGCGGAAATACACTGATGCTGTTGTTTTGCTTAATGCAAAGTTAAGAGATGGCGGAAGAAACGCAGGCGTAGCTGAGCAAATTTCACAGAAGCTTCGCAAGAGTTTCAAGATTTTTGTTAATGATGAGATAGCTAAGATTTATGGCAAAAATGGCGATTTTGCAAAGTTTTTAACAGAGTTTTTGTCTGGCAAGCCTAAGTGGTTAGAAACCGCTCAAAACTGTGGCGATTAAGGCTATGCCAAATAGCCAACAGTAAAATGCAAATAGATAGAATTTTCTGTTTGTAAGGATTTTCCAAAGCAGTTTTAGGGCTAAATAACCTGTAATCATGGCTGCAACTGCACCCACGAGGATTTCTGTCCAGCCTAGCCCGGCAGATGTTAATGCAGCGGCGTCTTGGAGGTATGTGTAGCCTATGGCACCTATTACGGCTGGTATTGATAGCAGAAATGAGAATTTGAAGGCTTTTTCTCGTTTGATTCCAAGTAGAAGCGCTACTGCGATTGTGGCTCCGCTTCTGGAAATGCCTGGGATTATGGCTATGCCTTCTACTATGCCGATTAATGTGGCTGTTAAAACGCTTATGTTGTCTGTTTGTTCTCTACTTGTTTTTGTAGCGTAGAGGGCTATGCCAAGTATGATAAATGCCATAGAGATTGGCAATATATCTTGGAAGATGGGTGTCATATATTTTTGTAGGATTATGCCAATTGCTGCAGCCGGTATTGTTCCGACAATTATTAGCGGCACGAATTTTCCATGTTCTGATTTGAAATCTAAACGTGCCAATGCTGAGAGTATCTTCATAATGTCTTTTCTGAAGAATAAGAGAACTACTATTAGTGTTCCTATATGTAATGTGAATTCGAAGAGCAGAGTGTTTTCTGGAGTTAAGAACTGTAGGTAATGCTCTGCTATTTTGAGGTGCCCTGTGCTTGATATGGGAAGCCATTCTGTTAAGCCTTGGATTATACCTAGAATTAACGTTTTAATTAGCTGTTCCAGCAAGTGTTTTCGCCATTTTCTTTTTCTCTATTTTCTTAGTTAGGTTTAAAAGGTTATTTTTGTTTCAGTTGCTATTCTCTATGTTGGTGCCGTGTGTATGAGTGATTATCCGCTTGGAAATGTTGAAGATCGAGAAATGCTGGCTAAAACGCCCATGGAAAAGCTTCTGGACTTTTTCTTTTTGCAGATTCGCAATTTGTGGAGAGTCGATGGCTTATACTTTCTGGGCATAGAAAAAAAGTTCGGCACAGAACCCGCTACAGAGATTGATGCAGGCGTTTGGGAAGCCATGGCGCAGATTGAAGCCAAAAGTCTTCAACGAATGTTTAATGTGGAAGAAAATCCTGATGTTGCAACAATAATTAGCCTGCTACGAAGGTCAAGTTGGGCTCTAGACCAACCTTTCAAGGCAATAGAAGTGACGGCTAAACGAGCTACTTTGAGCATCAACAGATGTAGAACGCAGGAGACACGTTTGGGCAAAGGCTTAGGCGAATTTCCATGTAAGCCGGTGCGGTTTGGCTATCTGAGAAACTTTGCAAAAACATTAAACCCTAAAGTGCATGTGAACTGTCTTGTTTGTCCGCCTGACAAGCATTCGAAAGAACTATGGTGTAAATGGGAATTCATAATATCAGTTTAGCAGTTTACATCCTATTCTTTGAAGCTCGCAGCCTCATTTTCCTCTTTCTAAAGATCTGTAATCAAAATATGGTCGTTAAGCAAAAGATAGATGAGAAGACGTTTCATGGGAGGACAACTTATTTCAGTATTTTCGTAGGCGCGTTTAAGTTCAATCAACATTTTATGTCTTATTGGACAATTGAAACAGTGCCAGTTGACGAACATAGCATGCTTCTTTGCCCGGTGTCAACGGTGGCATCTACAAGGGAGAATCGCGTGAGTTTAAGACGTTAAACTACATCGCAGTTGAGTCAGTAGGCGAATATGTGAAGAAGATTAAGGCTTTAGGGGCAGAATCATTGTTCCAAAACAGGAAATCCCAAACATAGGCTGGTCGGCAATCGCAGTAGACCCGGAAGGAAACATGTTCGGCATTTTCCATTCCAAATAAGCTAAAAACTGCTGAGGGCTTTTACACAAAACCGAAAACTTGGGTTGTTATCGGAAGATTTTCAACAGTCACATCTTGTAACTACCAGATGTGCGTCGCCTTTTAAACTGTTTAAGCACATTCTTTTGATACAAAAAAGAAAATGGACATGTTGAAAAGGGAGAAGTAGCAGATGAAGGAAGTGAAGCCAACAGCTTTATTTGTGACCACGTTGTTGAGCACTTTTTTCCAGAATATTAAACTATGGTGTGCAATCTTTACTAACAAATTAAGAGAAGGATAAGACATTGACGTTCATTACAGCCTTAAAGAATGAATTTTCGTTCATTAAAGGCAACTACGCAGTTCTCGTGATAAGTTGGATTCTGATAGATTTCGCAATGGAACTTCCAGCGACATACTATTCGCTTTACGTTCTCAGATTAGGAGCCACTGAAACAATCATCGGCATTATAGGCTTATTCTCCTTCATAGCCTTAGCTTCAATGCAATTTCCAGGCGGATATTTAGCGGACAAATTTGGAAGAAAATGGCTCATCTCCACCATGACTTTCGGCGTGGGGCTTTCCTTCATCTTCTATGCGATAGCTCCTTCGTGGCACTTCATCCTAATAGGCGCAGTCTTAATGAGTCTGCTCAATTCCACATATCAACCAGCCTTAATGGCAATGATTGCTGATTCGGTTCCCTCAGAAAGAAGAGGCATGGGCTTCGGCATAATCATGCTTATAACAAGCGCTTCCACAACTCCCGGACCTTTAGTTGCAGGTGTTCTACGCAACCAATTTGGCTTGATTCAAGGCATGCGAATAGGCTATGGAATCGTAGTCGCTTTGTTTTTAGTTGCAGCCTTTCTTAGGCTAACACGCTTAAAAGAGACCATGACAAACAGTCAAAGACCTAGCTTCAGCGAGCTTTTTCAAAGTTATCCAACAGCAATAAAGGAAAGTTTCAACGTGTGGAAAAAGGTTCCACATTCAATGTTTTACCTTTTCCTTGCAATAATAATTGCTACTTTCGGGTTTGCAACAGTCCAGTTATATTTAGTTGTGTATGCTGTTGAAGTGCTTCTAATAAGTGAAGCAGTTTGGCCACTTATCCTCACAGCCCTCTTCATTACCACTATAGTTTTATCCATACCTGTTGGAAAATTGGTTGACAAAATTAATAGAAAACTTCCACTTTTGGTAGCGTACATTCTTTTTGGGGTTTCAATGTGGATTTTCGCGAATGGCGATTTGCCTAAGCTTTTTGTGTCACTTGTGTTTGTTGGCGTGGGGCAAGTGATGATGAATGCTGCGTTTAGTGCGTTGCAGGCAGATTTGACTCCGAGAGAGCAAAGAGGAAAAGTGAGTGGTTTCATAAACTTTGCAAACTTTATTCTTATGGCTCTTGGCAGTCTAGTAGGCGGCGTACTATACGAGCATGTTGCGCCTCAATTACCCTTCCTTGTTGCAACAGTCTGTGTGATTCCATCTTTTTTACTAACACTTATCATGGTTCGAGAGCCAGAAAAAAGAGAAGAATGACAAGCAGCATTAGTACCAAAGAATATGGAGAATGTGAGAGAAGTAATTATTAAGTTAAGACTGTAAGCTTAACCTAATATCTCCGTCTTGGGCTTCTTTTCTTTGACCAGCATTCTCGGCAGTAAACTGGCCTGTTTGGGTCAGGCTTGAAGGGAACTTCGCATTCCTGTCCACATTCAGCACAAACTGCCTTATGCATCTCTCTCTCGGACATTACTATTTTCAACTCCTTTTCGATTGATTGTGCAAAAATCGCTTCTTGCACGATGCAACTATCCACAACGTAGTAGCTTATAAGAATTGTCATGCAAATAGACTAGATTAGCCTGCGCTGGATGGAGAAGTGATGGATTTGAAGATTTTACTGGATGAAATGTATGCGGGTCTGAAGGAATATTTCGAAACTTTAGGATGGGAAGTTTTGACAGTTCAGGAAGCAGGGTTGCAAGGAGCCAAAGATAAGGAAATCGTGGAATACGCAAGAAACAATAACTTGTTGCTTATAACACAAGACCAGAAACCAGCAGAATTAGCCGAGTTAACAGGCGTAAAATACGTGTTAATTTCAAACGCAATGATAGCTAAAATAGCTGATGAGAAGATAAAAGAAAAATATGGCAAGATGAAATAGCTTTAGTGGGAATATTCATGTCGTTGGTTGAAGCTACAGTAAAAAGTCAAAAAGGAAAATGCGCTTTTGGGCATAAGGTTGGCGACAAAATAATCTTTGACGGTAGAAGCATAAAAGGAGACATCTGCTATAGCGCGCTGATGGTTTTGCTTCCCAAAGTCTACGCAATGCGTTACGGCGTCGAGTTTCCATGGAGCAAAAACAAAGACATAATCTGTAATGCTTGTCCAGACGCAGAAAACCCGGTAGTATTTGAAATTCGCAGAATCAAAAAATAGTTCTTACATGAGGGTTTTTTGCTTTTCTGCGGAGATTAGGCTTGACACTCTAACGCCTACAAGTCGCACTTTTCTGTCCGGTCTAAGATACGCTTGCATCAATTCCCTTCCAGTCTTCTTTAAATCTTGCAAACGATTCGTAATGAAAGGCAAAGTCTTACTATGCGTATGCGTCTCAAAATTCTCATAGCGAACCCGAACAGTAACAGTCCTAAAATTAACATTCTGCCTCAAAACATCCCTATGCACTTCCTCCGCAAGTTCGTCTAAAGTGTTGAGGATAAACTCAAAATTCGACATGTCTTCCTGAAAAGTGATATCGCGCCCAATCGATTTGATTTCGCCACGTTCTTCAACTTCGCTTCTGTCGATTCCATGAGCCATCAAATACATCTGCGTACCCATAACACCAAAAGTTTCCGCAAGCACTGCCGGGTCGTAATGGGCTAAGTCACCAATCGTTTTGATTCCCATAGCCTTCAACTTCTGCTCAGTCTTACGTCCAACCCACAAAAGCTTGCGAGCAGGCAACGGCGCAAGAAACTTTTCCACTTCTTCTTCTCTAACGATTGTTAAGCCGTCTGGCTTCTGAATGTCACTAGCAATTTTAGCGACAAGCTTGTTCGGGCCAATACCAATCGAACACGTGAGCTTTTCCTTCTCAAAAACCTCTCTTTTTATCTCTTTTGTAAAGGCTTCAGCTTCAGCATAATCCTTCACCTTTGAGGTGATATCAAGAAAGGCTTCGTCTATGCCCCATTGTTCAAATTTGTCCGAACGTCTTCGCAGAATGTTCATAATCTCATGCGAAGCCTTAGCATAAAGCTCGTAATTAACAGGCAAATAGACAGCCTCCGGACAAAGCTTCCACGCTCTTGAAATTGGCATGCCTGACCTAACACCAAATTTTCTGGCTTCATAATTACAAGTGCTGACTACTCCTCTACCTTTTCCCTCTTTTGGATCAGCACCCACAATTACCGGTTTACCTTTAAATTCTGGATGCTCACGCTCTTCAACAGCCGTGAAAAAATGATCCATGTCTACATGGAGTATAATTCGCTTTTTCTCGCTCATCCAGTCTTCCTTTTCCAGACTACACTATTCAATAAATAAAATGGATGTGTTTGTAATTTGAATCTATCGAAAAAAGGTATGCGTACGATTTACAGACTATATTTAATTTTACTAACGATTCCACATTCATAACCCTTAATGCTCACCCATAAATAGATAGAAAGAGAACCGCTGGAGGAAATATGGAGTAATGAGCAATATTTCGAACAATTCTGCTCAAAAAATAGCTCTGGAATACCTTCGAAAGAGAAAAAACACCGAGAAAGCTGAAGTCTCAATGGTGGAAAACAAAAATGGTGTATGGGTGATTAGAGGAACATGTCCCATAGACTTGGAAGGCCATCCTTGGGCAGAAAAATTTGAAGTTGTCATAGACCAGAAAGGAAAAATTATATCCTCAGACTTTTCACTTCTCTAAAAGACCTTAACTTTCCAGTTTTAACTTGCCATCATGAATAAAATAAAGCGTATTTGCAACCTCAACTATTTTCTCGTCATGCGTAGCAACAATAATCGTTGTTTTCTCACTCTCATTTATTTCAGAAAGCAATGCGATTATTTCCTTAGCCGTTTTTGAATCAAGCTCACCGGTGGGCTCATCGGCGATTAATACTTCCGGGTTATTTGCGAGCGCTCTCGCAATGCCTACACGTTGCATTTCACCTATACTCATCTGTTTTGGTCTATGAAAGAGCCTGTGGCTTAATCCCACTCTTTCCAGCAACTTCAGAGCATTTTGCCTCTGCTCTTCTCGAGACTTGCCAAGTAAAGACATTGGCAATTCCACGTTTTCTAACGAGTTAAGCGTCGGCAACAGATTGAAGGATTGAAAGATAAAGCCCATGCGAAGAAGGCGTATTCTTCTTCGCTTGCGACTTGATAATGTTGAAGCATCTAAGTCATCGATTAGAATTCTGCCAGAAGTGGGGTAATCATTTAGCCCAATAAGATTCAGCAAGGTCGATTTGCCAGAACCAGAAGGCCCAACAATAGCCACAAATTCCCCTGCATTAACTTCAAAGTTTACTCTGTCAATCGCTGCAATTTCCGATGCGCCTACATGATAAAGTTTTGTCAAGTCCAAAGTTTTAATATTCATTAGTATTCCGCCCGTAAAACTTCAGCTATTCGCGTTCTTGCAGCGTTTATCGCTGGGATTATTCCTCCAATACAGCACATAATAACAACAGCGACAAACAGCTCAAGCATATAGAGTGGCGGAACAATTAGGAGAATGCTTGAAAAAAACTGAGACGCTGGTACGCTTGTGTAGAGACTTGCCAAAATTGCCGCTGCAACCGACCCGAAAGCAATGCCTATTATGCCACCCACTATGCCAACCAACATTGCTTCCAAAAGGATAATACGAAATGTATAGCTGAGGGGCGCGCCAATAGCATCTAATGTGGCAAACTCCCTTCGCCTTTCTGAAACATTTATCATACCCAGAATAGTAACCAAAATCATGCTCAAAAACAAAACAATTCCTTGAATCGCCAAATTCCAGTTCTGTATAATATCAACAATAGGTTTTGTTAAATCATTTCTTTCATTCTCTGTTAAAGCCATAACATTGGCAATTTTATTCTCAATTGAGACTGCAAGCTCTTCTTGTGCCACGTTTGCTTTAGGCTCAACAATAGCCATACTTATTTGCATCGGATATTTCAAAACTTCTTGAGCTGTTTCCAAACTCATTATTATTGAGCGCCCAAGAAACGCAAATGGCGATTCAATTATGCCACAAACGTTCAATTCTCTTCCTTTGAGAAGTATTTTGGAACCAGTGAATATTCCATACTGGTCTGCTATCGAGTGACCGATAATAATCATGTCAGTCGAGTTTTGTGGGGGAAGCGTTCCACCTGGTCTAAGATATGCAGAACCAATAATGTTAGGCCATTCTGCGATTGGCAATCCTATCGTTATGTTATTTGGCATTATACTTGAAACTTCACCTTTTTGAAATTCAAGATCAAATAACATTGGAACCACTTTCTCAACGCCGTCCAATCCCTTCATTTCGTCAACCACGCTTTGCGGAATAGTTCCTCCTATTGGAAACCCTTGAATCACAATTACATTTCTTGCAACAACTACAACATCTTCATGAAAAAACACGCCCATTTCAGACATTATTGCCGCATATCTGGAACTTGTAGCGCCAACTGCAACAACGAAGCATACAGCTGTAGCCACGCCAAAAATACATAAGAACGTTCTGAGTTTTTTATGTGCCAAGTTTCTGAAACACATCATAGTAAGACGCATTTTGAAGCCCAGCCTTCTTTTGGAATTGCATCCTAATTCATATTCACAAAACATATAAAGGTATTATTTTAATAGTAGCTCTCGGCGAAAGGATATGGCAAAAATTGAGAAAATTGCTAAGAATATCGCTCTATTCTGCATTGTTATATTCATTGCGTCAGGCTTCGCATTAATATATGATTCTGCTAACGCTCAGTACCAGACTTCATACTCTACCGAAGTGAAATTTGTTGTGTATCCAGATGGGACAGTTGGACTGTCGGCTAAATATAATTACACTAGCACTTATCCGAATACGGGTCCGAGAATGTACTTTACAGGTCAAATCGCAAAAGCTGGCGACTCACATAATGCTTCCATAGAAGGTATAGTTCAAGTTCCGCCCCAAGTGGCTACAAAATTCCCATTCAACGCCACAACAGCTTCAATGATAAATGAATACTCCAATGAAATCGTTATCAGCAAACTCAACGCAACGACAGTTCTACCGTACAAAACATTTATCGATAGTACCTTTTACGACTTCTCAGGTTTTCCCTTCAACTCGACCGACTTCACAATTAATGCAGAATATTCGCAACAAGCATATAATGGAACTATAACTATTCACATGTTACCCGGCCTTGCGCTTGGCGACATAGATGTAAACTTCGAGGGAAACACCACAAAAATCACCTTCAGCGGCTCCATAACGGTCTACTATGACCTTCCGTTGCCTATTCCAGGGTTTACTCCACTGAACGAAACATACGTTAGTTCTCAACTTGAAATGCTAAACAGCACGATTCCAGGTCAGGGATCAGGGTCCCTCTACAATATGACTAGCGGAAAGTTGACATGCACAAGTTTCAATACTACTCTTACTCCAATAACGACCCCATTGCCAGGTGCAGAAATTTCATTTATCATAGTGGTCGAAGGCGACTTTATTGATGCTTTAGCACAAGTATTTGCTAGCATGATGCAAAGTTCCAATTACTATAAAATGCCATTTTATACACCGCCAAATGCAACAACAATTTACCCAATACTTAATGCAACAATCCACACCTTAGAGAATGGAGAATTTACAGCGTCCTATACAAGTAGTGCACGAAACCTCGATATCAGAGCAACATTTTCGCAGAGGCTTGAAGAATATTGGAACACAACAACACTTATGGCGGCTGACATGTACTATCCACCATTACAACCATATCTAAAATCAATGATAAACACAACCTACTGCCAAGTAAAATCATTCAAAGAAACAATCACATACGCTAATGGACAAATGAATTACTTGGGAAACTACAGTTTGGAAGGAGATCTAAACGCTGAAGTAAATCACCTCGCGGACAGATATGTTGAAATGATGAATGCAAGTTCACCGTACATGCAACAATGGGTAGTGAACATATTAAAAGAAACAGATGTCACAGACATAAGCAATCTGCGATTGAGCTTTAACATAAGCGAGTATTCCGCATTTTGGAATTTCGAAAATGTAAAGATTGCTCCACCAATCGACAGTATAAACGCAACGAGCTTCAGACTCAAAAGACTCTTTAATGTAACATCCAGTCCTTACGAATTTCCGATGCACGGTCAGAAACAGAAACTTATAGTTCAAGGTGGAAGCAACGGAACACACACTGTTATACTGTTCATAGACCCAGCAGATCCCGATAAAGTGCCAGATCCAAATGACTACGCAAGTGAAAACACAATGATATGGAACAACCAAAGCATTAGCAAGCTCAAACGTTTAATATTCAAAGTGTATGAAGGCAAAGCTCAAGCAATTTATGATCCATCCAAAATCACACAAAACAACCCGATGACAATCGATGCCAACAACACTGCACGATGCATGTTAACTTTAACCAACATTTCAAAGGCTGCAATCATCTCCATCAAAAACATAACACTTCCATCAGGTGTCAATCCTCCACCAGGAACATTCAAAGCCTTAGGCAATTACATTGAAATCACAACCGACACAGCGGATGTAACTGGCAACATTACAATTAAAATCTACTACACACTTGAACAATTGACCCAATTAGGGCTTAACGAGAACAATTTGAAAATAATGCGCTGGGATGAAGCTACTAACAGCTGGATAGCTGTGAACACGCAGATAAACAAGGCTGAACATTACGCTTGGACAACAGTTAACCATTTCAGCATTTGGGTGCTCATGGGCGAGGTTGTTCCACCTCTATGGGAACAACCATGGTTCATTGCGGCAATCGTAGTAATTATTATAGCCATAATAGTGGTCGCCGGCGTTATCCTTACCAGAAGGAAAAAACAGCCTCCAGAGACAAAATGAACTTAAGACACTAGCATACTGAACCGCTATAAATATCCTTTTTCTCTAGAAACAAAAGAACTTTGCAATCTGTTAGAACCGTATCGAATATTAAAGAGTATGAAATATTTAATTTCCAAAGGAAGTGAATGCGTCTGTTTGAAAAAATTCTGGTTCCATTAGACGGTTCCGAACATTCATTAAAAGCTTTAGAAGTTGCTACTCAAATCGCCAAAAAGTTCAATGGAAAAATAACTCTAATCCACGTATATTCAGTAACGCCAGGACCTATTTTAATGCCTGAACCTACTACATTGACGCCTTCTGGGTTTCCAGTTATGGCGCCCGCAGAAATTTCTAAAGTGGTTGACGCTACTCGTAAGGCTGGTAACAGAATCTTGGATGATGGTGAACAGAAAGTGAAAGCTGAAGGGATTCAAGTTGAAAAAATGCTTATTGAGGGGCACACAGTGCAAGAAATTGTTAGAACAGCCAAGGAAGGCAAATTTGACTTAATCGTTATTGGAGCGAGAGGAGTAAGCCACATACGCGAACTGCTTTTAGGAAGCGTAACCGACGGCGTAATACACCATGCGTCCAGCCCAGTTCTAGTTGTAAAACCGCAATCTTGAAACTTTGACTCACTGCTGCCTAAACCATGTCCAATTTTTTGGATTTTCAAAAAGTATAGAAAGTTATTTCTTTTTAATTTGTCAAATATGTGTATTCTGAGTGTGAAATCTGATGCGAAGAAAAGATTTTCTTCAAGAGCCGGTGAAGCACATAAAGATTAACGGAAAACTCTCTGTAGACCAACTGATTCAACAATTCAGTAATGCGGGTTCTTTCGGAGCTGGAAGACTTTCTACCGCATGCGACATTTACGAGAGGATGATACGCGACAGAAAATGCACAGTTTTTCTCGCTTTGGCTGGAGCTATGGTTCCTGCTGGAATGCGCTCCTTAATCACAGATTTAATCCGTGAGCAGCTTATTGATGTGATTGTGAGTACAGGCGCTAACATGGTTCATGATGCGATTGAGGCTTTGGGCGGGCATCATTATAAGGGACATTGGGCAGTAGATGATTATTTGCTTTATAAATACCATATTTACCGTATATATGACATTTTTGTGCCAGAAGAAGATTTCACAAGACTTGATTATAGGCTGGCGGAAATTTACGACGAAATCGCATCTAAATGCACCGGAAGAACGCTTTCGTCAAAAGAGTTTGCGTGGGAACTTGGTAAAAGGCTTGATGACCCAGACTCTATTTTAAGGGCTGCATACGAGACGAGAGTGCCTATTTTTCTTCCTGCCGTTCGTGATTCAGAATTTGGGTTCATACATTGGCTTCACGCTTCAAGAGAAAAATGCCAAAACCCGTTGACAGTTGACGCTTTCAAAGATGTGCCTGAAATCGTTGAAATTTGTAAGCAATCGCCTAAGAATGGCATGATTGTGATTGGCGGTGGAGTTCCTAGAAACACTGTGCAGTCAGCTGCTCTTGCATCCAAAAAGGGCATGGACTATGCTGTGATTATAACTATGGACCGTCCAGAAACTGGAGGTTTGTCAGGCTCGACTTTGGCTGAAACAGTAAGCTGGGGAAAAGTAAAAGGCGGTGCAGACAAAGTCATGGTTTTTGCTGATGCAATCATAATCTTTCCAATAATTGTGGCGTCGGTTATTGAGCGTTTAGGCGAAGAGTTCAGGCGAGAACCTTACTTAAAACGTGAAAAAATAGAAACGGCGATTGGTGGTGTGTAAATGGAGGAAAAAGTCAAAGCTAAAGAGAAGTTTTGTGGAAACTGTGGTAGCCACATAACTTATGATTATCCAAGCAAAATCTTCTGTTCAATACGGTTCTGCAAAAACAAGAACCCCATAGTGGAGACTTTGTGGCGTTGCGATGAATGGAACCCTAGCAGCCAAGAATGCTATTGTGTAGAAGAGGCGTTAAAAAACAAGAGTAACAAATGATTTTGTCTTTTTTTAGTTTGAGTGCTAAAGTTATTATGTTGGACTTCAGTTTCTTAAATTGCGCATCGTGAGAGCCCGGTGGTGTAGCGGTCAAGCATGAGGGCCTCTGGAGCCCTTGACGAGAGTTCGAATCTCTCCCGGGCTACCAAACTCTATCGTTTAATTTATACTAATTTGCCGAGGTTTTCGCTCATCTCCCCTCTTTTTTTGTTTTTATTGGCAAGTGGATGTAATGATAGATAATGGGCGAGGTTTCGGATG
>JACAEI010000044.1 GCA_013388905.1 Candidatus Bathyarchaeota archaeon | reverse complement strand
TATGACATAAATAAGGATAACGCCGAGAAAATTGAGAGTTTTTGCAGAGAAAACAGCGTAGAGGTTGTTGGCAAGATTCCTTTTAGCCCTAAAGTTACGGAAGCCATGGTAAATGGAAAGACAATCATAGAATACTCTCCAAGAAGTGCTGTTGCTAAAGAAATTGAGGTTATTTGGGAAAAAATTTCCATCTTAATATCGGAAAAATAATCTAAATGAAAGAGTTATTCATAAACAAAAAAGAGGTGATAAGCTTGTTGTCAAAAATTCCGATAAACCTTGAAAGAGTAAACAAAGAAAACTTGGACAAGGAAATACTGAGAGCTGGGATCATTGCTGAATTGGATGCCATAAATCTTTATGAGCAGATGGCAGCCATGATTGAAAATGCGGATATTAAGAGACTTCTCTTGGATATAGCGAAAGAAGAGAAAACGCATGTGGGCGAGTTTCAAGCTTTGTTGTTGATAAACGATAAGGAACAGGAAAAAGAGCTAGAAGAAGGCAAAAAGGAAGTCAAAGAGCTAAGTAGCTAATGAGACAAAAGGTATGTAGCCGCTACCGAAAGTTTGACTGAATAGGTTCAAATTGAAATAGGGAATATCTGAAAAAAAGCTATGTTCGTCCTTAAAGTCTGCAAAAGAAATAGCGGATATGTGGAATACGATTTGTTTTTTAAAGTCTAGCAGTAGCTAACTTACTAAGGCCATGTTAGCGTGTCTAATTTGCCCCAATATTATTTTCTCCTTCCATAATTACAAGCTTGTCGTTGACCACAAGGCTAATTTTGTGCTTTTACACATAATTATTTGTGGTGCGCAAATTTGGTTCACCAGTTAATAATAACTATAGATGATGAATTAAAGAAAGAAATGAACAACTATCCAGAGGTAGACTGGACTGAAGTTGTCAAAAAAGCAATAAGAGAGTACATGCGTCGCAGAGAAATCTTCGAAATATACAATGCGCCAATTGAGAAGGCATTATCGAAAAAGAAATAGAAAGTGCAGAGTCTTTCAGCTTGGAAATGACTAATTTGCAAAACATTAAAACATTAGCTTTTGGACCTGTTCCATCGAGACGTCTAGGAAGAAGTTTGGGAATAAACAATATTCCACCAAAAACATGCTCCTATTCATGCGTTTACTGCCAGTTGGGAAAAACCGGCAATATGCTTGTTGATAGGCAATCCTTCTACAGACCAGAAGATATTTTGAGACAAGTTAAAAGGAAAGTCAATGAAGCCTCCTTAAGAAAAGAAAGGATTGATTACCTTACTTTTGTACCAGACGGAGAGCCTACACTAGACATTAACATGGGTGAGGGGATATCACTTCTAAAGCAGATAGGGATTCCGATAGCTGTTATAACGAATGCTTCTCTTCTTTGGCGTGACGAAGTAAGAGAAGATTTGGCAGAAGCTGATCTCGTTTCATTGAAGGTTGATGCAATCAGCCAAGATTTATGGAAGAGCATAAACAGACCTCATAAAGCTTTAAGATTAAACATGGTTTTGGACGGCATAAAGGAGTTTGCAGAAATGTTTAAAGGAGCCATTGTAAGTGAAACCATGCTTGTTGATAATGTAAAATACAACAGCGAATTCGAAAGGATAGCAAAGTTTCTAGGAGAGCTGAATAAGCTGGATAAGGCTTACATTGCTATACCAACTAGGCCGCCGACAGAGAAGTGGGTAAGACCCACAAATGAAGAAGCTGTAAACGTTGCTTTTCAAGTTTTTTCTGAAAAGATTGGCGCCAACAGAGTTGAATATTTGATAGGTTACGAGGGAAACGCCTTCGCCTTTACTGGAAATATTGAAGATTTGCTGAGCATAACGGCGGTGCATCCCATGCGTAAAGAAGCGGTAGAAGAATTCTTGAAGAAGGCATGTGCAAATTGGCGTGTCATCGAAAAACTTTTGGAAGAAAATAAACTCATAGAGCTTGAATATGAGGGAAACAAATATTATATGAGAAAACTACCGGGCAGAACTCAAATGAATTGAAGGCGCTGAAATGACAAAAAAGAAGAAGAAGGAAAGCTGGAAAGAAAAAAGGCGTAAAACAACCCTAAAACATCAGAAGGCAGCAGAAGCTGAACGCCTGAGAAGAGAAAGAGAACCGAAAAAAAGCAAAGGATGGTCCCGAAGTAAAATCTTGGGCATAGTCTTTTTTGCTTCGCTTGTGTTAGTAGTGGGGGCTTATGCTGCATGGCGAAACACACAACCACCAAATGAAAGCGGATTGGCTTCTCTTTACATGTTAACTGATTCAGATTTTAGTGAGTTTAGAGGAAAAGTCGTGGTTGTGGATTGTTTTGCAACTTGGTGTCAGCCTTGTTTACAAGAGATCCCACACCTCGCACAAATTCATGAGAAGTATAACAGTAGCGAAGTGGTGGTCATATCTGTTGGTTCTTCAGGTGACAGCGCGATAGAGCTTAGACAATTTAAACAAGACCATGACATGACATGGAGGGTTGCAAGAGATACGGTTGGAGTATTCGACAAGTATAATGTCCAGTATATTCCAACGCTTGTAATCCTTAGCCAGAGTGGCACTATTCACTTTCAGGAATCAAATGTAGTGGATGCGTCAACGTTATCAAGCGAGATAGATGCCTTATTAGGGGGTTAATAAACAAGAGGTAGATTTTTTGAATCGAGATTTCGGTTTTAGATACAAAGTTGCTCTGTTAATTCTCTCTATTCTCATAGCAATGTTAGGTTCAAGCGAATATAACCTAATACTTGAAAGATTCGTCAAAGTGATTTGCACGTCGTGTATAGGAATCTGAACAGGCGATTAGTAAGTGAAGTTAAAGGATAAAAGGAAAATTACCCAGATTGTTGCTTTTGCAGTTTCTAATTTAGGTTTTCTTCGTGTACTGAAAACTGGCTTTGTCTGTCCATTTCTCTACTGTTATGGTTGCCCCTTCGCTGCTTTTGGTTGTCCAATAGGTATACTCCAGAATTTTATAGTATACGGTCAATTTCCATTTTTTGCTGTTGGTTCTCTTGGAGTTTATGGAATGATTTTTGGCAGAGCTTTTTGCGGCTGGGCTTGCCCCTTCGGAACATTGCATGATATGCTTAGTCCTACAAACCGCAGAAAAGAAGTTAAACCTCAAAACTATTGGTATGTTAAATATGCAATTTTGTTTCTAACGCTTGCTTTGGCATGGTTCGCTTTAGACACGGTTTTCTGCAAGTTTTGTCCTTCTGGCTCCCTTTTTGCAGCCATACCTTTCCGTCTGCTTCATCCAGATGCTACAGCATTTGGCATATATTTTTACATCCATATGCTTACGCTTGCATTAACAATTGTTTTGGCTATACTTATCAGTCGTTTCTGGTGTCGCTACTTATGTCCATTGGGAGCAATAGCCGGAGCCTTTAACAAAGTAGGAATATTGACCATCCGATGGGATGAGGAGAAATGCAAAAAATGCAACGATTGCCTCGATGTATGCCCAATGGGAATAACAAAGACAGAAGACGTTGGAACATCAACAGATTGCACTCTCTGCGGTAGATGCGTTGAGGCTTGCCCTGAAAAAGCCCTAAGCTTCAAAACAAGAGGTTAGAGTTGGTGAAAGCAATTGCAGGAAACATGGGTTATACTCCTTATAAGTTTCCTCTCTGGCTCAACAACCGTCATCGGCGCCCTTTTAGCAGTCTTCCTAAAAGGAAACAAGCGTTACATATCAATGGGGGTTGGCTTCTCATCTGGAATTATGATAGTTATCAGTTTCCTCGACTTGCTCCCAACAGCCTTCACATTAACGGATGAATTGTTTACCACATTCGCTTTTGCCTTAGGATTTTTGATCGTATTAATAGCTGATGTTTGGCTTCCACATACTCATCTGATAGAAGAAAAGGGGAAGTCAGGTTATTTACTCAGGATAAGTTATCTCGTAGCAATTGGGATAATAATCCATGATTTTCCAGAAGGATTTGCCATGGCTAGCAGCTTTTGGGTCGAGGCGAAGCTGGGATGGCTTGTGGCTTTAGGAATAGCCATACACAACATACCAGAAGAGTTCGCGCTTGCAGTTCCACTTGTACTAACAAAGAAAATGAAGTTGTTGATGGAATTTCTCGTATTGTCGGCTTTGGCTGAGCCTTTAGGAGCAGTTTTTGGAATAGCATTAAGCTGGCTTTTGCCGCAATTTAACGCATTTTTGTTGGCTTTTGCAGCAGGCGCCATGGTCTTTGTATCAGTTGATGAACTTGTTCCACTTGCATATGAGCACGACGGGATGCATCATTTCGGGATAGGATTAGTTGCAGGAATATCAACCTTTATGGTCTTATCGACCTTTTTCTAATGAAAGTAAACCATACATTTCGATGGCTGCCACCAAATATAAAGGGTGAAAACATGAATGAAGTAGAATCTGTTAGAGTAACAACAGCTGTTGACAATAATGTTTGGAAAGAGGGATTAGCATCCAGTTGGGGTCTCTCGTTTTATGTTGAAGCCTTTACGGGCAATAAAAAGCATATTGTTTTAATGGATACAAGCGGTTCTTTCCAAATATTCTTCCGTAATGCTTCGAAACTCGGTCTAAATCTATCTAAAATTGAAGCTATTTTGATTTCCCATTGGCACGGCGACCACTGCGGAGCATTAAGTCAAGTATTATCTTTGCTAAAGCCACAAACTATGATTTATGTGCCGTCTGAAAACTCTTTTGGACTCGGAGAAATAAGAGGAGCGGGGGGCATCCCATGGATTTGTCATAAACCAATCGAATTTGTTGACGGCATGATGTCTACTGGTGAAGTGCCTAGTGGATTAAGCGAGCATTCATTGCTGATTAACATTAAAAATAAAGGCTTAGTTATTTTAGTTGGCTGTAGCCACCCAGGAATCATTAACATTCTTAAGCGTGCACAAAAAGTTTCAGGTATAGACAAGATACACGCGGTAATAGGGGGCTTCCACATATCAAGCGTAGGCGAAGGCATGAGAGTTGGAAAGTTCTTACGCGAATTAGACGTTAAACTTGTTTCTCCTTGCCACTGCACATCAAACGATGCAAAACAAGAAATCGCAAAAATCTTGGGCGAAAGATGCGTTAATAATGGTTCTGGAAAAATAATATCAATCGATTAGCTGTGTCACCATCGCGCGTTCAAAAAGCATATTATTATATTAGGACTCAAGAAACAATTATACAAGGGCTTGGAGAAGTATGATGTCAGTAGAAAGGCAAAAGAGAATGGTGCAACCTGTTAGCAATCCGCATTTGAACATGCCTGTTACATTAGCAATAGTTTCAGAAAGTAAGTGATAAATACGAAGCCTGCAATAGAAGCGAAAAACTTAACAAAAAATTATGGCGAAATCAATGCAGTGAATAACATAAATTTTGACGTTAAAGAAGGTGAAATCTTCGGTTTTTTAGGTCCAAATGGTGCTGGCAAAACCACAACTATTCGGATGCTCACCGGTCTTTCTAGGCCCACCGCTGGAACAGCTCGCGTTCTAGGCTATGATATCGAATCTGAAATTGTTGAGGCAAAGAAGCATATTGGTGTAGTTCCGGAAATTTCAAATTTGTATGACGAACTGTCAGCTTTTAAAAATTTATTGTTTATGGCACAGCTGTATGGGATTCCACGTAGCCAGCGCAAAGCAAGGGCAGAGGAGCTTTTGAAAACTTTTGGGCTTTATGAGCGGAAAGATCACCTTTTTGGCACTTTCTCGCGTGGCATGAAACGGGCGTTAACGATAGCGGCTGCCGTAATTCATAGTCCTAAACTGCTTTTTCTCGACGAGCCTACGGTTGGTTTGGATGTTGTGGCTGCTCGTTCGTTACGTAATTTGATTAGCAACCTCCACAGCCAAGGAGTGACTATTTTCCTTACAACCCACTATTTGGAAGAGGCAGATCTTCTCTGCGATCGCATTGCAATTCTCGTAAAGGGAAGAATATTAAAAATTGATACCCCTGAAATGTTGAAGGCTGTTGCTGAAGAAGAATCCGTAATTGAGGTTTCTTTTAAGAAAATGTCATCTAAAATTGTTGAGGGGCTTTCTGAAAAATTGCCTGAACTTAAGGTGGTTGCAACCAATTATAACAAAGTGCGAATTTATGGTGGCGTTCCTGCGTACACGCTTGAAAAGGTGCTCCAACATGCTAAAGATGAAGAGATAGAGATTGATAAAGTAAACAGCATTAAGCCAAGCTTGGAAGACGCATTCATTAAGATTACGGGCTTGAGCCCAACTATTATGGCAATAGAGAAAGGAGGCGCTAAATAGAATGTGGCGTGACGACTTGCGAGGCATATTCTACATTGCTCTAAAGGACATGAGAACGTATTATTTTAAGCCGCCTTCTATCAGCTGGGGAACAGTTTTTCCATTCGCATGGATTCTGGCCTTCTACTTGAGAAATCCTCAAAACTTTGCGCAGCTAGTACCGGGTCTTATTGCAATGACTATTCTCTTCAGCACAACTGCTGCAGAGGCTGTTGTCATTAACTTTGAACTTCGGCT
>JACAEI010000033.1 GCA_013388905.1 Candidatus Bathyarchaeota archaeon | reverse complement strand
TTGGTTCAAAATTAAGCGGGTTGATGATCACATGCGGCTTTCTGGTTCTTATTTTCAGCGGTTACCTATTGATAACTCCTCAAGACCCCCATCTTTCAACCAGACTAAACGTTGTGTTTACCGCCGCGTTAGGCTTTCTTGGCGGCTTGAATATTTTATGCGGCATGCTGCTCCTTTCCGGAGAAGATTAAGTATTTAGCGAAAAGAATTACTCCATCATTTAGCAAAAAACCGGAATGTTCAGTTCTTCGTGGTTGTTATTCCGCGGGTTTTAGAAGAGTTTTCAAATTTCGATAATTAAGTCTCGGTTTATGTGTATATAGCTACTATAAAATATTTACAGCTATTTTCTTTTAATCATCGTTAACAGAACACTTGATTTGAGCTAAGTACGAGTTGTGCGCAGTTTCACGTTTCATAAAAAAGAGAAGCGATTATCAAACCCGAAATAGCAATGGAACAGTTTAGCTATGCCCTATCAGAGGCAGCTGTGCCAACAAATAAACGAGCAACAATGTGGATATAACAAAAGCGGACACCCAGCACACGCGACGACATGCTCTGGTGATTAGACTCTAATTCTTTCGCAGTGAGAGAACCGCCAAGAAAAGAACAAACCTTCACATTCAATTAGCCATAGTGCGCGCGGATAATATTTCTGCTCTTCTGATTGCTTAGCACACTTCACATAGACTTATTGCAGCCAGTGGTGCTATGATTGTTGATGCAAAGCTAATGTGAGGATTCAAGATAGCAAGTTTGCCATAAAAGCTGCAATTTGTCGAAACTGTATCTAGTTTGGCATTGACTTGCACTATTTCGAATGTTTTTTCATTAACCTTATTAGTTTGAGTAGCCAGTTCGACATCAAAAGAGAGGATGCGCCATGAAGGATGTTGAGTTGAGGCTGATTTCTGAACTTATGAAAAATAGCAGAAGAAGTGATCGAGACTTAGCAAAAGCTCTTGATGTTTCTCAACCGACAGTTACTAGAATACGGACGAAACTGGAAAGGGAAGGATACATAAGAGAATACACCATGATACCAGATTTTAATAGAATTGGATACGAAATAAGCAGCATAACTTTCGCCAAACTTAAAAGTGGACTTCCTCCGAAAGAACTTGAGAAAACCAGAAAAATGGCGAGGGAGATGGAGAAAGAAACAGCTTTTGAAAGTATAGTTATCGCCAAGGGATTAGGATGCAACTCTGACATGGTCATTGTTTCATTTCATGAAAACTATGGAGCCTACTCCCAATTCATAGATATGCTGAAAAGCTTTCCCAACGTAGACTTGACAAATCTTAACAGTTTTGTAATAAGTCTGTCACAAGAACACTATAGACATTTGACCTTCAAAACATTATCCAAACATATGCTAACTCTAAAGAAGAATAAAGATTAAGCTCTGTGATTTTTGTAAATGCCCAAAAAAAAGAAAAGAGAGTATTGCTAAGTTTTAAAAGGCATGAACCTCGCTGGTTGAAGAAGCCGGGATGGCAGAGTGGATAATGCGCAGGCCTTGAGAGCCTGTGGACCTTTTGGGTCCGCATGGGTTCGAATCCCATTCCCGGCGCCAAAATCCCAAAAGAGTAAGGCTGGTGACTGATGAGGATAGTTCAGACTTATAACATAGAACCTTTCACCACTGGCACCCAAATGGATGGGAATAAAATACTGCAAAAATGTTAATAGCTGGTTCCTTAAATTATTTTTTTTTTAGGTGAAACAACATGCCCACCAAAATAGTTTCTGTCCCAATATTTGTAACAGCGCTGTTGATCCTTACCTTATGCCCTGTTGTCAAGGGGCATTCTGGTGATGAAATAATCGCTGAATTCGGCACAACTCCGACAATTGATGGGATGATATCCGTAGGTGAGTGGGATGATGCAAACAATGTCGCCTTTCCTGCTACAGATGGCAATTGCACAGTTTACCTCAAGCATAACAGTAGCTATCTACATGTCGCATTTGATATCCCAGACAACAGCTACAACAACAGTGACAGAAGCTGGCTGGTAATTGACGTGGAACATGACGGTGGAACAGTGACACAAACAGACGACATTGCACTCCGTGTCTATCGGGATGGCTCAATAGACGAGCTTCATGGAAAAGGCGATGGAACTTGGCAATCCTTTACTCCTACAGGGTGGAATGGTGCAACTTTCAGTGTTAGCACCAGATACACGAACGAATATAGTATCTTGTATTCCAAGATCAACATCACTGCTGGTGTGGAGAAGACTCTAGGGATACAGCTCATAGTTTACAATGTAACGGGCCCTAGCATCGTCACAAGCTTCCGGTGGCCATCTGGGTCAAGTTATCCCCCGGATACTTGGGGCAATCTGACTTCAAGTGAAACCCTTCCGTGGATTCCAGAGTTCCCGGCGTCTCTAATTTTTCCCACATTAGCAATAGCCACATTGTTGGCAACTTTGGTTGTTAGAAGAAAACGTGCTATGAAATCGAGACAACGAACTTTAACAGTTATCGCCATGCCATCCTAACCCACACACGTATTAGCCAAAAAGAACTCCAATTTTTTATCATTTTTCACGTAGTGAAACGAGTTCGCCGAGAATTTAAACCGAGATGTAAACCTGTTCCCCGGCGCCATTTTTAGAAATGAAAATGTGACTAAACCTAAGCAAAATTGGCTTAAAGATTAGGATAAAAATGGGTGTTAGCCTAAACCTAACAGTTTAAACAGATTGTAGTTTGCAATTAGTACAGCGAACAACGATGCAACAAGAGACATCACAGTAATCATTGTGTTAAGCGAAGGCCCTGCCGTATCCTTAAACGGATCGCCAACAGTGTCGCCTACAACAGCAGCCTTATGAGCTTCTGAACCTTTCCCGCCGTGTTCTCCAGATTCGATGAGTTTTTTAGCGTTGTCCCATAAGCCACCAGCGTTAGCCATTAACAAAGCGAAAAGCAAGCCTGAAAAGATTGTGCCAGCCAAGTAGCCGCCTAACGCTTGAATTCCGCCTATGAAACCAACAATCAAAGTAACACTAATAGCCACTATACTCGCAGGCATAAGTTCTTTTAATGCACCTATAGTAGCTATGTCTACACATTTGGCATAGTCTGGTTTGACACCTTGCTTTCCTTCCTTCAATCCAGGAATTTCTTTGAATTGCCTTCGGATTTCTGCAATCATTCTTTCAGCATTTCTACCAACGCCCAGCATAACCATTGCTGAGAACACAGCAGGCATAGCAATACCGATTAGTGCACCCAACAGAACCAGCGGATTCATAAGGTCAAAAGTTATGTTTCCGCCAGCTCGCTCCTGAAATGCAGCTAAAAGTGCAATAACGGTTAATCCTGCAGCGCCTATTGCGAAACCTTTTGTTATTGCCTTGGCAGTATTGCCAGCAGAGTCCATCTCGTCTGTTATGCGAATAACCTCATCGCTTAGCGCACCTTGCATGGCTATTCCTCTGGAATTGTCCACTATTGGACCGTAAGCGTCGTTTGAAACTATAAGCCCAACAATTGAAAGCATTCCCACAGCAGCCATACCTATCCCAAATAGTCCGTATAAGTAATATGCGACCGCGGAGGCTACGCCTATTCCGATTAGCGGTGGAAAGACACTGTGGAGCCCATATGAAAATCCAGTTATAATGTTTGTTGCAGTCCCAGTTAAAGATGCTTCAGCAGTCTTTTTGACAGGTGCCTTATCATCTGATGTGAAATAGTCAGAAGTCATGCCAATTACTACTCCAGCGATTAAGCCAACAATTGCGGCGCCCCATATCCTTGGATCGTAATTTAAATAGTATGCAACTACAAAGGTTAGAACTGCAAAGATTGTGCATGTGATGTAGGTGCCCATGTTAAGCGACCTTCCAGGACTACCATGCTTACCCACTCTCACAGTTAAGGCTCCTAAAATTGCTGCTAGTATGCCTAGACCAGCAAATACTAGTGGTATCTCTACTAACCCAAGGGCTTGTCCTAGAATCATGACTGCGACAATACTTGCTACATAAGAATCGAATAGGTCTGCGCCCATGCCGGCAACATCGCCGACGTTGTCACCCACGTTGTCAGCAATAACTGCGGGGTTTCGGGGGTCATCCTCTGGAATGCCAAGTTCTACTTTTCCGACTAGGTCTGCGCTGATGTCAGCGGTTTTGGTGTAGATGCCTCCGCCTGCTTTAGCGAAAAGTGCAAGTGCGCTTGCACCGAAACTGTATCCTAAAACTATACCTGGGTCACCAGTAATAGCGTAAACGATGCTGATTCCAATTAGACCAGCGCCTACTACTGCTAAGCCCATTACTGCTCCGCCTCGAAAGCCTATTTGGAAAGCCTTGTTCAAACCTTCTTTTGCAGCGTTAGCTGCTTTAGTGTTTGCCTTTGTTGCAATGCTTAGACCTAGGAAACCAGCTAATGCAGAGCAGAAAGAGCCGAAAAGGTAGGCTACGGAAAGTGCAAGATTCTTTAATGGTTCAGTAGTTGCCCATATAGGCTCTGGCAAAGTTATGCCGAGCAGAGTAGCTACTATTAGCACAAATATTGTCAACACAGTGTATTCTCTTCTTAGAAATGCGTTTGCGCCTTCTTCTATAGCATAAGCAATTTCCTTCATTCTTTCAGTGCCGCTGTCTTGTTTGTTCACATAATGATAGAAGTAAAGACCGACCAATATCGAGATTATAGCTGAAATCGGTGCTATCAGCCATGGTTCAAACATTTTTTCACCAACTACGTCTCCTTTCTCTTTGAATATTCTTAGGATGATTTACAGAATTGTCTTATAAACTTATTTGCCTGCATTGAAACTCTATGAGAAAAGATTATAACCAATGAATTTTAACAACATACAGTTTACATCGATTAATCTGGGGTGGAAAGCACGTCTACGCCTTGGCATGCAAGGGAAATTGAAGAAGTCTTAAAGGATTTGGATACAAATGAAACAGGACTAAGCCAAGAAAATGCGAAGAAACGCTTGTTGGAGTTCGGCCCAAACGAGCTAAAAAAAGAGAAGGGCACCTCTCCAATACGAATGTTTCTCGAACAGTTTGCAGATATACTCATCATTATATTACTTGTCGCGACCGGGCTCTCCCTTTTTTTAGGTGAAATCACTGACGCCATCGTCATTCTTGCCATAGTGTTTGCTACAGCGATTCTAGGATTTATTGAAGAATTCCGGTCGGAAAAGGCTGTGGAAGCACTGAAGAAGATGACTGCGCCCACAGCAACTGTCCTAAGGGACGGAAAAGAAGTTAAAATTCAAACAAGCGAAATTGTTCCTGGAGATATTATTTTATTATACACAGGCGACAAAGTTCCTGCTGATTCGCGCATCATAGAAGTGTTCAATCTGAAAGTGGATGAGGCTCCTTTAACAGGCGAATCATCCCCAGTGAATAAAGATGTTGCGCCAATATCGCCAGATACACCAGTTAATGACAGACGTAACATGGTTTTTTCCGGGACTATTGCAGTTTACGGTCGCGCCAAAGCTGTTGTCACCTCAACAGGAATGAATACTGAATTTGGAAAGATAGCCAAAATGGTTCAGATAACAGAACATGAAGAGACACCTCTGGAAAAAAGAATGGCGTCTGTTGGAAAGAGGATTGGACTCCTATCAGTCGGTGTTTGCCTTGCAGTAGCCGTTATCGGCATCATGGAAAAACGAGACATTTTGCAGATGATTCTTTGGGGCGTAAGCCTTGCAGTCGCAGCTGTCCCAGAGGCGTTGCCAGCAATTGTAACAGGCGCACTTGCAGTAGGCATGTATCGCATGGCTAAAGTGAACACCATAGTCAGAAAATTACCGGCAGTTGAAACTTTGGGATGCACAAGCGTCATATGCTCTGATAAGACAGGAACCTTAACGAAGGGTCAAATGACCGTTCAAAGAATGTACCTCAATGACAATGTAATCAAGGTTTCAGGGGTCGGCTATGAGCCCACTGGAGAGTTTCTATCAGAAGGAAAAAAGATCAGTCCAGAAAATGAAGACCTTCGCACACTCTTAAAAATAGCAACGCTTTGCAATGATTCAAAACTTGAGAAAGACCCCCAAACTGAAAGATGGATAGTTAGAGGCGACCCAACAGAAGGTGCACTAGTTGTTGCTGCAGCAAAAGCAGGATTGTGGAAGCAAGAGCTGGAGCAAGCTGCTCCGCGTATAGGCGAAGTCCCCTTTTCCTCAGAAAGAAAATGCATGACTACGTTCCACATCGTTTCTGGAAAACAGAAAATAGCGTTTATGAAGGGCGCACCAGAAATAGTCCTGAGTCAATGCTCAAGAATTTATGCAAATGGCAAAGTCCGGAAGATAACTCAAGAGGATAACGCGAGAATATTGAAAGTCAACGAAGCAATGGCGATGGAAGCACTAAGAAACTTGGGTTTTGCTTTTAGAGAACTTGGCGCCTCCGAAGCTTTGGATGAGAAAACTGAAAGAGACATGATTTTTGTTGGCATAATGGGAATGATTGACCCGCCACGTGAGGAAGTGAAAGATGCAATCTATCTCTGCAAGAATGCCGGAATCGATGTTGTCATGGTAACAGGCGACCACAAGCTAACTGCAATTGCAGTTGCTAAAGAGCTTAACTTATTAGGCGAAAATAATGCAGCTGATAGCGTGCTCACAGGCGAGGAACTTGAAAAGATGACTGATGAACAGTTGGCTGAACGCGTTCAGAACATCAAGATATATGCTCGAGTTTCACCTGAACATAAACTGAGAATTGTTAAAGCTTGGAAAACAAAAGGTCGAGTTGTTGCGATGACTGGTGATGGCGTGAACGATGCGCCAGCGTTGAAATTGTCAGATATTGGTGTTGCAATGGGAATTACAGGAACAGAAGTCACGAAAGAAGCATCGGACATGGTTTTAACCGATGACAACTTCGCATCGATTGTAAAAGCTGTCAAGGAAGGCAGAGAAATCTATGACAATATCAAAAAATACTTGACCTATCTACTGCGTAGCAATATCATGGAAATCATAGTAATGACCGTGGCAATTATGATTGTCCCTTACTTGGCAGGTGGAGTATACGAAACAGGTAGCAGTCCAGAAACATCTGCAGCAGTCGCGCTTGTTGCTGTGCAGCTTCTTTGGGTAAACCTAGCAACGGACGGTCTTCCAGCCATAGCTTTAGGAATCGATCCAGGCGACCCAGATATTATGGAAAGGAAACCTAGAGACCCAAATGAAAGTGTATTTACGCTGGATGTTAAGCTATACTTGACGGTCATCCCAATCATAATGTCTGTGCTGCTATTATATGGTTATTTCATGCACCAGCCATGGCGAGGCCCGTATGAATTAAAAGAAGCGCGAACACAGTTGCTTACAGCAATGATCCTAATGGAATTGGCCAACGCCGTATCGGCTCGGTCGCTTAAATATACTATTTTTAGAGTAGGTCCCTTCAAAAACAAATTCCTATGGATGGCTATACTCTCGTCTCTTGCTTTGCAACTTTTGGTACTCTATACACCACTACAAAATGTGTTTTACGTCGGCACTCCAGAACTCATAGATTGGGCATATGCAATACTATTCACGATAATAGTCTTTGGTATTTTGGAGACCAGCAAATACATTACAAGCAAAAGGCGAGAACGCAAAGCTAGAACGCCCACTTAATTCCACAATTTCTAGAAATAACGTTGCCTATGCATAAGACGTCTATCTTAGCCAAAAAGACTTATATCCAAAGCGTTATCAACAAAAGAGCTTACATGCAAAAAACATGGAAAGACGTGAAACAATATGAATGAAAAAATGGCAAATCCAGCACCTCTTGGACTTTTGGGCTTTGGTATAACAACAATTCTCTTGAACTTTATACACAACGTCAGACTGAGTCCAGTTGACGGTGTAATTCTTGGAATGGGCATATTTTACGGTGGCATAGCACAGATAATTGCAGGCGTACTCGAATATAAGAAAGGCAACACGTTTGGAACTGTAGCCTTCACCTCATATGGACTGTTCTGGCTATCGTTCGTAGCTCTAAACTGGCTTGGAACAACAACTGTGGCAGAAGCCGGAGTGTGGCCATTCTCTTACAGTTCAGTTCGCCCTGGTTATAATACGCCTTGGCTTGTCAGCCAAGAAGCCTTTATGGCATATTTTTTGATGTGGGGAATCTTCACTTTTGCCATGTTTTTTGGCACGCTAAAAACTAATAGGGCTTTACAATTTGTTTTCATAAGCCTTGCAATACTGTTCCTTCTACTTACAATTAAGTCAGCAGTTCTGGCTTACTTCTCGCCGGTTTCAACCGATATTGTAAATCTGTTTACGCGTATAATTGGAGTTGAAGGCGTTATCTGCGGAGCAAGCGCTGTCTACCTCGCCATAGCAGAAGTCCTAAACGAAACTCATGGAAAAACCGTGCTGCCAACATGCCCCGTAAGCTGAAAACAGTCTTCACCTTTTCCGCTTTTCACTAAAAAGGTTTATATTTGCGAAAAAACGTTTTCCAAAAACTCACGGAAGGTTGAGAAATGTCTGAAGCAAGTTTACCCTTTAACGAGAAAATTTTTCCTAGAAAATTGTTAAAGGAAGAGTGGGAAAGATCGATAAAGAAAACAGAAGAATATTGGGCTGAAAAAGCTAAGGCTATCAGTTGGTTCAAAACATGGGACAAAGTGTTAGATGATTCAAACCCACCATTTTATCGATGGTTTGTCGGCGGCATTCTAAATATATGTTATAACGCATTAGACAGACATCTTGAAACGCCTAGGAAACATCAGCTTGCCTACATTTGGGAAGGCGAACCCGGAGATGTCAGAACCTTCACTTATTACCAGATTTACAGAGAAGTAAACAAACTTGCACAAATTCTCAAAGATTTCGGACTTAAAAAAGGCGACAGAGTGGCAGTTTACCTCCCTATGATTCCAGAATTACCAATCACCTTACTCGCAACTACACGTTTAGGAGGAATTCACACAGTAGTCTTCTCAGGCTTCAGCGCAGAAGCCCTTGCAGACAGAATAAATGACTGTCAAGCAAAAATCGTAATAACAGCTGACGGGTCTTACAGACGAGGAAAAATAGTGCCACTAAAAGAAACAGCAGACAGAGCATTGGCTAATACGCCAACAGTCGAAAAAGTAATAGTAGTGAAAAGAACTGGACAACAGATTCCAATGAAGGAAGGCCGCGACCATTACTATCATGAAGTTATGGCGAAAGTTGCTCCGAATGCTTATGTCCCACCTGAACCAATGGAAGCCACAGAGCCACTCTTTATACTTTACACTTCTGGAACCACAGGAAAGCCAAAAGGAGTGCAACACGGCATCGGCGGCTACTTGGTGTGGGCGTACTGGACACTTAAATGGGGGTTCAGTCCAAACGAAGAAGATATTTGGTGGTGCACCGCTGATATTGGCTGGATAACTGGACACACATATAATGTATATGCACCATTAGCTTTGGGAACAACCTCATTCATCTTTGAAGGAACACCAGACTATCCTGCTTGCGACCGATGGTGGGAAATGATTGAAAGACACGGCATAACAATACTTTATACCACGCCCACCGCAATTAGAATGTTCATGAGATTCGGTGAAGAATGGGTGAACAAGCACGACTTGAGCACTCTAAGACTTTTAGGATCGGTGGGTGAGGCGATAAATCCTGAAGCTTGGAAATGGTATTACCGCGTGATTGGAAAAGAAAAACTTCCAATAATAGACACTTGGTGGCAAACTGAAACCGGAGGTTTCATGATATCTCCTTTAGCAGGACTAGAACTTGTGCCGCTAAAACCAGGCTCAGCAACAAACCCATTACCAGGCGTTTACCCAGAAGTCTATAACGAAAAAGGAGAAATAGCACCAATATCAACCAGAGGCTTTCTAGTTATTAAGGCTCCTTGGCCAGGCATGCTTGAAACATTGTGGAAAGACCCAGAAAGATACAAGCAAACATATTTCGGAAGATGGCCAAACACATATTATACTGGCGACTATGCGGTAAAAGACCCAGATGGCTATTTCTGGCTGCTTGGAAGAGCAGACGAAGTGTTGAAAGTTGCTGGGCATCGAATAGGAACTGTTGAGCTTGAAAGCGAACTTGTTTCGCATCCAGCAGTTTCAGAAGCCGCAGTGATGGGCAAAGAGGATCCAGTTAAAGGTGAAGTTCCCGTAGCATTCGTAGTGCTGAGAAGCGGCTACACGCCATCAGAAGAACTGCGTCAACAACTTGTACAACACATTAGATCTACAATAGGTCCAATAGCAACGCCGGAAGCAATCGTAATCGTAAATAAACTACCAAAAACACGTAGCGGAAAAATCATGAGGAGACTTTTGAAAGCAGTATTAGTCGGAGCAGCATTAGGCGATATTTCAACTTTAGAAGACGAAGCTTCTGTTGAAGATATTAAGGCAACATACGAAGAATTAAGAAAACAAATAGAAAAGAAACAGTAAAAATTCTATCTCTACCATTTCATAAACTCAAATTATAGACTATTGCCCTTTGCGAATTAAGATAATTTTAATATCGCTTTAGTGATTTCTTCATCGAGTGGCTTCAGCTCAAAGCCTTTTCTGGTGCATAGATTAATCATCTTTGGATTGTTTGAACTCACATAGCCATACATCATTTCTAAACCCATGTCCTTGCCAATTTCAATCAAGTAATCAACAAGTTTTGACCCGAGCCCGCGTCCTTGCCATTGGTCGCCAACAAGAACAGCAAACTCGCCACAGTTCTTGCCTGGCTCCAAGATTACTCTGCCTACTCCGATTATCCGTTTTTTTTCCTTTTTCAGTTCAGCCACTATGGCGACTTCACGGTCATAATCCAAATTACAGTATCTAGTAAGAGTTTCGTGAGGCATGTTTTTAATTATTTGAAAAAATCGAAGACGCATTGTTTCTTCTGAAAGAGACTTGAACAATTCATCTAAGAGGGGTTCATCTTCGGGCTTTATAGGACGAAGAACAACAGGAGTCTCGTCTTTCAGTTTCCATTCATTGATATACTTTCTAGGATAAGGCGTGATAACAAGATGTTCGTGGGGATGAACGCCCTCAGAAATCTTTTCAATGTCTATAACTATGCGAGCATCTACGGCTACTGCGTCGCCTTTGCTGACAATAAGCGGGTTTATGTCTATTTCTTTTATTTCTGGGAAGTCTATAACAAGCTGCGAAAACTTGACTAAAATTTCTTCAAGCAACTTGATGTTAATTGAATCTTCACTCAACTGTAGATATTTGTAAATGGCTGTTCTTTCCATAAGTCTTCTCGCAAGTATTTGGTTCAAAGGTGGAAAACCTATACTGATATCTTTGGATAACTCGGCGGTGATGCCGCCCATGCCAAACGCAATTACAGAGCCAAATTGAGGGTCTTTCTTTAACCCAATTAACAGTTCATAACCTCTTTTTCGAACCATTGGCTGAATGGCTACGCCTTGGAACTCTGCTTCAGGAGAGAAGCTCTTTACTTTTTCAGCCAACTCGACAAAAAATGTTTTAAGCTCTACAGGCGACCACACATTTAAGATAACGCCTTCGACTTTGGATTTGTGCGTTATTTGTGGTGAAAGTGCTTTCATAACAACTGGGTATCCTAATTCAGAGGCTAAAATTTCAGCTTCCTCCGAAGTTCTCGCAACCAAGGTCTTTATTGTGGGAATATTATACGCGTCGAGAAACTGCAAAGACTCAGGTTGCGTCAAAACTCTGCGCCCTTCATCGTAAGCTTTTCTTAAAACCTCTTTCAAAAAAGTCGGAATGGAAAAATCCATGGGAAGCTCTTCTGGAGTTTGATAAAGAAGCTCCAAGTTCTGAGTGTAACCATACATATACATGAACGTGGAAACAGCTTGTTCAGGAGTTGCAAAAGATGGAACGCCATTCTTTTGTAAGATTTGTCGTGCTGTGCGGCAACCGTCTTCGCCCAGCAATGACGTAAGGATGGGTTTTGTGGTTTTTTTAGAAAACTCGATTATAATCTCTGCAACTTCTAGCGGGTCAGCTGCTCCTTGCGGAGTGTATATTATTAGGAAACCGTCACTGTTAGGGTCTTTGAGACAAATCTCCACAACTTTCCTAAATCTTTCCGCGCTGGCTTCTTCTAAAATGTCTATTGGATTAATAATGCTACAATAAGAGGGCAAGACGCTCTTTAGGGCTTGAACAGTTTCATTGTTTAGAGCCGAAAGTCTTCCACCCCCACAAATAAGAGAATCAGTTGCCATGATTCCAGGTCCGCCAGCATTAGTGATTATTGTAAGATTTGAACCCTTAGGATTCGGCTGCATTGCCAACGCTTCAGCGCAGTTGAAAAGGTCACTTATCGCCTCAACACGCACTATGCCAGCACGTCTAAAAGCAGCTTCATAAACAGTATCTTCTCCACATATAGCGCCAGTATGAGAGAAAGTAGCTTCAGAACTCTCGTGGACACGTCCTGCTTTTACCACTACGATGGGTTTGGCTCTTGCAAATCCTCTGGCCGCGCTCATGAATTTTCTCGCATTTTTTATGGACTCCAGATAAAGCACTATGCTTCGCGTTTGAGCATCATTCCCAAAATAATCGATTAGATCGCCTAAGTCCACATCAAGCATTGAGCCAGTTGAAACTACAGCACTAAAGCCTATATTGGCTTCTGAAGCCCAATCTAACATTGCAGCACATAATGCGGCGCTTTGCGAGATACAAGCTATTTTCCCTGGAATAGCTGTTTTATTTGCAAAAGTGGTGTTAAGCTTTATTTTAGGTCTCATCACGCCTAGGCTGTTTGGTCCAATTATGCGCATGCCATATTGGTTTTTGCAGTCAAGAATTTGCTTCTCAAACTTTTCGCCTTCTTCTCCAGATTCTTTAAAGCCTGCTGAAATTATGATAGCTCCAGAAACTCCGGCTTTTCCGCACTCCTCAACAACTTGTGGAACTGTATGCGCTGGTGTTGCAATTATTGCGAGGTCAACTTGCCAAGGGATTTTTAGAATAGTTGGATAGGCGGTTATGCCTTGCACTGTGGGTTTAAAAGGGTTAACAGGGTAAACAGCGCCTGCATATCCTACTCCGACTAGATTTCGCAGTAGTTTAGAGCCTACCGAACCTTCACGGTCACTTGCCCCTATAACAGCAATACGCTTTGGATTGAATATTTTATCAAGGTTTTCGGTACCCACGCTTGGAGACCCCTCTCCTTCAGCAGAGAGTCAAGCTTTACACATAGTATATATAGAAAATACCTTTTTAACATTGCTGGATTTTCTTCAGCTTCAACCAAATCATTGTATCAAATGCTTCCTAAAAGAACAAACTTATATTATGGATATATTCTCGTTGTTGTTCTTGGAAATGGAATCGTTTCTCTGATGTGTTTTAGCTTACAGATCCATGTTACAGTCCTTTCAATTCCCAAGCCGAAACCAGAATGCGGCACTGAGCCGAACTTTCTTAAAGCTAAATACCATTCGTACGCTTTTTTGGGCAAACCGAATTCCTCAATTCTTTGCTCAAGCAATTTTAAGTCATAAATTCGTTCACTGCCACCTATTATTTCACCATAGCCTTCAGGCGCCATCAAATCAGCGCAAAGGGCAACTTTAGGGTCTTCGGGATCAGGTTGCATGTAGAAGGCTCTGGTTCTCGCTGGATATCTATGAACAAAAACAGGCTTCTCAAACTTTAAGGAAATAGCCTTCTCATGTGGTAATCCTAAATCTTCTCCCCATTCGATGCTAAAACCGTCTTTCTGCAACATTCCTATAGCTTCGGTGTAACTTATTCTATCAAAAGGTGGTTCGACTTTTTTCAGAGGTTTTGTGTCCCTTTTCAAAACTTCGAATTCCTTACTTCTTTTTTCTAAGGTTTTTTTCACAATGTAGGTTAACATTTCTTCCTGAAGCCTCAAGTTATCCTCGAAGGTGAAGAAAGCCATTTCAGGCTCCACCATCCAGAATTCAGTTAAATGGCGTGGAGTCTTGGATTTTTCAGCTCGAAAAGTCGGTCCGAAACAATAGACCTTGCCGAAAGCAGCCATAGTGGCTTCAACATAAAGTTGACCGCTTTGTGTTAGGAACGCTTTATCGCCGAAATAGGGAGTCTCGAATAGTGTTGCTACTCCCTCAACACTGGACGGAGTGAATATTGGTGAATCTGTCAGCGTAAAGCCTTGTTCGTCAAGGAAGTCTCTGCATGCTTTTACGACTTCGGCTCTTATCTTCAGTATTGCAATTTGTCTTGGGCTTCTTATCCATAAGTGCCTCCAATCCATTAGAAAGTCGATGCCATGCGCCTTCTTGCTCAAGGGATAATCTTGCACCGCTAATTGAACAATCTGCAAATCATTAACTCTTATTTCATAGCCACCTGGCGCCCTTTTGTCCACCTTCACTATGCCTTTAAGTGCAAGAGACGATTCTTGTGTTAGCTTGTCTGTTTCCTGGAAAATTTTTTCATTAACTTCGTCTTTATGAATAGTCGATTGAATCGTTCCAGTTCCATCTCTTATCATAAGAAATTGAACTCCGCCGCTGGAGCGTTTTGTAACTAACCAGCCTTTCAATTCAACTTCTTTTCCAGTTAGTTTTCCTTCTAAAATATCCTTAACGCTCATATGGTTGCCCCCTCATTTTTCAAGCTTGATTCTATTCTTACACATACTGATTTCACTTAGCTTTACACAATGGCATAAATAAAAGTGTAATGTTACACATAATTCTTAAATCTCAAATCTTATGCCATAATAACCGAATAGTGATGCAAAAATCAGCAGAAGAAAGGTATAAGCTAAAAGCTCTTAAGCTTTCGACTATTGCCATAGCAAGCGTAGTTTTTGTAGAAGCATCAATAGGGCTAGTTGTTGGCAGTTTGGCAATTTTAACCGATGGGCTTCATGCGCTACTTGACGCATTGACAGCTTTGGGTCTTTTCGTTGCCATGCGTGCGTCGTTGAAGCCTCCAGATGAGGAACACATGTATGGACATGAAAAATTAGAGGCACTGGGTGGGATGATGGGTGGAATAATGCTAATAGGATTAGCACTGCTAGTGATGTTTGAGGCTGTTCCCAGAATTATTGCTAGCCAATCTTACATAAACCCAGAAGTTGAGTTTGCAGGTTTCATAGCGATTGGTTATACCTTGTTCATAGATTTTTTAAGAGTTGGGACTTTCAAGAAGGCGCCAGAAAGTGAAAGCGCCACTTTGAAGGTTGGATTTTACCATGCCATTGCTGATTTGGGTTCAACACTTATAGCACTTTTGGGCTTTGGGTTTGCAACCCGTGGGTTTTATAATGGCGACTCCATAGCCTCAACAATTTTGAGCATTCTTCTTGTTTACTTAAGTATTAGACTGATTTGGAGCAGCGGCATGGAACTAAGTGACGCAATATCAAAAGATGTTGCTGAAAAAATTAGAAAAGAAATTATCTCCACAAAAGGAGTATACAAATGCGAAAACTTAAGAGTTAGAAAAGCAGGCACCAAAACCTTTGTGGAAGCTTCAGTCCAAGTTCCTGAATATGTGAACCTCGAAGAAGCGCATAACATAGCTTCGAAGATAGAAAATAAGTTAAAAAACTTCATAGGAAATGCCGACATTACAATACATATTGAACCATTGAAAGCAGAGATGCGAACAGAGGGAATTGTGGAGAAACTGGCAACAGAAGTTGAAGGCGTAAAAGAGGCACATAAAATCACAGCGGTTTATGCTGATGGAAAACTCTACATAACACTACATGCACGAGTTGACCCGAAACTCTCAATTCAAGAAGCTCATGAAATAGCAGGAGAAATTGAAAATAGAATAAATTCAAGAATACGTGAAGTCGAAAATGTGACGGTACACATGGAACCTTTCAGCGCTAAGTTCAAGAAAGTTTCTAAGGTAGATGAAAACGAGATAAGGAAAATAGTTCGCAAGACTTTAGAAGGTTTTCCACAAGCTTTACGATGCAGAAGAATAGTAACCTATGTGGCTGATAAAAAGCATTATATAAATATCGATTGCAGTTTCACAAGCCACGTATCAATAGAAGAAGCGCATAGAATCGCTTCGTTAATTGAAAAGAACATAAGAAACGAGTTTCCAGAAACTGTAGTAACCGTCCATGCAGAATCGGATTAATGCATTCTATAGGGAAGAAAAATCGCTCAAAATTGTTAACTTGAAAAATGCAATTTTCGAAGTGAAGAAATTAGCCGAAGCAAACTGGTTGAATGCAAAAATGCTGATGAGCTTATAGAAATAGAAGTTGACGGATTCAGCGGGAAAGACCAGCAAATTTTCTCTAACTAGTTTTCATGAAAACCCAAGAGGTGCTTTATACTACTGCTTTAAGAAGAAATGGAGCCTCAATTCGAAAGCCCGAAAAATAACAGTAAAAAGTGGAAAAAAGAGGAAAGCTCTAAGGCAACAGAATTTCCTTTATGAACGCCAAGTCTTCCAGTCTGTTAAGTTTCACTTTTATGTCAGATACTGTGTAAAGCACATTGTCAATGTAAAGCGCTCTTTTCACTTGACAATTCCAATAGTAAGCAGTGTCCTCTAGATGAGTCACATTTCCTCTCAGAACGATGCCATTGCTCAAGGTTATGTTGAAAACATAGAGACCTTGCCACTGCCAATACTTGTCCCAATAATAGGCTGACACCGGAATCGCCAGCAAATCCCTAGATTTCTCAAACAAGAAGGCTTTGTGATCTGTCAAAACGGTTGAATCAGACCAATCACCTGGGACAGAATACATGTCAATCTCGATTGGTGCACTTACATTTGTAACGTCGAAAATTGAGATTTTTACACTGTTGTTCTCGTCTCTGCCTACGCCAATAATGTGGTTTTCATCGTATGGATGCAGATATCTCATAAATCCGGGAATCTTCAGATAGCCCAAGATTTTAGGTTTAGTGGCATTTTCAACGTCAATTACAAAGAACGGGTCTATACGTATGACTGAAGTGGAAAGATAACATCGATTTCCGATGAATCTGGCAGAGTCTAAATTTTCATTTGGTGCAATGTTTTCCAGTTTTCCTAGGATGCTTAGGTTCATGTTTAATATATACAGATTGTTGCTGGCTGCTGCCCAATTTATCCTTGTTGTAGTTGCTATTCTAAAGTGGTCGCCATACTCGTCCATTGAAAATTGGTTAAGCTCACGTCCCGGAACTTTACCTTTGGCTTCAGGGCTAATTGTACTGTTTTCGATGCGTATTCTGTATACTGCTGTTTTTTCGTATGGTTCTGGAAAAGTTATGTAGATGTTGTTTGGTGAAACGTACATGCTGCTTGTTCCGCCAAGCATAAGCGTCTTATAGGCGGGTTCTTCTGCAGTGGCTATATTCATTGCAACAACTGTTGTGTACATGAAGTAGTTGTCTGAGGCTTCTGAGTAGAAAACTTCTGAAGCGGGTATTTCCTTTATTCCATCGTTTGTGATGATTTTTGGGAGGATTACAGTTTCGAGGATTATGTAGGCTGGTTGGCTTACAACAAAGTAGACATAATCGCCTATCATCCTTGAACTGAAGTAGCTACCTGTAATCGTGAAATTCGTCAAAAAAGAAGGCGCTGACTTGTTTGAAATATCGTAAACGTTCAAGAAAGTTTTAACATCTACTATAACGCTTCCAGCAAACTGCCTAAAATAAAACTCTGGAAACTTGTATTTGCTTCCTAACACAGCCAATCTGTTACTTGATCCACTTACAAAGATACCCACAAGATTAGTGTCGTTAAAAGCTATCTTAGAGACAATTTCTGCTTCTTCGCTTGGATAAGCCTTCAAAATAAACACATTAGTGCCCGACATTACGTAGAGATATTTTCCGTCAGTTTTTACGATGTCAGCTTCGTCAACTCCTGAAACTTGAATGTTCGTTGTGGAGTACGTGGGTTCTTGCGTCAAACCAGGCGCAGTCGCAAAAGAATTTTGTGAAGATTCCATCATTGTTCGCACTTGACCAAAATTGGCGTCCGCAGGACCAACGAACAAGAATGGCGCATAGGTTCTAGAATTGGCTGTCAAATAGCTTTTGATTTCTTCTGCGGATGAGAATGTTTTAAAGAGTGAAGGCTGAGGAGGCGACTGAATCTGCTGCGGTATTATACTTACGCTATAGAACATTGAACCCAACACTAAAGCTAAAAGGACAGCGGCAGCTCCGTAAAGCCCTGCACGTTTTTTAATTTCTCTCTGCATTTGACTTTCACCTTGCCAAGAATAGCGACTTGCGGCAATTTTATCCTAAGCATTAGTACAACCTGTTCTAAAAATTAGAACGGTCTTAAAGACCATATGCAAATAGTTTCATACCAAAAAATTACCAAGATTATCGCTCCAAAAAAGGCAATAAACAAGTTTTCGCGAGTAAAGCTTTGCATCAGCACTAAAAGATAAAAAAGATAGGAGGTAGTGGAAAAAACTGCGTAAAATAAATATCTTGGAAACAAAAGTTTTCCTAGCTTCACAAAGTGTCGCAATACTCCAATTTTGACTTCACTAACTAGGACATAATCGCCGCTGGAAACCTCTTTTTGCAATAGTCCTAATCCACGTAGCTGTTCAAGATGATGATGCGCTACGCTGGGACTGCTGAAGTGTAAGGCTTTCTGGACTTCGCGGACACTCATGGGTCTGTTATTTTTTAAGAGAAGCCAATAGACTTTCCAATCTTTTCCACGAAGCACATATTCCAGTTTTGTTTCGTCATCGGTGTTCAGAGATGGCACGCTTCAACAAATATTATTTAAGCGGGGAGGTTTATAATTCCAATTTTTAGAACAGCGACGAAATACGCTGGACATTTAGGCTTACCTTATTGCAGCAGCAATGAATGCTAATAATCCAATGATAAACCACAAAAGAACAACGTCTTTAACTTTTCTGGCGTTTTCCCTCGAATAATTTTTGAGAAGCATAAATGACAATGTGACAAGTCCAATGTCGAATACTGTCACCAAAGGAACGAACCATATAGAAGCTGAACTCAGAAGCCACGGTATGGGGCTTAAAAAAACCGCGAAAATATAAAATGCGACAGCTGACAAGGCTGCTGTTTTTTCGCCAAAGCGTACCGCTAAAGTTTTCACGTTCCGCATTTTGTCGCCTTGAACATCTACAATGCCTTTTGTAATTTCTCTGCCAGTATTCGAAAGAAAAGCCATTGAAGCGAAAATCAAAATGTTTAATTCCACATTGTTAACGATTGCTACGCCTCCATATATGAAGGGAATCGCCACACAAGCGCTTACAAGGAAATTGCCAGGCAATCCGCTACGCTTTCCCACAGTGGTATAGATTACAAAGATTATCCATGCGATAATTGCTATAAAAAGGCAGAGGATGCTTGTCAGGTATGCACTTGCAAAACCGATTATTGTGAGAACTGATGCAAACATAAGCGCTTTTTTTGGTTTGATTAAGCCGCTCGGAATGGGACGATTTGGCTCATTTACTGCGTCGATTTCTCTATCGTAATAATCATTTATAGCCATAGACGCAGCAGTCAACATAAAACCCGTAATGAAACCATAAGCAAAGTTTTGCCATAAAGCACTTAGCATATTGGGCGCAGCAAGAATAGCGCCAACTATGACAGCGAGACCCATCATCAAACAATTCACTGGACGCATTAGGCGCAAATAGCCGCTAAATTTTCCCATTATCGCTCAAGCCTTGCAATAGCATTGTTTGTATTAAAGTTATAAAATTCTCGATTAGATTCGAAAGTTTAATACGTTTAGGCGGATAAACCATTTCTCAAAGTTTGTTGGATGGCAAGCCTTTGAATGACAATTATGCAACGGAAAGATTAAGGGTAATAATTCCAGTGGGCGGAAAAGCCAAGCGTCTGCTTCCGCTTACAGCTGAGACCAGCAAGGCTTGCCTACGCATTGTGAATAGACCTTTAATAGAATTTTCATTGTTATCTCTTGCAAAGCAAGGAATCCGAAACTTCATTTTCGGAGTGAAAGGCTACACAAATTATAGGGATTTACACGACTATTTTGAATCTGGCTATGGTTTTTCCTCAAGATATGGAATAAGCCCACGCGTTCACATAAAATATCAGCCAAACATTGACGACTTTGGAAGCGCAGATTCTGCAAGAATTAGCATGGAATACTACAATGTTAAAGCCCCAGTTTTTGCAGTGCAAGGCGACAACATCTTCGACGTAAACGTTAAAGAACTTGTGGAGTTCCATGAGAAAAAAGGCGCAATAATGACCATCGCGCTAAGAGAAGTACCAGACGTTGAAGGCTTTGGAATAGCGGACATAGACAAAGACAAGCGCATATCACGATTTGTCGAAAAACCAACCCCTAAAGAGGCACCATCCAATCTTGCCAATACAGGCTTATACATGGTTTCGCCGGAAATAACGAAAATCTTCAAAGAAAAAGGCGTCAAACAAATAATCAAGGAAAGAAAACGCCTAGACTTTGGTTACGATTTCATTCCTTACGTGATACAAACAGGAAGACCAGTATATGGCTACACGCTTAAGGGATGCTGGTTTGATGTGGGCACTCCAAAACGCTATCTAGAAGCCATGCAAGACATGCTGGAAGGACACTTCAGTTCACTAACAGATTTCGGTGGAAGAATAAATGAGAGTGCAAAAATATGGGTTCAAGGCGAAAGCTCAGAATCTCTTAAGCGGAGACAAGAAATCATCAGAAAAATCAAACAAGGAAAAATAGAGATAGAAGGCGCTGTTCTAATTGGAAGGCACTGCAATATAAGCGACGGCGTAAGAATAGCAAATTCGTGCATTGACAATTACACAAAAATAGACAAAGGCGTTATAATCGAAAACTCTGCACTCATGGACAGAGTTATAGTTGGCGAAAAAGCAGAGATAAAAGAAAGCATTATAGGACGGCACGTGACGATTCTTTCAAGCGCACAGAAGAGGACAAAGATAGATGCGGTTTCAGTCATTGCTGATGATGTAACCATAGCAGAGGGATGCAGACTAAATGCTACAAAAATTTATCCACATCAATATGTGAGAGGAGAATTCTCGAATCAAACGCTGATGGCAAGCTAAATTTTGAATATGTAACTGCGAAATCCTACTCATTTTATAGAAGCAAAATGTAAAATAGAAATTGAGCCAAAACACCAAAAAGTCTGACTCCTATCATATGAGAGTAAAAAGACAAAGCATGGGTAAAAATGAAAATAAATCTAACGGAGATCGAGAAAAGGACGGTTTCAGTAAACCAATACATAAACAGCTTAGAACAGCCTTTTCGGCAGAAATTTTTAACGCGAAAACAGACCTACCAGCTTAAGCAAGAAATCATAACTCAACTGAAGAAACTCGCAAACAAATATGTAATTGTGGCTTTTTCTGCAGAATGGTGTAAAGATTGCACAGCGAACATACCAGTCTTAGCCCTTATATCAGAAGCAACGGGAATCGATGTCAGAATCTTCGGCGGCTTAAAGAAAGACCCATTGAATATGGAGAAAAAGTGGAGAATTCCGCCTTCGCCTCCAGAAGTGAAAACATTCCAGGTTAACAATATTCCGCTTATACTGTTGTTCGATAGAGAAGGCAATGAAATTGGAAGAATAATTGAGAACCCACAAGAACCCACATTGGAAGAAGAATTATTGAAAGTTATTTTGACAAAACGCCAGTAGTAGGTTATCTCTTCGAGGTAAAGCTTTGTTTTTCACGGTAGTATTGCTTTCGAATTCTAGATATTTCACCAACTCTTCAACCATCACAAGAACGGTTGCTCCATAAACTTCAAAACATCTTTAGGTGTGCGGCACTTTTCGTAGTTATTCCATCCAAGCTTTCGGTCAAATTTTCTTTGCATCTCAAAAATCTGCTTTAATTCCAACAGAAGCCTCCTCCAAAACTAGCCTTTTTGCATTGTAGATATTTAGGCTTTAAACCACTTAAACATTAGATATCGAATCTTCTCTTTGTCAACATCTGGCACTGCAATAATGAATCTTTTTCGCACAGTTGTGGCAAGTCTTCCAGCCTTCACAATTTCAGTTGCAGTTATTTCAGACTTGGCATTTTTAACAGAAACCATGAAAGGCGCATGCTCAACACCAGGTCCATGTTTATAAACGGCAAAATCGCATCCAAATTTTATGCCAGGTGTGACGATTAAGCCGTTATTGCGCAAATCATGGTAAACAGCATATTTTTCCTCGAAATCTTCATACAGATGTTTGGCTCGCTGACGTAATGTTTTAAGGCTAACCTTTCTTTTCTCTGCACCTTCATAAACTGTTATTGCCTTTTTCTCAGCAAGATATACGCCTTCCATCAAATCTAGAATTAGAGGTACGTTAAACTCTGGGATTTTTGGTTTGGCTATTCCAAGAGGTTTTCCGTAAAAACCCATTTTATACAGTTCTGAGCCGTAAGTCGTGTTCCATACAACCAGAAAGTTTTCAATAAATTCAACTTCGATTTTTTTAGGCATGATATCTTTTCGCCTTTTATATAATGAATGATAAGATGCGTGCGGCGTCAGCGGCGTCTTCAGCCTTGTCTGCGGAATCTTCTAAAAGCTGTAAAACATCTCTCAGAAGTATTAACGGAGGAAATTCGAGTTTGCTGCTAAGCAGTTTAATTTCGAGCTCGCGATAAATTTCATCCACAACCCGTTCAGCAACCTCAACATCCTTGGCTTTTTCCATAGCTTTAGTTGAGCCGTAGCTTAGAACCATAGCTGTTTCTCTAAGCTTAAGCAGAGAATCAAAAACTGCTTCTGAAAGCTTCAGTAAATCCTTCTTTATGTCCATAGGAACATTCCAGTTATGGTCCATGATTTCAACAAGGCGAAAAGCTATGCCTTCAGAAAAATCCGCAATTTCGCTTGTCAAGTTTGTAAATCTTAGAAAATCTTCTCTGCTGAGCAAAATAGCGCCTATTTCAGCCAATTCCTGCGAAACTAGACGCCTCGCTTTGTCAACCTCGTCTTCACCACTTCTGATTTCAGCAAAAAGCTGTCTTGCCTTTTCCTTATCATTTTTTATAAAGCAGTCTATTATCTGCGGAATCTTTCTTGTTAAGTCTAAAACCTTACGCAGATGTTCTTGACAAACACTTAGCGCTCTACGTTTCACGCGCTCTTCTGTTTCTGCTGGAAGCACCAAGTCTTTTCCCCCGCAAATTCATCGCTAGTTTCTTTAACATTAGATATGCTGTTGTGTTAAAAAAGCTAACGTAAAAACTCAGCCTTTAAATGGTTTACCTAAATCCTCAAAATTGATTTTCCACTTAAAATATTTGCATAAAAGCTCTGGTAAGGCTTCAATTGAGCTTCTAACTTGTCTCCAAGAATCGCGGTCACGAATAGTTACTGTATTATCTTTAAGTGTATCATAATCTACCGTTATGCCTAAAGGTATGCCAATTTCGTCAGCACGTGCATATCTTCTGCCAATGGAGCCTGCCTCATCATAATCAACAATGAAACCTTCATCAAGCAACATCTCATGCAGCTCTGATGCCTTTTCTGGCAGTCCATCCTTGCTCACAAGCGGATAAATTCCAATCTGTATTGGTGCTATGTCTCTTGGAAAGCTTAACAATGTCCTGTCATCTTTAACGCGGTATGCATACTCGAGAGCTACGTAAACAAGCCTGTCAGAACCTACACTTGGCTCAACAACATGTGGGATGAAACGTCTTCCACGTTCAACAACCTTTTGGCGCTGAATTTCCATGTGTTCTGGCAGAACCTTGTATTTTCCAAGCATATAGTGACCACTTTTCTCAATGGACACTTTAATCTCTTCTGCGTTGGCTTTTGAAAGCATCTTTGCCACTGCAGCAGCATCCTTTTTGAAAGTTGGCCCCAACCTAGCCATAATAGGCTTTATAACCAATTGCTCTCTTTCAACAGGTTTCTCGTATTCCTTGTAAACCCGCATATCTTGACCGCTAAATTCCATGTGCCTCTTCAAATCATAATCTGTTCTGTATGCGTGCCCAGAAACTTCTGTCCAACCCCAACGTTCATCATAAAATTGTTGATCAAAACTTTGAATGGAGTAGTGTGCTCTTTCCCAAGGAAGCTTTTCTATAAATCGTTGCTTCTCTGCTGGAACACCTAAATCTTCGACCAGTTTCTGAAAGCATGCCATGAAAAAAGCTTGCCACTCAGTCTTAATGTAACCTTTCCTCAATGCTTCTTTAACTGTAACATCAGTAATCTCCTCAGAGCCACGTAGTTTAGCCTCAGCCAGAAAAAGATGCAATTTTTCGTTTTCAACATCCTTCAATAAGAGACAATCTGGCTCTTCAGGGTCGAAGAAAAACTCTAAGTCTACTATAGTGAATTCTCTTAACCTTATCAAACCTTGCCTTGGCGAAATCTCGTTCCTCAAGGCATGACCAATCTGCAAGACACCGAAAGGAAGCTTCTCCCGAGCCATCTCGTAAAGACGTCTAAACTCCACAAATATGCCTTGTGCCGCTTCGGGTCTTCCATAACCAATTGCTTGTGAATATGGTCCTATCGTGGTTTTGAACATGGTTAAGAATAGTTTTGGCTCGCCTAGAGTGCCGCCACATTCTGAGCACTTGATGTTGTGTTTTTCAATGGCTTCTTTAAGTTCTTTTAGACCCATTTTTTCAGATTCTGATTCGTCAATTTTTGCAAACTCTTGAAGTAAATGGTCGGCGCGAAATCGTTTTTTGCATTTTAGGCATTCGACCATGGGTTCTTTAAAGTGATCTACGTGACCTGAGGCTTCGAAAACTTTTGCCGGGGTGATTATTGGCGATTCGATTTCTAGAATTCCAAGCTTGTTTACGAAAAGCTCTCTCAGTTTTCTTTCAATATTTTGTTTAAGTTTTGCTCCTAATGGACCGTAAGTTGCGAAGCCAGCAACACCGCCGTATATATCGTTGGATTGCCAAAAGAAGCCTCTTCGGCGTGCTAACTCGTCAATTATCGTGAACTTGTCAGTGGCTTTTGTTTCGTTTGGCAACCTGTTCAACCTCATTACTGGTGAATGTAAAAGACTTTAAGACTTACTTAATAATAAATTTTCAAACTAGCAAGAAGGAGGTGCAAAGTGTGAAAATCTTAAGCCATCAAGACTTGCTGGATTTGGTAGATGGTGCCGCAATTTTTTCCGCTGGAGGAGGCGGAGACCCAGAATTAGGCTACAATATAGCTGACAAGCTAGTTTCTCAAGGTTACAATGTTAAACTCATAGAATCTTCAGAAGTGCCAGAAAAAGCCAAAGTTGTAAATTTTGCATGTGTGGGCGCCACAACAGCAATAGAGTATGATTCAGAAGCAGCTGTAAAAACTTTGAAGGTTTTAGAGGAATATGCTAGTTTTTCTGCTTATGCCACGCTTCCAGTAGAGTTGGGTGGTTTTAACACATTGGCGGCGGTTGATGTTGCCGCCAGATGCAACATTCCAGTTGTTGATGCTGATGGAGCAGGCAGATCTGTCCCAGAAGTTCATTTGAAGGTTTATACCATTGATGGTATCCCCATAACTCCGATGGCTGTTTCCGACCTTCACGCCAAAAACGTAGTCATTGTAAAAGAAACAGCTGACTCGAGAGCAGCTGAAAGAATTACCCGTATCCTAGCGGCAGAATGGAATCAAAGCGCCTACACAGCCAGAAGAATTCTAACTGGAGCACAAACCAGAACTTCACCCATCCAGCTGGGTTTATCAAAGTCTATCAGAATTGGAAAGCTCTTAAGAACCACAGTTGAACCAATAAAGGCGGTTCTGAAAGAAACTATGGGCTTTAAGCTTTTTGATGGTGTTGTGGAACATGTGGAACGGAATACAGAAGCAGGTTTCACTTTTATTGGAACAAAACTTCGGGGGATAAAGGAATACGCTAAAAACACATTTGCCTTTAAAGCCAAAAACGAGGTACTAGTTGCCTACAAAAACGGAGCATTAGCTGCAATCGCTCCAGACATCATCACGCCCGTGCATCCAGAAACTGGCAAATGTATAACCGCAGAAAAAATCGAAAAAGGAGAAAAATTAGTCATTCTAGGCTTACGAGCCCCACAAAAATGGCGAACAAAAAAAGGATTAGAGCTGTGGAAGGACGTACTTCAAAGGTCTAATATATCCGAGGACTATGTACCAATTGAGATGTTAACATCTGATTGAGCGTCTCAGTTGTTGCTTCTAATGGGAAGCCTTTCCAATTCTCGATGAGCCCCACTTCAGTCTTAAACATTTGGAATCCTATTTTCTAATTTAATCTACTCTCGAACTGTAGGAGGGATGGCTATGAGAGTCTGGGTTCGACGTACGCCTTTGAGGCGTTGGATTTCATCGATAATTTTTCTAAGGTCTTCCATTTTTGTGAATTCTACATAGGCTACGGCATCAAATTGCCCAGTTACTGCGCTTGCCATTTTGACGCCTTCTATTTTAAGTGTGGCCTCTGCAACTTTCCATATTATGCCTGGTTCTGTGCTGATGAGAATGTATGCCTCCAAACTATTCTCCTCAACATGATGTTTATCCAGTGGAGCATAAAAAAACTTCGGATGTTCTTCAAAGCAGAGGCATTTGAATGTTGAGGGATAATTTGTTATGTTATTTCAATTCCAAATGTCAAGCATTGCACGGTCTGTCGCATGTTTTCTGCTGTTAAATTCTGTTCCGCAATGTCCACACTCGATGTCTGATTCCATTTCAATAACATACCACGACGCATCCACATAGTAACGCCCACATTCTGGACAACGCAATAAAGCAACATCTAACCAAGCCTTCATTTGAGGCATCTCCACTTAAGCTATAAAGTGGCATAGAATTTTATAAGACAATCGTGAAATAAGGAAAGCCAGAAAAGGTGCAAGCGAAATGCCCAAAATAAAAGTTGCCTTAATAGGCGTTGGAAACTGTGCATCAGCTCTTGTTCAAGGCTTACAATATTATGGCAACAGTAAAAAAGAAGACGAAGCCATTGGATTGCGCCATCTAGTTCTGGGCGGTTTTCACCCAAAAGACATGCAGATAGTAGCAGCCTTTGACATTGACAGCAGAAAAGTTGGGAAAGACTTGTCCAAGGCTATTTTTGCGCAGCCGAACAATGCTCCTAAAATAATCGATGTTTCGCCGTCTGACGTTATTGTGCATAAAGGTCCAATTCTGGATGGTGTCGGTGAATATATTAGAAACGTGATACAGATAAGCAATCAACCAGAAACAGACGTCGCGAATATACTAAAAGAAAGCAATGCAGAGATTATGCTCAATTTGCTCCCAAGCGGGGCTGTGAAGGCTTCTCAATTTTACGCAGAGCAAGCGCTTGGTGCTGGCTGCGCTTTCGTGAATGCTACGCCAACCTTTATTGCCAGTGACGTTGCGTGGGCTAAACGTTTCGAAAAGGCTGAACTACCACTTGTGGGCGACGATTTAATCGACCAGGTGGGTGCAACAACGCTGCATAAGACTTTGCTGAAGTTGCTTTCGTTAAATGGCGTTCGTATAACTGAAACTTATCAGCTTGATGTTGGCGGCGGCACAGAATCCCTAGACACATTAGAAAGAACCAGAGATGTGAAAAGAGCTGTTAAGACAAAGTCTGTGGAAGCTACTTTACCCTACAAAGCAGAAGTGGTTGCTGGTTCGATGGATTATGTGGATTTTCTCCAAAACAGACGCGACAGTTACTTCTGGATAAGAGGATTATACTTCAGCAAAACACCTATGCAAATTGACCTTAAACTTTCAACTGTGGATGCGCCAAATGCTGGTTCTGTTTTGTTCGATGTTATAAGAGCTGTTAAAATCGCCTTGAATAAACAGATGAAGGGAGCTATACAGCCTGTATGTGCTTACGCGTTTAAACATCCGCCGCAGATGGTGCCGCTTGAAACAGCCGAGACAATGTTCGCGGAGTTCATAGCAAACAACGTCTAAACAAGCTTATGCCTATTCTTTCACAATCTTCTGCAGTTCACGTATCACTTTTTCCTTTACACCGCTCTGTTTGACTCTCTCCTTCAATAAGGTTATAGTTTTTACCGGTGTTGGATCTATCCTGCGCAAAATAGCCAAATAAACACTCGTAAAATCGCCAACACAAATAACCGACGTCATCTTCGCTAATCTGCTTTTGCCAATGCTATAAACTTCGAACGTTTTCACTGATTCGTTGCTTATCAAGTCTTTGGTGGTTTCTATTCTTTGCCTTAGAACTGTTGGTTCATCATTGTCTCTGATGAAGATTATAGAGAAATACTTAGCAAGTTTTTGCACACCTTCCCAGCCAACGATTTCATTATGATTAAGCTCAGGGAAAAATTCCCATTTAGCTGGAACCTTGCTATTTTCATTAAACTGAGTCTTGAAACGTTGAGCGACGGCACGATAAAAACCAAATCCATAAACCACAGGAGTTGTGCCACAAATGTCTGAAGCTAATTTCTTAGAAAAATTGTCATTTAATGGCTTTTCAGGCGAATTATCCTCACTAACCTGCTTTAACACTTTGACAGTTTCAGAAATTTCCAAAACAACCTTCGAAACTAGACCAATTTTCTCTAATATTATAATCAAGGGCGTGAATAGGTATGGAAGGGTTGCACGTGGAGCCATTCCAGAGGGAACCTTTAAATGTGGAATAGCTAGTTTTTCTGCGAATTTTTGCAGTGTTCCACCAGAGCTTATGCAGACTATCATGCATTTCCGTTTTATTGCCTCCAGAAATGCGCTTAAGGATTCTTCTGTTTCTCCAGAATAACTTGTAATGAAAACCAAAGTGTCTCTGTCTACATATGCTGGTAGAGAATATTCTCTGCAAACCTCAATAGGAACTGTAAGCTTATCTATTGCCCAATCTTTCAAAAGCTCTCCGCCAATTGCGGAGCCGCCCATGCCAGCAACAATGATGGATTTTGGTTTGGGATAGTCCACTGAGAATGCTTTTGCATATTTCGCGTCTCTTTTATAATGCGTTGACGCGTCAACACAGAAGGGGAGCATGTCGCTTTTGTCGATTTTTCTAATTGCGCCTATATCATCCAGAATTGTTGTCGACAAGTTTGTTTCCCGCTTAATCAATTATAATTCTTCATATTGTGCTTTTAGCTTTTAAAAGAAGTGCACATCATAATAATATTTCAAAGAAAGAGGCGAAAAGGATTGGATAAGAAAAGAATGTGTATAGCGATACCGGCTTCCGTTGTTTCTGACACACCACATTTACGTGAAAAAACATCAAAAATCGGTTTGATTGGAAGAGCTGCCGCAATCTTCAGAGTTAATGAAATAATAGTTTACCCAGATAATCCAAAAGTTAATCAAAGAGCTGAGATGGACCTAATCGCTTTGTTACTATCATATATGGAGACACCGCAATATCTGCGGAAAAGACTTTTCAAGCTCAGACCACAGTTGCGCTATGCTGGTATACTTCCGCCCCTACGAACACCACATCATCCATTAAACCGCAGAATCAAGGACTTAAAAATAGACGAATACCGAGAGGGCGTAACATTATCCGAAACGGGTGAAGGCACACTCATAGACATAGGCGTTGAAAAACCCGCATTATTCATAAACAAAAAGCTTCATAGAAATCGCCGAGTCACGGTCAGAATCACAAAAATCGAAAAGCAGATTGAGGTTGAACTTGCAAATCGTGATGAAATACCAAGTTACTGGGGCTACAAGATTGCCGTTGAGCATAATTCACTTGGAAAAGCCGTGAGAAGTGAAGATTTTGACTTAATTGTCGCCACTTCTAAATATGGTGCCCCCTTCACCCATGTAGCTGCCAAAATGACTGAAAAATGGGAAAAAGCAAACAGGATTCTTGTTGTCTTTGGCGCGCCTACACAAGGTCTATATGAAATCGCTAAGCAAGAGGGACTCAGTCTTGATGATATTACAGATTTTGTTGTTAATATGGTTCCTTCGCAAGGAACAGAAACCATTCGAACAGAAGAAGCACTTTTCGCTTCTTTGGCTATTTTAAACGCGCATTTTGGTTTTTAAGACTTAAATGTTTGTTTTGCTTATGTGCGCTTATGAATTTCGATATAGCCATGCCCTTGACACTTTTCGCAGTTATCATAGCCGCAATGTTTTTGGACAAAAAAGTAGAAGGAAAAATGAAAAAAGTTTTTGAAGAAAAAGAGTTCCGTGTTCGAGACGCCATCTTGCTCGTTGCAGCAATAAGCGTTGCAGTATCGCTTATAGTGTTTATTCCGCAAATGGCTATCATGACGATTTTTCTTTTCTCCTATTCTACGCTACTTTTCGTATTCACCTATATTTTCTCAGACTTCCAAAAAACCAAAGCAAGGCTCTTCTGCATCGCATTCCTCGTAGTCAGCTTTACTGCTGCAACAGTCAGCCTATTCGGCTTAGCTGTAAATAGCTTAATAATTTATAGCGCTTTAGCCTTTTTCTGCTTCTCCGCTTTCACCTTTATAGTACTATTATACGATGTGTATAGGACAAGCACACAGGAACGGTGGTACTTAGCAGTAATGCCACCGGCGCTTTTCATATTTCTATATTTGTTTTTCAGCGGAACACCCATATGGTTTCCATATCTGCTGAATGTTTATGGAATTATTTTTGCGGTTTTGATAATTCTTTATCTTGGAAGCCTTTTCAGATGGAAAACTACATTAATTTTTGTGGCACTTCTCACCATTATGGATGTTGTGCTTGTTTTGGTTACTGGTGCCATGGTTTCTGCGGCAAGTCATATTTCTGGTCTCCAACTCCCGATGCTTATCACTATACGCACTATTCCGCCAGTAATAATTAGAGGGAATTTGATTTGGATGTCGCTTGGTTTAGGCGATTTCTTCTTCGCAGGGCTGACTGCCTTACAAACTTTACGAAAATATGGCAGAGACTTTGCAATTCTTTCAACTGTTGCCATGTCTGCCTCATTCTCTATTTTTGAGGCTTTCTTACTAACGTATCAGTTGAGAGCATTTCCAGGCACAGTGATGATTATCTCTGGGTGGCTACCACTAATACTCTGGAAAAAACTAACACATCAGAAAGAAACAAGCTAAAAAAGGAATAGAAATCAACTTTTAACCAAATAGTGCGCCTAGTCCTTCAAGTGCTGCTTCTTCTTTAGCTTTCTCTTCTTCTTCCTTCTTTTTCTTTTCTTCGCCTTTTGGTTTAGCTTCTGGTGTAGGTGTAGCTGTCGCAGGTGCAGACGCTGGTGCAGTCATCATGGTCGGAGCAGATTTGAGGGCTTCGTCAATGTTGACTTCAGCTAAAGAAGCCACTAAGGCTTTGACTCTTATAGCGTCGACGTTTATGCCTGCTGCCGTCAAAACTTGCGTTAGGTTTTCTTCATTTACCTGTTTTCCAGCTTTGTGAAGGAGCATTGCAGCGTAAACGTATTCCATATCATTTCACCTCTCCATTCAGATATTTTAACTTTTTTCAGACTTCTCGGTTGGCACCGTCTTTTCCTCTATGGTAGGTAATCTACTACTTAAGCTTAACATTTCCATGTGTGCCTTTCTAACTAAATCTGCCACTGTTTCTTTTGTAATTATAGCTGCGTTAATTGCAAGTGCGTGGGCTTTTTGATGAGCAACCAGTAAAAGCAGAACAGCGTTTTCTTTTGTAGGATAAGCTATGCTGAGTGCCAGCGCAAATGCGTCTGAAGAAGCCTTCTCAATGTTCTGTTTAGTTGCATTTACATCTATCAGCAGTTGCTCGTGTGACATTATCAACCCGTTATCATACGCAACCTTCAACAAGAGCCCAGCTTCAACGGGCTTTATACCAAGCTTTGACAATACACTTGCAAGTCTTTCAGAGATCACTTCGCCCTTTCTAACGACTAATGTGTCCTTGTTTATCCAGACGCTTCCAGACTCAATTCGCGTAGGCAATCCAACAGCGTTTAGCTGGCTGATGATTGGACCAGGCGGTTGCCCAGTATTCCCCGCAGGAACTATGACATCAAAAGCTGCTATATCTCCAGCTTTAGCTGTTGTTTTTACTTTGCCTTTTTCCAAGAGTAAGCTCAATTTAAACGGGTTCAAATTCGTGAAAAGATAAACATTCGAGCCTGTCAAATATTCTGCAAGCTTTTCCGGGTCAACCTTGTCCTTACATTTTTCAAAGGCCATTTTCATAAGCGTGTTCTTTATTACCCTCATATAGACTTTATCTGCCAAGTTTTTCTTGAATGCTTGAAGCTGCGACGCCCTAACCTTTTGAAGGTTGGCAATTCCAATGACGTTATATTGTTTTATTAGCTGTGTTATCTCCTCAACTTCGCTTGTTTTTTCTTGCAAGATTTGTTGTGATGGCATTGGCTTTCCTTCCTCGTTCCTACGGTCTGATGCTTACGGGTTTACCCATAGAAGTTTTTATGTAGACAACTTTAATGTTTTTAATTCCTCTCTTCAATTTTCCTTCTATAACCCTTAAAACTGTTTGTATATTTTCTGTTAGCTCTTCCTCTTTCATGTTGTCCGAGCCTACGCGACATTGCAGAATTGGTTGCGCTCGCATTCTAACAACTACTGTTTTCCGATGTTTCTCTATCAAACTCGCTATATCAACTGTTGGCGGAACAGGAATGGGCATTTTACCTCGAGGTCCTAAAACAGGACCTAAAACTTTGCCTACCAGTGGCATTAAAGGAGCTTCAGCTATAAATAAGTCGTAGCTGTTAGCAATTTTACGTAAATCACGCTTTTTGCCAGCATATCCTTCGAGCTCAGTTCTTTCTATGACAAGGTCCGCATTTGCCCTTCTCGCCTTCAAGGCCAATTCTCCAGAGGCAATGACGCATATTTTGTTTTGTTTAGGTGGCGAATGTGGTAATTCTATGATTTCTTGAAGTTTGCCTTCAGCCGATTTCATGTCGATGTCTTTTAGGTTTAGAACTAGCTCTACTGATTGGGTAAAGTTTCTTTTTTCAGATTTTTCTTTTGCTTCTTTAACTGCGTCGAGGATTGTTTTCTGGTCTAAGGGCATTTTTGGAGACCTCGTGCCAATAGGGGAATGGAATGCGGTTATAAAAATATTCTCTTAGGTTTCGCTCTTGCTGAGTATTTCGTCATACTTGCCTTCGTCAATTTGCTTCTGTACTTCGCGGGGATCTTTTTCTTCGACTGTAACGCCCATGCTAACACAACTTCCAAGAATCTCTTTTACGGCTTCTTTGAGGCTTTTTCCAAGAAGCTCATGACGTTTAATCTTTGCTACACGTATGATTTGTTCCATGGTAAGATTTCCAACTTTTGCCGTATTCGGTGTTCCAGAGCCTTTCTCAATTTTTAATTCACTGACGATTAGGGCAGATGCTGTTGGTGTTCCAATGCTAACATCAAATGCTTTTGTTTCTGGGTCGACAGCAACTTTCACTGGAACCTTCATCCCAGCATAATCCTTCGTAAGCTCGTTTATTTTGTTCACAATCAACATTACATTTACGCCTAAAGGACCCAGAGCAGGACCTAATGGTGGTCCAGCGTTCGCTTGCCCTCCACTTACGAGTAATTCTACTATTTTTTTGTCCGCCATTATTTTTCCTCACTTTCTGTTTTTGCTTTTTCGACCAATTTTATGTAGTCTGAATGGACTGTTATTGGCAAGGTGAAGGTTGCTTCCAGCAACTCTAAAGTGACTTCTGCCTTGCTTTTATCGATACGTGTGATTTTTGCACGCATGCCTTTGAATGGGCCACCTGTCACTTCCACTATGTCGTTTTCGTTTAATTCTTCTATTACAGGTTTTTTGACAATGTACCTTTCGATTTCGGAAAAGCTTACAACGCCTGGAACTCTAGAGCGTACATGTCTTACTCCTGTGATGGCTTCCTCTACGAAATGTGGTCCTTGAGATTCTATGAAAACGTATCCTTTCAAGGTTTCAGGTACAAGAATTGCTTTTATTGGTATGTGGTTCATCTCGATTTTTGCGGCAACTAGTTTAGCTACGTTTTTCTCTTGTCCTGTTGTAGTTTTAACGGCGAAAATTTTTGTTGCGGGTTCGTCGGTTTTCTCCAAAGTTTCATCCTTCTAGACTCTGCCTTGCATAACAGAGGATAGCAGTTTAATGATGAATCCTATTATGCCGATGGCGCCTATGCCTAGTAAACATATTTTTATTGATAGCCAGAGCTCGCTTGTTCCAGGTTTTACTGCGAGTCTTAGTGTTCTTACAGCTTGGGAAAGGAAAGAGCGTAAACCCATGGTTCATCGGCACACTCGTTAGTTTAACATGATATAAATGTTGCTACATGCGGTTTGGTTTTAATAGATAGTTTGGAACACTTCTATTAACTTTTCTGTGTTTATGCGTGTGCGTGCAACTGCATTAAGCCTGCTCTTTGGAGCCCATCATATTTTGCGAATCGGCATTAAAGAATGGAAATCTTGTTTTAGATTTTCAATGTTAAATTTTTTGGACAGGAAGATTTGTCTCCGTAAGCATCTCAACAAGTTTTGGTTTATCTTCTCCTTTTATTCCTTTCCAATCCAAAACTATGGATTCTACTTTTTCCAAAGTTTTCTTTATGCATTGTCTTAGAATTTCTAAATCAACATGCGGAATAGCGTATTTTGGGATTATATGCCCAAATGCTGTTTCGTTTTTCAATGCTAGACGAGTGAACTTCTCATTGTAGTGTGGTCCGCCTATACCAAGAACAGTTTTGGCTTGAGATTTGCCAAGCTTTAAAATAGTTTCTATTGCTGCGTGGGCTACCACTTCAGCGGCTTTCAAATCATTCCATTGTTTAGGCGAGCTTCCCAGCTCAGCGAACATTGTGGGCACGTTTAATGAAGGCCCATGATGGGTGCATTCATAAGAAACCTCATAGTTGAGTTGCATCTTTGACTTAAGGCGTATCATAGCTTTCAAAGCGTCTCTCATGGCATTGGCTGGTGAAATGGAAACTGTTCTTGGAAGTCCGCCCAATTTCGCTTCGTCCAGATTACCTGGAGTATGAACTGATAATGTTGGAGTGCCGCTTATGCTACTGTGCCTTGAAATGAAGATGATAAGCTCTAAATTTGTGAAGGAATCTGCTATCGTTTGTGCATGCACAGATTCATCTTTTAAAGTTACAAGTTTCGTTATTTTGTCATCGAGAGCTGCTTCGTATATAGGGTTTTCTTGGAAAGTTTCTTGTTGTTTTTCAAATTGATAATGGCTTAAAATCTGTTTTGCAATGTTGTGGCTTGCAACATCCTTATTTGATGCGACTAGTAAAATCATGGGTGTAGCCTGCTTTTTAATTAACTTGACAGAAGTAATAACTGTTACACTTTAGTGCAGTTGCCTTTAAACATAATTATCCTTAGAAAAGTTTTATAACTCTCTTTGCTGGTTTGGTCTGAAAGAGGGTGGAAACATGCATTTACTCAACTTTAGGGAATTGTCTGGTCAACAACTCATGGAAATTATTGACAAAGGTATTGAAGTTAAGCACAATTTAACGAAATATCAAACTGCTTTGGACGGCAAGTCTTTGGCTATGATTTTCCAGAAGACTTCGACGCGGACTAGGGTTTCTTTTGAGGTGGCTATGACCCAACTTGGCGGTCATGCATTATATATCGATTGGAGAACCACAAACTTTGCGTTAGCGGATATTCGCGATGAAGTTCAGTATTTATCTCGGAATGTTGATTGCATAATGGCGCGGTTATTAAAAAATTCTGATTTGCAAGCTATGGCCGCGTCTTCGCATGTTCCAGTAATTAATGGATGTGACGAGAAATATCATCCAAGCCAAGCGATAGCAGATTTGATAACAGTGAAAGAGAAAAGGGGCAACTTGAAAGGCATAAAGCTGGTTTACATAGGCGCACATAACAATGTTTGCAATTCGCTTATTGAAGGATGCACAAAAATAGGCGTCAAAATAACCACTGTAACCCCGATATTTAATGAGCCGTCAAGAGATGAGGAATTGTTGAAAGATGCCAAGAAGACTGGTTTATACGAAACTACGTTGGATGTTAAGAGGGCAGTGAAGGACGCAGATTTCGTTTATACGGATACTTGGGTTGACATGGAATTCTTTCTAGACCCAAAATATGCTGCAGAGAAGGAAAAGCGAGTCAAGCTTATGATGCCCTACCAAATCAATAAGGAATTAATGAAGGGAAGCAATGCATACATTATGCATGACATGCCAATTCACAGAGGCTACGAAATAAGCGCAGATGCAATCGAAAGCCCAAAATCAATAATTTATGAGCAAAGCGAGAACAGGCTTTACTCAGCAGAAGCAATACTACTGAAACTTCTTGGAAAATACTAAGACTATTTCAGTATCATTTGCACAAAATTTTCTGGGTTAAACTCTTCTAAATCGTCGTAGGTCTGACCAGTTCCAATGAATAGAATAGGCTTTTGCGTTACATAAGTTACACTTAGGGCTGAACCACCTTTCACGTCCGCATCCACTTTAGTCAATATTGTAGCGTCTATACCAACGCTTTTGTGAAATTCCTCTGCTTGCATGACGGCATCATTTCCTGTAAGTGAATCTACAGTTAGCAATGTCAAGTCTGGATTTACAATGCGCTTAATCTTTGCCAATTCGTTCATTAGGTTCTTGTTTGTCTGCATTCTTCCAGCTGTATCTATTAAAACAACGTTTATTCCATGAGATTTTGCATGGCTTATCGTATCATAGGCTACTGCTGCTGGGTCTGCTCCATATTTGTGTTTAATCATACGGAGCCCTAGGCGTTTAGCGTGTTCCTCCAACTGTTCAATGGAACCAGCCCGATACGTGTCGCTACAAGCAAGAACCACCGAATAACCCTTCTTATTCAAGAAATGTGCAACTTTGGCTATAGTAGTGGTTTTTCCTGTGCCGTTTATTCCAACAAAAACGATAACAAAAGGCTCATTCTTTCTGCGTTTTTCTTCAACAGCGTCTAAAAAGTTAATATTATTGTTTGTGCGCATAGTCTCCAAAAGCACATCGTGTAGACTCTTTTCCACAATCTTCTTGCGGTCTTCAAGACGCTTGACTTGAACCCCATCTAAGCGTTTTTCCATACCATTACATATCTGCTCCGCCACAGGAAAAGCCACATCATTCTCCACGAGGCTTACTTTGAAATCGGATAGTACAGAACGTAGACTTTCAGCCTTAAGCTCGGTTGTCGTAACTTTGTTAACAAGTCCTTTCAGCCCGGACTTCAGTTTCTCAAACATTTTGGGAGGGTTGCTCCTTTCTCATTTCGGCAACTAGACTCTCAAACCTTTCTCTGTCTTCGCTGATTTTTTCTGCCACTTGGGCTAGTTGCTGCTGAAGCGACTGGCGTGTTTTTTCAGTGTTGTCTAAGCGTCTTTTAATAATCTCTTTTGCTTCTTGCATGGTTTTTTCAACTGAAATTCCCGCGCCCATTCCAACAATTAGCTTGTCTGGATTTTCAAGTTTGGCTTTAATAAAGGAGTTGCCACCTATCGGCACCAGAAGTTCCGAATTTTCCTTTTCTTTTTCTAAGCCTTCCAAAGCCATATTAGCATACGTCAAATCTGTGATAACTGCATTTATCATGTCAATCCTAGACTGTATTGCCTCTGCAGTCTGTTCAAGCAACCGCAGTTCGATGTTGATTCTACGTAGTTCGTCTTCGCGTTTATTCTTCTCCAACTTCTTCTTCTCCAACAACAAGTTTTCTTATTAATGGGTTCTCTATCTCTTCTAGCGGAACCTCTTCAACATTGGATATTTTTATGTGAAAACGCTTCACGCGATGTCTGCTTCCCAATTCAGCGTAAACTTTCTCAAGTGCATGTTCGCTCTTGACAGCGATTATTTCTTTTTTGAATGAAGTTTTTAAGTTTGGTTTTCGAATTTCACCTGTAACTCTGAATACTTTCATTTGTTTCCTCTTCCCTCACAATGTCCAAAGCGTTCTCAATTATAAACATCTCGGGACCAGTGGTCATAGATCCCGCAATAGCCGCATAACGATTTCCAATCAAACCCGTACCTACATAGGGTATCCCGCAATTAACAGTACCCACGTCAACAGGCACCTTCAGAACGTCCTCCAAAAGTTTCCGTTCTGAATCCCTCAACAATGGATGCGCCACAACTCCCTTATTTGTAGCAACCGCCAAAGATCCAACATAGGGTAAGCCAGCAATTTCGCCAGACACTGCCTCGACGCCCAAACTTTCAGAAATCTCCTCAATTTCAGCAGTGCGAAAGCGAACATCAACTATGGCACCGTAATCGTTTGCTAAAACCAAGTTGCCATAGGCGGTTTTCTTTCGCTCCATCACCGTTATATTTCCTTCGAAGTTTGATTTTATAGTTTCAAGCTCTTTGTCATTTACAAAATGTGGGAGCAAAATCCCATTTGAGTTTGCACATGAAAGTGCGCCAATTAGAACTGATTCGCCTATAGATGTTTGGATAAGCTTAACCTTCAACCATTCACCGAGTCTTTCAGCCTTCTTGAACGGGACTGCTTTTGGAACAATGACAACTTTATCTGTGGCAAGCGAATACACACCTATGCTCGCGCTTCCAATAATACCAGACAAATAAACGGGCAAAGATTAGTCTCCTTCAGCCAAATAAACAGTGACATTGCCCTCTTTATCTCTCGCAGCCCTTATCCTAATATTTCTGCAAGGCTTCTCTATTCCACGCTTCCAAACTCTTTCATTTACCTCATTACTAATAAACAATCGCTTAGGAGTTTCTTCCTCTTCCCCTTCTTTTCGTGCTTCCAACTTCATGTGCTTCGTGACAAAACTCCTAATAATTCGAATCGCCTTTGGCGCTCTTTTCTTTGGCGGCACAATCCAAGCCTTACTTAACGGAATCGTATAGATACGCTCTTCAACAAACTCCTCTTCTTCGGCTTTTTCTTCTGGCGCTGACGGTTTAGCCTCTTCTTCCTCAACTGGCGCTGCTACCTCTTCTTCTACTACAGTTTCAGCAGCTTCTTCCGCAGTTTTCTCTTCCTTTTCGGAGGTTTCTTCAGCCTCTTCTACAGTTTCAGCTGTTTCTTTCTGTTCCTCTTCGCCTTTCAGCTCTTCTCCTCTTTTTTCTTCTTCCATTAGTGACACTTCTCCTTAAGCCTTTATTTTTCTAGTTCTCCAATGCCGTCTTTTTGGATGTGCTCTAACTTTTCCCACTGTTTTTGCAATTACCCAAGTTGGCACTGCCTTCTTCTGTTTTCCTGCTTTCGCCAATCTCCGTTTTTTTGCAGCCGGCTTGTTTCGAGCCATATTTATCTCCTTCTTATTTTTATTTCACGTTTCTGAGATTGTAGTTGAATAAGGATTTGTTTTAGTTGCGCGTCTGTTAAGGGTATTGGTAACTTTCCCTGTTGCGCTAGTTGAATTAGTTGTAGCTCTAACTGTTCAGTGAATTCTGGCTTAACCATCTTCAGATTTGTCAACCGCTGCCGTGCTTCAGGAGTCAAGATTCTTCTAAGCAAAGCTTGTTTTTGCTGTTCTAGCTGCTGCTCCATTTGTGCTTGTTTCTGTTCTTCAGCCACTTTCTGTTGTAGAGCCAAAAGTTTACGCTTGCGAAGCTCTTCCAGCTCGTCGTCTGACATTTCAGCCACCCTTCGAAGATTTCGCGCTGTGAACAATTTTCGCTAATTCTTTTTGAACGTCTTCGGCGATTTCCTGCAGAATCTTCCTGCCTTCACGTGTTATTTTTCTCCCGCGAGGTTTAAATGCTTCAACTAGACCAGCAGCTTCCAGTTGTTGCAAAGCTTTCCTTATATTGGCTCTCCCTCCTCGGACTGCATGTTCTGGTTTTACGCCGAAATCTTTTCTTCCGCCGTATTTAGCGCTTAGTCTTTCGACGCCCATTGGTCCATTAATGTAGATTTTTCGCAATAGAGAAGCGCAGCGAATGTACCACCAGTCTGGATTTTGCGGTTGCCTTTCTACATGAGCTCCTGTTTTTGCAATGCTTACCCATGCTGGCGGGTTTACTGCATCCACGTTTTCTTTTAGGTATTTGGCTAGTTTTTCTATGAATTTGGATGCTGGAACGTCGAAAGGTGTTGTCAAGACTTTTTATTCCTCTTGGCTTTTCCCTCAGTAAATCATGAAGCCCGATATAAAGGCTTTCACTTTTTGCGACGTTTATAAAGCATGAAAGTGTGTCCTCTAACTTCCACCAAAGATGATGTGGTCTGCCCAGCTATGCTTAAGGCAACATGTTTTGCTTCTGTTTTGCCAAGGGCACTCTTCAAAATTTTAACCTTAACCATCTCATTCTTCTCTAATTGTTTCTCGATTTCTTTTAGCAATTGTTCTGAAATGCCATTTTTGCCAACCCAGATTGTGGGATTTTCTCCGCTTAGTTTCCGTTTGATGCGTCGTTTCATTCCGGTAGTCAATTTGCTCATAGTTTAGATTTTTCCTCCTTTTTTCTTATCATTATCCGTGCTTGTTTACCGCATTTTAGGCAGGTAATCACGACGTGGGGCTCTCGTTGTTGTTTTATTCTTACACGAGAATTCACTCCGGGTAAGATAAAGCTTTTACAATGCTTGCAGATTTGACGTTTGTATTCTATTGGTAAGCGGATTTTGGCTGTCATGGCAATTTTTCTGGCTGTATCTACATAGCGCTGAGCTAACAAAGGATTTTCGTGAAAAGTGTTTCTTGCTAGGCGAAACAGTGTTTGAATGCGTTGCATTGCTATGCGTCTCGTGGAAACATCCATGGTATTACTCCGTTTAGGTGTTATAGTGTGTTACTAATGAAATTAGTCTTTTTCTAAAGGGAATGGTTTTTGTAGCTTACTCGGTTCAAATTTTCGGAGTTTGTAATTCTAACGGGCCCATTTATTTACTAACGAGTTTTCCCTTTTTTATAAGAAGCACATCGTCAACTTCTATGCTGGGCTTAAGCAGGACAAAATCCCAGTGTATTGACGCTTTGTTTACTCCGCCTAGGTGAACGTTGTTGCCTATTGCTATATGGACTGTTCCAAGGGCTTTTTCGTCGTATATTCTATAACCCGTAAGCTTCATGTCATAATTTATTCCAATACCAAATTCCGCTATTCTATCCTTGTCGCCTTCAGCCTTTTCTAATAGATTTCTAAACACATCGTTTCCTTTTTCAGCTTTGAAACTAACAATCTTTCCTTCTTTAAAATGAAGTTTAAGGTTTTGAATGTTGTAGTCTCTGAATTCTTCAACAGCAAGTACGCCGTTTGCTGAAGTTTCTATTGGAGCAACATAAACTTCTCCTCCAGGGACTTCTACTCCACATTCTTTTCCGCTTGAAAAACAGTCTTCTAAGGTCCCAACTTCTACTCCAACATGACGTTTATCAATGCTGAAGGTCAAATTAGTGCCTTTCGTGTCATAAACATGAATTAGCTTTTTTTCATTAAGCTTAGAGGTCAACGTGTTTCCATATCGTCGAATCTTGTTATAATCAACGTTAACCGCTTTGATGAATGAGTTAAGATACTGTTTATAGTTTATGCCCATATGTTCCATGCATCTAGCGGAGAGCAAATTTACATACAAACGAGTTTTAGCCTCTATAGCCTCATCGACGTTGTCCCAAAACGAAATCATCGCTTTTCTGACACTTGGCGGAAACTTTTCTAAATCGTCAAACTGACTAAGCCATATTATTACGTTCGAATTTTCTAAAAGAGAACGCGAGTGTTTTGGAAGAATGGCGATTTCATCTTCGCAAAGAATTTTTACATTTTTTGAAAAAGCTTTTTCGTCAAACACCCACAAGTAAGGATACGCTTTCATTGCATAAGATTCCAGCGTTATATATTTAGCCAAAGTCTTGTTATGAAGACCACATATAACGAGCACATTGAATTTTTCCTTCAAACATGCTATGCTGGTTACTATGACACGCGCAGCCTCTCTCATCAAACTCTCCATGAGCAGTTATACCACCATGTTTTTCTAATAAGCTAACTGCTATTTTTTCATTTACGACAAGGAAAACCTAAGGGAACACAAAACCGAGATTTTAAAAAGTAACTCATAAAATTAAGTGCAGATGGTTAGGTTTAAAACTCGGATTAAATTTTCGAAGCTTCATTATTGTAACTGTTAGTTTGCAGTCACGAATTCTAACATAGTTGTCAGAAGTCAAAGGAAAAGTCTTTATCAAAAAATAATAGTATAAGTCACAATGGAGATTATCCTCAGTGACACGCAAAATCAATTGGCAACAAATTCTGATTCAATGCAAAAACAACATTCAAAATCAAATCACTCCATTTCTTAAAAAACTAAATAAGCCACAACCAGATTTGGGCATCGGAGCAGGCGGCGATCCTATCAAACAAATAGACCTCGCAGCAGAAAACGCCGTCGTAAATACATTAAAAAAGCATAAAATCTCTTTTACGCTAATAAGCGAAGAATCCGGCATAAAAGCATGTGGCAAAACCCCCGATGAGCATTTTGTAACAGTCGACCCAATAGACGGCACAACAAATCTCATGCGAGGTATACCCTTCTACGCAACATCAATCGCAGTATCAACAAAACCCAGACTAGACACCGTGCACAAGGCTTTAGTGGCTGACCTTCATCACGGAGTAACATACATGGCGCAAAAGGGAGAAGGCGCCTATCGCAATAGCCAAAAAATAACCCCATCAAAAACTGTGTCACTTGAAGAAGCCGTTATAGGCATGGACTTAAACACCTATAAAGTTCAGAAGATAATTCCACAAATAACGAGTCTAGTCAAAAAGACAAAACACATACGCCATCTCGGAGCCAATGCTTTGGAATTGTGTTACGTGGCAGACGGAACAACAGACGCTTTCATAGACATACGAGGAAAACTCCGCTCAACAGACATGGCAGCAGCATACCTGATAATACAAGAAGCCAAAGCAAAAATCACAACGCCACGGGGCAAACCGCTTAGGATTAGACTACACCCGAAACAAAAAGTATCATTCATAGCCGCAGCCAACCCAAAAATCCAAAAAACAATTCTCAACATGATAAGACTCTAAAAGGAAACAAAATGATAACACCTTTAACACCCCATCCAGCAGCACTCCTAAAAACCCAAAAAACACGAACTATGGTAATAGCTGACTTGCACATAGGCTGGGAAATGGCTCTCTCAGAAAAAGGCATTCATGTACCAACGCAAATGCCAAAACTTCTAAACAAACTAACAAACCTCATATCCAAGTATAAGCCAGAAAAACTACTGATTCTAGGCGATGTAAAATATACCGTTGCAACTGCAGATATGGGAGAATGGCACGACATACCAGACTTCTTCAGCGAATTAAAAAAACAAGTAAAAGACATATCCATAATCCGCGGTAACCATGATGGAAACCTTGAACCACTACTACCCGAGAACATAAAAGTACTGTCCTCCACGGGTGTAGCAATAGGCGATATAGGATTCTTCCACGGGCACCGTTGGCCATCTCCCGCACTACTGAAATGCAAAACACTGGTGATGGGACATGTGCATCCAATTATAGTCTTCCGCGACCCTGCAGGTTTTAGAATAACAAGACAAGTCTGGGTGAAAGCAAAGTGCAACACAATTGGGCTAACTGAAACTCTACTGCAAAAATACAAGGTAAAAACTGAGAGGAACCCAGAAAAAGCCTTAGCCAAACGTTACCGAATCAAGCCTAAAACTTCCCAACTTTTCATAATGCCCTCCTTCAACGATTTCTTAGGAGGCAGACCATTAAACCAAAGCAAACCAGGAAAAGAAAGCAAAGGAATTATTGGCCCAGTTCTCCGGTCAGAGGTGGTGGACATGGAAAATGCAGAAACATATCTTTTGGATGGAACCTTCCTCGGAACCCTCAACCAACTACGAATGTTCAGCTAACAAGTTCACAACACAAGATTTATAGAGTATATATTTCTTCAAATTTACAAGGTGAAAAATAAATGTCTTCAGATGAAGATTTCCCAGAATGGTTCAGAAGGAGACGTTCTCCTTTTAGAGGCTGGTTCCTCGAAGACTTCGATAAAGTGTTCCGCGAAATGGAAAAAATGATAGAAGAAGAATTCAAAACATTTTCTTCACGAGTCCCAAGAGACTACGTTAGAGAACGAAAACTTCCAAATGGCTCAACAGTTCGCGAATTCGGTCCTTTCGTATATGGGTACAGCATGAAAATAGGTCCAGACGGAAAACCTGAAATCCGCGAATTCGGAAACGTCAAACCAAGCCGCCTAGGTCCACAAGTGAAAGAAGAACGCGAACCACTCGTTGACATAATCGAAACAAACGGCGAAGTACACATAGTAGTCGAGCTTCCGGGCGTGGATAAAAAAGACATTAAACTCCATGGAACAGAAGACACATTAAGCATTTCGGTTGATACACCGCAACGCAAATATTTCAAGGAAGTTACTTTGCCAGCGAAAGTGAAAGTGAAAGAGGCAAAAACGCAGTATAAAAACGGTGTATTAGAAATTACATTACCCAAAACTAAAGAGGAGAAAAAGCCCAAAGGCGAACCAATAAACATAGAGTAAACACTCTCACCTTTTTCTTTTCAACATCTCCATCGAAGCATGTGCAAAAAATGGAAGCAAACACGGAAATAGACATACTGAATCAGATATGCAAAGAAGCAAAAGCAGCGGGGAAATTAACTGGCAAAAACCTGACGAGACTTTACGAAATTTTTGGTCAACGTTTCACCAAAGCTTTCGAAGCCTTAAAAGAAAATCGTGTGAAAAAATATGTTTTTAAGCCAAGCAATAAAACTGTATGGATTGTTGTTGGAAAAACGCGGGACTACCTCTTAATGCCTGCAGCAGAATTTTGCACGTGCGACGACTTTTATTTTCGCGTCTTAGATAGGCAAGTACATCTGTGTTATCACCTTATTGCGCAGAAATTAGCCAAAAACTTGGAGTGGTATGAAACCATAGAGGACCATGACGAGATTTATGATTCTCTTATGACTGAATGGAAAAAACCAACTGCTTAAATATTTAAACTTCAAAGATAGAGGGGAAGAAGGAGCAAGTTTCCATGGATATAGGTGCATACTTTGAACTACTCAAAATAATACTTATGATTTCAACATTCGTGGCGCTGGTTCTGATTTTTCTATATAATTTTTATGGTGAAGAAGAAAAGAAAAGCTAAGTGCTTCTTCTCACTATTTCTCTACGCATTATCAGAAAGATTATAACACTCAAGACAGCAAGAATTATGGCAAACAAAACTGTTAAGACAGCGTCTGAACCAACGCCAATAACTATCGGAAACGGCCCAGTAAAAATGATCCCGCCGAAATTTATTGTGCCTTCTCCATAGAATAATGCTGCTATCATTAGAATTATTATGCCGATGAAAATCATTACAAATCCGACAAGAAATAACATTAGAAATTTTTGTGAACTGCTTGTCTTATTACTCTCGCGGCTATTCATTTATGAAGATTCACCTTTGCAAGAAGTAAATTATTACTGTTGCCACTGTGAGGAGGATTGTCAACAATAGCGAAAGAATTAGAACTGTTTTGAGCGATTTTTTGTCTGTTCCAAAAATTATTGGAATAGGCCCAATAATTATAGCGCCACCGCCTTTGACTTTTCCTTCTCCTTTAGCGCTTGATATAAAGAGTAAAATAATTGCAGCTAAAATAGTGAGTGTTCCAGCGAATATTAATGCTATTCCTAAAGCGTAAAGCGTGTTTACGTCCATGGGTGCGTTTAGCTCCAGTTTCCATGCTTAAAAGATGTTGAAAGTTTTAATAAACCTTATAGCGTCTACTGTCTTCATTTTCAGCGGTATCGAAGCGAAATGTCGTCTGAGAAAATAATTGACCAGATTCTTCTTAAGCATTTAGAAATTACAAGAGAAGAACTTCTTAAAAAACTGGAAACGGAAAGAAAGAAAACTGGCGGCTTGATTTCGGATGAGTCTCTTTTGCGAATGATTGCAGCCAAACTTGGTGTAGAAATCTCGAATAATAGAACATTAACGCCCACACTCTTAATTAAAGACGTGATTCCAGGATTAAATGACATCGCGGTTGTTGGACGTGTTGTTGCAGTTTTTTCTTCTAAAGCTTTTGAGGGAAAAAGAAGTGGAAAGCTGGCTAGTTTACTTATCGCCGATAAAAGCGGCATCTTACGAGCCGTCTTATGGAACAGCAAGACCAGCCTCATAGAATTTGGCAAGATAAAGACGGGTCAAATAATACGTTTTCTGCATGGCTACACTCGGGAAAATCGTAGTGGAAAAGTCGAGTTGCACATTGGAGAAAAAGGCGATGTTGAGATAAACCCGCAAGATATAGACGCAAAAAGTTCCACTATGCACTTATTTACAACAAAAATTGGAGAGATAACAAGAGCCTACATTAATAAAAGGATAAGTGTCGCTGGCACAGTTAAAGAGGCGTTTGCGGCATCAGATTTTAAGCGAAAGGATTCAAGCTCTGGACGAATTATGCGTTTTGTGCTTGCAGACAAAACTGGCAGGATATCGGTTGTTGTTTGGAACGAGAAGGTGAACGAAATTGAAAATGCGTTAAAGAAAGGTGTAAAGTTGCAGATAGTAAATGCGAAAGTGAAGAAAGCTTTAGGTGAAAAATTGGAGATTCATGTGGATGCAGAAACTTTTGTGGAAACAGTTGCATCTGGAGAAATGTTTTTAAAAATTGCCAATTTGAAAGAAGGCCTAAGCAGTGTTAATGCAGAAGGCGAAGTTGCCGCTAAGCCTGTACTGAGAGAAGTAAAAACTTCTAAAGGCGAATTGGTTAAACTTGCTGTTTTCGAGTTGAAAGACGAAACTGGAAGAATATGGGTGTCAGCATGGCGAAAACACGCAGAAATGGCTTCTGCGCTGAATAAGGGTGACAGAGTCCAAATAAGAAACGCCTACATAAGGAAAGGCTTCGGAGACCAACAAGAACTAACAACAAAAACAACAACTTCAATGGTTGTGCTTCGATAATCATTTTTGGTGCCGGGGGCGGGATTCGAGCCCGCGACCTCTGGGCGCTTGGCCACGCTCTCCAGATTATGAGTCTGGCGCCCAAACCAAGCTAGGCTACCCCGGCTGTTTTTTATGGAGTTTTTCTTTACCTCGACCATTTTAGTTAAGTTTTTGATGGTTATTTACGTTTTCGGAAGAGTTTGCCGCCGTCGTTGTATTCGCCTGTGACATATTCGAAGCCAGTCTCGATGAGTTCTATTGCTTCGCCAATGTTATGGGCTACTCTGCAGGTGAAGCTGTCGTCGGTGTCTTTGAATAGGTTTTTGTCAAGTTGTACGTAGATCTGTATGTTCTCAAGCTTTTTGTGTCCCAAGAAAGCTGCGACGTGTAGTGGATCTTTGGTTCTGTGGTATTGCAGCCTGCGATTAGTGTGTCGATTTCTTGTTCGGTTGGGATGAAGGGGATTTTGCGTGTGATTTTGCATTTTGGTTTTTCCCAGTGCATTCCGTTGACTTTGAGGAAGAGGTTGTAGGAGTTTATGACGTTTTTGC
>JACAEI010000030.1 GCA_013388905.1 Candidatus Bathyarchaeota archaeon | reverse complement strand
GGCGAACCAATGCTTGGCATAGAAGGATTAACAACTGCTACTGGAAGGCAGACGCAGGCGAGTAGCGGAGCATGGGCAACAAGCCCTAATGCACTTAACGATGTTCGTGCAGCCGCTAAGAAATTGCTTGACAAGTATTATCCGCCTCCTTATGATTTGGTTGTGCAGCCAAGCGCTTTCATGGATTCTCACACGCTTATAGCGAATACTGGCATAAGCCAAATAGAGAAAATCAAGGAGCTGATTCAGGGTAGTATCTACATAAGTAGCCAGCTTAAAGCCTCAGATGGCGGAACAGACAGCGCAATACTAATCAAAAGCGGGGCAGAAAACGCTGATCTATGCGTAGCCCAAGACCTGAAAACCTTCTACATGCAAACAGTCGACATGAATCACCATTTTAAGGTCTATGAGGCTGTCGTTCCCAGAATAAAAAGACCGAGTGCAATTTGTGAAATTACTTCTATTACGTGACAACCTAACCCTTAAAAACTCAGTTCCCTCTTTTTTCTAAATTAGAAGTTTAAGACAGCAAAAAGGCACGATTATATTTCTACAAATTAATGTATTTCTACAAATTAATGCGGAGCTTTGTTACCTCCACAAGAATTACATCTAATGTATAGAAATGCATAAAGAAAAAAGGAAAACTGGTGCTATAGTCGCTTCAATAGTTCATTCTTCTTGCGCTCAAACTCTTCTTCGGTTATTAATCCTTTTTCCTTCAGTTTGCCAAGTTTTTCAATTTGGTCAGCGATATCAGGTTGTGGAATAGCCACTGCCATTGATGGTTGAGCTTTCATAGTAGCAATTAAATCTCGGATATTTTGAGCTGCAATATCTCCGTCGCCCTTTGGTATAGCATGTATTGCAACGCTGTCTGATGCGACTTGGAGCTGGAGTTCATCGCCGATCATGCCTTTATGGCAGTTTACCGATGAAATCTGGTCGTATGGAAAAACGAGTTGATCATACCGACCGAAAATTAGTGAAGCATAGAACATTGCCCTTTTGTTCGTTATAAGTAAGAGACCTGATTTCCTGCTTTCATATTGGCGAGCACGTCGCTTTTCTATTTTATACGCGATGCCCTTTATAGCGCAGAACAACTTTTCGTCTGAAGCAAACAAGCGCTGTTTTGCTTCATCAAGAGTTCGTTGATCTACTCCTTTACCTATGTACGCTTCTCCGGACATTAATTTCCCCCTAATACAGTTTTATATTACTAAATATTTATAAATTTCTTGAAAGGAAAAGGGCACTGAGTGGATCGACCATGGGGTTCTTCAAAAAGAAAAAGAAGTCATTTGAAGAAGAGCAAATGGCGAAGGGGCTGGTCAAATACGGAGACGAATGGATAACACCTGCAGAGAAGTATAGACGAGAACGCCTTGGAGCGAATGTACCCGTGATCCGCGAGAAAGAAACCATTGTAACTAAAGAGATTGTTAAAATGCGATGCAAATATTGCGGCACAGTGTTCAACATAGCGGAGAATGATAAATGTCCCCATTGCGGAGCGCCACCTTAAAATTGGGCAACTAACCTGTCATTTACAATTGCACATTCAAGTTGCAGGCGCTTAGACGAATTATGGTTTATCCAGTATTTTGGTTATTTTGGCGAGTTTATATCTGCCAAGAAAGTCCTTCTTATAAATGTGAAATAAGCCGCAATCCCGGCATTGCATGATCTTGTTGACACCTTGAATATCTAATTCAACCAGTTCTAACAATCCCCCGCAGTCAAAGCATTTCCCAGCGTATCTCTTCTGCTGCTCTTCTTCCATAATCACTCATCTGATTCAATTTAGAAACATGAAAATAAAAAACTTTCCCGGAGGCAAGTTAGATACATAGCCAACCCAAGTCTTAACGCTTCATTATCCCATTTTCTTTTCGTTTTCTCCTTCGAAGACCAATTCTAACTCCTTTGAATTCCAGCGAATGCATGTCTATGAGAAAACCAATCGCCATAGCGTTTAAGCCGCAAACAAAACTCATAAGCACAAGAAGCCAACCTTCAACATTGTCCATCCACCCATGCCAAATTAACATGCCATAAACTGTCAAAGCCCATGTGGCAATGCCTAAACCCCAAAGCACTGTCGCCAAAAGCCTCGGTCTCTTCAACTCAAACTCAAACGCAGACTCCTCTTCATTTTCCAAACCAACACCCAACAATATCTAACGCCCTCAATGCTATTTTAAATTAAAGTTTCAGAATGGTTTATCATTAATAAATAAGCAAATCTATCATGGATAGGCATGTTCCTAACAATAAAACAGAAGATTCTGGTTACACTACTTGAGGAGGGACCATTACAAAATAGTGATATAGCCAAGCGAGTGGGCATAACGGAGCAATGGTGTAGCGAAATGATTAATGCTTTGCACATGGAAGGTCTCATTGAAAGCCAAATTATAACACCAAGAAGAATAAACAAACTTACCAACAGAGGTTCGGAGGTAGCCAAACATCTGAAAGGAATAAGCGAAAACATAACTGGACAGATTGATACTACAAAATAACTAAATGCAATTAATGTTCCTTTTTTCCTTAGCAGCTTCAATCATAACTGAGCCCTTAACACATCAAATCATGGAGAAACACACAATTTTTATTTAAAAGAAATACTAAAGAGAAAAAACCATGAACCTTACCGAACAAAAATACATAATGGAGTTATTTGCAGGCAATTGGGCTGAGAAATATCAAAAAGAACATTACAGAACACCTCAGGAGGCACCTTCTTTACTGGGAACTGCGCAAAAGGGTCTGGAATATTTCTTGCGTAACGGATTTGCAAGGGCAGGGGGAGAGCAAGCCGGATATGGGGATATAGCAATAAAGGCATTGAATAACTGTGTAAAATCCATGGGAAGTTATGCAATATTCATGATTAAGGAAGACTCCCCCGAAATCCTTTGGTTTGAGTTTGAGGGACTTTGCAAAAAACAGGGCAAAGGTGCAAACAAACGCGTTAATGAAGGCGTGATAAAAGGTTTTATAAAATTGGCTAAGGAGTCTTTCCAAAACAACTACAACCCCTTTAGCTATGTAGCCAATAAAATCCATAGTTCTATGACCGACGCCTTTCTAACCCTTCGAAATATTAAGGGTATTGGTGATAAAATTTCCGCCTTTCTTCTTCGGGACATAGTCTGCATCTTGGATATTGAGGCAAAGGTTCGTTTCGAACATAGAATCTTTCTGCAACCAATTGACAGATGGATAAAAGAAGCCGCTATCTGTCTATGGGAAGATTTGGGGGAGCGGACACCAAATTGGGTAATAGCCTTGCGGATTATCGATAAGTGCAACGATTTTGGAGTATCGGGTGTAAGGTTTAATCAAGGTGCTTGGCAATACGGCGTTACGGAAGTTAAAGACGTTGGTAAACTGCGTGACACACTGGAAAATATTTGTGTACAACTCAAAAAGTCGCAGCAACCCTAAAAGTAATTAAGGATAGTAAAAATAGGAGGAATGCCAAAAAGGGATTAAAAATGATTACGAAAACATGTCCTAAATGTGGAAAACCACTACTAAAAGTTTCTGAAGGAAAGATCGCACAAGTGGAAGAAGGTCAATCAGTAAGAGAAGCACGGCCTGGAATAGAATGGGAAACATATACTTGTCAAACAAAGAACTGCGCATATTACAATAAGACTCTGGTGTGGGATTCGTTAAAAAACATGTGGAAAAAACTTCCTAAAACCAATTAGAGGTCAATATTGTGACACTTTAACTAAATGTGAAGGCTGGTTCTTTTTTTGGTGGTTCTTTTGCTGCCATACATGATAGGGCTAATGCCCATAGCATATCGTCGTGGCTGTTTGTTGGGTGGCTGAATTGTAGATGTCCGCTTTTGCTGTATGCGTATTGCTGCTCGTTGATTTGTTGGCATAGTTGCCTATGATAAGGTATCGCCAAACGGTTCTGCTCCATAACTATCTTCAGATTTGATAGTAGCTCCTCTTTTATTTGAACCGTAAACTTTAGCCCTTCCACATTGCTTAATCCTTGGTTGCGGATTTCCTCGAGAACAGGTTCTCCTACGCCTGTCTGGTCCACAAGCGCTTTCCTGAATTTGAATTTCTGATGAGCTCTGACTAAATGCCCTATAACGTTAGTGTATGGAGTTTCAAGTGGAAACTGGTAAAGATAAACAAGCTTGAGAATGTCACATTCACGCTTCAAAACCGTGATGACGCTATAATCTTGCAATTTACCGAAATCCACTCCAGCATAATAATCTCCCGCTGGAAATGTTGCTTCAAGGCTTCCATAAAGCTCAACGCCCAATTTTTGCGCTAACTCCACGCATTTGCGGATAAGGTCTTGTGGGAAATAGCTGTTTAAGGCTTCTACGAATTCCGCTTCATACTCAATCAAAAAGTCTTCCTTAGTCATGTTGGCTTTCATTTCCTCGAGAAACTCGGGCTTAATCAATGGGCATTCACTTGATTTGACTTTATGTACGCTATAGGCTGGATTAACAAAGGCTCTGTAAAAGAAATGGTCTTTGCCCCATGGCGTGCTTAGAAAAATGGCATAGCCGTCTGTGGTGCTTAACATTGGAAAAATTACTTGAGTTATAATCTCTTCAGGCATGAATGAGGCTTCATCGCAAATGACCATTTGGGCTGTGTATCCTCGTAGTAAATTCTCTGAACAAGGTAAAGCGATGATTCTGCTGCTGTTCTCAAAATGAATCAGCGTCCTTGTGGCTCTCACAATCTTGTTTCTTAAACGTGGTGTGGAATAGACAAATGTGGCTATGCGGTCAAACATTATCATGCTCTGCCTCAGGCTAGGGCTTGTAATCAGCACGGTCACATTTGGGTTTGTATCCGCAAAGTAAATGGCTTTCATTGCTATGGTCGTGGTTTTACCTGTCTGTCTT
>JACAEI010000046.1 GCA_013388905.1 Candidatus Bathyarchaeota archaeon | reverse complement strand
TTGCAGACATTTCGAAAGCTAGAGAAAAATTGGGTTATAGCCCGAAGTTTTCATTGAAGGAAGGTTTAAGAGAGCTTGTGTAAAGCTAGATGGGATGTGTAGATGCAAATTGGCAATTTTTAAATGTTTGGTGCTTCTGTTGTTTTTGGTTGGTGGTTGTTATGGAGGAGTTTGTGGTTAGAGTGTTTAAGGGTGGAAAGGTTACTGTTCCGAAGCGTTTGAGGGATTTGTTTGAGGTGGAGGATGGCGATTATGTTAGGCTTGCTTTGGTTGAGGTCTTGAAGAAAAGCGAAAGTGGCGATTGGGTTAGGATAAGGATTGAGTCATGAGTGCTTTAAAGCATGGGTTTTTTAGGCGTGGTTTCATGCTTTGTGATCGATGTGTCTTGAATGGTAAATGCGAGAGTTTTGTTCCTGGGGGAGAGTGTGGTGTGGAGAAGCAGGCTTATGATGGTTTGGTTTCTGAGTTGATGAGGCAGTATAGTTTGGAGGGCTTGGCTGACGAGATTTTAGTTGGTCGTGTGGCTATGTATTTGATTCGTATTGTGAGGGCTGAGGTTTATGAGGCTAATGTTGGATTTTCTGATACATTCACTATTTGTGGCAGGTATATTGAGAGTTTGGATAAAATGTTGCGGGGTTTGTTGAAGGATTTGGCTTTGACTAGGGGTGAGCGGAAGAAGGTTGAGAAGGGTGATGTGCTTGTTGATGTTGATAGGCTTTTGAGCGGATTAGCGAGACAAAGCGAAGTTGAGGCTAGAACTGTTAGAGTTCGAAGGCGCTCTTTCGTTGGCTTGGTGATGAAAGAGTGGGCTGATGAAAAAACAAGGCTCTTGTTATCTGATAGAGGCGGCAGAAGTGAGCGTTGAAACGAAAATTCCTAAAGCAGCTATCAAGCCTTTGGTAGAGTATTGTCAAAAGCTTAGCGGAGAAATCGGGAAGCCTGCAACTCATATTTTCAAGGAGTTTTTGGAGTTAATGAGGAAGTATGCAGATTACTTCTTCGGTAGGCCGTGGCCTGAAAAGCTGGATAAGCGGTTCGACCCAAGTAATGCAGACTCGAGTTTCATTAAAAGTAGTAAGAACTACAATGAGGAGTGTGAGCGTTTCACAGTTGTGTGTTTGAGGAGAAATATGAGTTTGGAGGGTTTTGATGCTGATGGTTTTAATGAGGATTTTGGATTTTATGGGAAAAAGGCTTGTTGGGATTGTGTTGTTCCTGATGCTATGTGGCTTAGGGAAGAAATAAAGCGTATTGAGGAAGCGATCACCAAGATTGAAGAGGGAATGAAAGCGCAAGAGCCTTCATATGTTATTAGTAGTATGTATGCGATGTATAGGAGACCTGATGTTGTTAGAAGAAACAAGATGAATTATGTTGAGCTTAGGCTTTATGAGGAGGAGGGAGGTGCTGAAGGTAAGGTTTGTGAGGTTAGGAACAAGTATAGGTGCCCTTATGGTGAAGAAACGAATGAGCTAATTGAGTGTGGAAGGATTGCGAAGTTTGTTTGGCGTCAGATAGAATGGTATGATCTTCACTGGAATACTTCTGAGACTTTTCGACCTGCTGCAAGTGAGATTAAGTGGTATCATTATGGTGAGCCGAGTATTATTGACGTTACGAGTTATGAGGATGTTCTTAAGGCTGTTGAGGATGGACGGTTGGAGAGAATAATTGAAGAACGGGTGAAATATGAGAAGGAGCATAAAGGATAGAGGTTTTGTTTAATTATTGGAGGATTTTGGGTTAAATTAAATAGTTTGTTGTGTGTTTACAGTTAGTTTATGTTTTTTATTAACCTGGTGTTCTTTCCATTGGCATTTGTTATGATTGTTTATCTTATTCGTCATTATGTTTTTACAGCTATCACTTTGATTTACGGAAGGGATTCTAAGCGAAGTTTAAATGGTGGAGGAGACTGTAAACCGTTTGTGTCGGTTATTGTTCCCGCCCACAACGAAGAGAAGGTTATTGGACGACTTTTGGGAAGAATTTGCGAATTTTCGTATCCTAAGGAAAAGTTGCAGGTGATAGTGGTTAATGATGGTTCTGACGATGGCACAGGGAAAATTGTTGACGAGTTTGTACAGAGGTATAATTTCATTAAAACTTTGCATAGAAAGTCTGCTGTTGGGAAAGCTGCTGCGTTGAATGAAGCTTTGAAACATGTTAGTGGCAAGTTTATTTTTTTCTTTGATGCCGATTACATTCCTGATGTTGATTTTATAGAAAGAATGAACTGTGCCTTTTCTGATTCAAAGGTTGGGGCGGTGCAGGGTTACATCGATGTGTTAAATTTGAGAAAACGTGTTTCAAATGTGATTTTCTTGGAGCGATTAGGTGGATACAGGGTTGATCAGTTGGCAAGAGACATTCTTGGGCTTATTCCTCAGTTCGGCGGAACTGCGGGTGGCGTGCGTCGCAACCTGCTTCAGTATTTGAGTGGTTTTGATGAGGATGTGCTTGCTGAGGATACAGATTTGACATATCGCGTTTGTTTGGCGGGTTTTAGAGTTCGCTATTTGTTGGATGTTGGTTCTTTTGAGGAGGCTGTTGAAGGGTGGATGGGCTATTGGCGGCAGAGAAGTCGCTGGGCAAAGGGTCATATGCAATGTGCCTTCAAGCATTTTTTGCCGCTCGTGAGGAGTAAAAATTTGACTTTAAGGGAGAAGCTTGATGGTCTGTTACTTCTTTTTATCTATTTTGTTCCTGTTCTTATTGGTTTAGGATGGCTTCTCGGAGTTTTATGTTTTCTTTTTGGCTATGATTTGGGAGGTGGGAGAACAGCTTTCCTTTTGACAGTGGTGTATTTTGTTTCCGGGAATATTGCACCGTTATCTGAGATTATTGTTGGCGCAATTTTGGAGAAGCGTTGGCGTCTATTCAAGTTTTTTCCTTTGCTCTTTGTGGCTTTTTTTCTTAATGTGCTTATTTGCACTAAGGCTTTGATTGAAATTCTTGTTTGGAAACTACGCGGAAAGTCACGTTTAAGCTGGGAGAAAACTGTTCACAAAGGCATGCATGATCCTTAGAAGATTCGTTACATTCCTCCTTCGCCTGAGGGCACATCGTGAAATTAGTAAAATTATAGTATTGTTTAGGTGGTGAACAGCCGCCAGATTTTCGTTGGCAGAATAGCTGTCAACACTATTTTGTGCTTACCTTTAACCCTGAAATTAAGCCATGTTGGAAAGAATAAGGTCGTGATGTCCGTTTCATCCGAAAAGCGCATAGATTAGAAAGGCTGAAAAATGCGCATGACGACTGTAGCCATGAACTCTATCCCTAGGGCTAATGCTACCAGTCGAAGGCGATTTTTCTCAATTACGATGTTTCTCGAGTATTCTGTGGCGGAGGATATAAGCTCAGACGTTACTAGCAAGATGATTGCCATAACAGCTAACCATAGGCTTATGTCTGATATTGATAGTGGAAAATTCATATTTTAACCTTGTATAAGGCTATACCAAACTTCAATTGTTTGCCCGTCTGGGGATATGCTGTCCTTTTGAATTGTAATCATTTTTCCTGTTACTTTTGCGATAGTGCATGCTATTGCGCTGATTATTGGGCATCCTAGGTAATGGATGCTTTTCAGCTTTTCTTCTGCCGTATAGAGGTTCTTATATGTTGAATCAAGCAGTCTCAAGCTGACTTGGTTGTCCTCGGTTGTCAGTTCTAGTTCTTTTGCAAGTTGGAGGTTTTCGACAATTATTGGCGGAAGGCTTTCGCATAATTCGCTAAGTTGAAGCTTCGTAATATCTTTTCTTAATTCTTTTTCGAACTGGGTTAAAAGTCCCAAGCCTGGCGGGGCTATGCATATTCCGTTTGGGTTTTCGAGAAGGAATTTGCTTTTTGCGAGTTCTTCTATTGATGGCATACCGCCTGTGTCAGCGGAAATGAAGACTACCGGTTCTTTGAGGCCTTTTAGGTATTCAGGAAGATAGACTTCTTTTGGGTATGGTGGTATGTAGTAGCTTTTGCCTTTGAATTTTAGGTCTTTGACTATTCTGTCGATTGTTGTGTATGTTGATATTGCTGTTGAGTCTAGTAGGCTGCTTTGGACGTATCTTACTGGTCTTACGAAGAAGAATAGGGCGCCCCAAAATGTTAGGCCTAAGCCTATGAAGGCTAAAACGTTGGAGTTGTTTATTATGGAGAAGATCAGCGCTAAGGTACCTGGAATCATAAAGGCTAGGCCTATTTTGCTTGAGGGTATGCCCTTCGCCTTTTTGAGTTCAAGTTTTAGATTTTCGTTGTCTGTCTGCAGTTGCTTTATTGTTTCTATTAGATACTGTGTTGTCGTTATTTCGGATGACTTATCCTCTGTTTCCTTTGTTGCTTGCTGTTT
>JACAEI010000045.1 GCA_013388905.1 Candidatus Bathyarchaeota archaeon | reverse complement strand
GGCTTAAAGGTTGCAGAGCGTGTAAGAGAAAAAGATACAGTTTACAAGAAACTATAACTTTTTCCTAATCCTTTTTTTCTTGGAAACAAGTGTCGAGTTCTTAAACCGAATTTTACAAGCGAAAGCATTAATGGGACTTCCATAAGGGGGCCTATCACTGTGGCTAAAGCTGCGCCTGAATTAAGCCCATAAAGAGTCGTGGCAACCGCTATTGCTACTTCGAAGTGGCTACTCGAACCGATAAGGGTAGTATCTATTGACGTTGGGTAGTCCCAGTTGGATAGCCATGAAACAGAGTAAGTTATAGTAATCATTGTGACATAATGAAGCAAATTTGGTGCGGCAAGATAAGCGACTAGGAATGGATCGTTGAGGATTATTTCTCCTTGAAACGAAAACATAACTATCAACGTAATCAGCAGTGCGATAATAGAAATTTTGCGTACACCTTCAAGATAAATGGAGTCAAACCAGTCCTTTCCTTTTCTTCCAATTAATAACTGTCTTGAAATCGCTCCTAGAGATACTGGGAGAGCTATGAAGAAGATAACGCTCATGGCGATTAAGTTCCATGGGACGGGTATTCCGCTGACGCCAAGATAAAAGGCAGATAGAGGCGCGTAAAGAGCCAGCATCAGTAATGCGTTTACGGCTGTGTTTATCAATCCTTGAGCAAGGTCGCCTTTAGCTAGCATTATCCACCACATGACCATGGCGGTGCATGGCGACATTCCAAGAAGTATAACTCCAGCAATAAACTGCGGATTTCCCTGGAGAATCAAGTTTGCATAAAGCGTCATAATTGGCGGAGCGATCACCCAGTTTGCAATTATGGTTAGAAGCATAGGTTTCGGTTTTCTCGCAGCCTTTTTAACGTCGCTGAAGGCTATCCCCACAACTGTTGGATACATCATGAAGAACAGGCAAATGCCTATTGGAATTGATAGCTGAGCAAACTTTAGAGAATCAAGGTATTGTCCAAAGCTTGGCAAGAATCTTCCTAATAATAGTCCAAGGGCTATGCAGGCTGCTATCCATAGGGTGAGATATTTCTCAAAAATGCCGAGCTTTTCTTCAGTCATTTTACGATTCTCCAATAAGTCTGGATTTTCTATGTTTGTATAGACGCATAAAACATATTTATATATTTAAATTTGTTGTGATAAAGATAGAGAAGACCACGTTCAATTTACAGAATATTCAGCCCATGCAATTTTTGGACTAGGTTCGTGTCTGCAAGGCTGTAAAAGACCCATTTGCCCTCTTTCCTATCCTTAACAAGTCCTGCATTTTCCAAAAGCCCCAAGTGATGCGAAGCAGTAGGCTGCGTTAAGTCTAATGCTACCATTATTTCGCATACGCACATTTCTCGAACTTCTAGTAGCCTTAAGATTTTCAGGCGAGTTTCATCAGCTAGAGCCTTGAAAAAATTGCTTTGTCTTTTGATAGAATTTTTTTCATTAATTTTTTCCGCCAACTGTTTCAGCTCAGTTGCGTATTCTGAGGCGTCTTCTGCAGGGCAAATTCCAGACTTGATTAAACGGTTAAGTCGTTTGCTCACTTTAATTTTGGACATTTGCGCTTCTGTTTGAAAAATGTGAAATAACATATTTAAATATGTCATATGCAACGGCGCTTTCTTTTAACGGACTGGTTCTTCCCAGTCAGTAATGCATCCGCCTTGAGGAATCAAAATTATGGTTGTGCCGTCTGGTAATGGCATTTTTAGGTTTTCTCTTATGTTTATGAGCAATTTCGACTTTACATATGCTTGAATGGCAACTTGCTTGTAGAATCTATTTTCATAAGGGTGATAAACCATTTGAAGAAGACTCTCATATTCTTTGGCTGGAAACTTTGTGCACTTCTTCTTTATTTCTTCATCCACAGCTTTAATGACGTCAAGCATAGATGCGTTGTCATCTAACAGAAACTGCAATCCTTGAGGAAATAACCTACTTATTTCTGTCTGACGAATAACCATAGTAATCGTTTTCATATCCTAGACCTTTCGCTCTTGCAACTATTTTCTTTATTGTGGCATGAAATATCCGGAGCTTCTAATGTGAGCAACATGACTTATTTGATGAATCTGAGGATGTAATCGTTCACTGTCTCCATGAATGCTTCTTCCAAGTTAATCCCATAATGTTCGGCTAAAACAAAGATTACGTAAAGCATGTCTGAAAGCTCTGTGGCTAGCATCTCCTTTGTCTTTGGTTTTTCGGGCGGCTTAAAACCCTCCAAGCCTTTAACAACGGAGGCTACTTCGCCAGCTTCTTCAAGCAAATCTGTAACCATCACGAAAGGCGTCCAGCCACTGCCTCTCTGCTTGTCAAGCACGTCATTGATTTTTTTGAAGTTTTTCCAGCAAAGATGTTGAGCATCACGCAAAGTCAAAGACACGTTATCACCGTTTCCAAAATTAGTTATAGGCTAGATTTAGGTTTTAGTTTTTTAACCTAAGAAACGAGTGTGTAAGACTGAAAAACAATAGAAGCCTATAATAAGCTTAAAGCCAATGAATGCAAAAATACTGAAAGAAGGTGGTGAATGCTCTGGATCTAGTTGAAATCTTGATCAACATTCTCATAAGCACAATAATAGTCTCGCCTATTCTGTGGCTTTCTGGAAGAGGACTTGTTGGAAAAGAAAAAGCAAAGTTCACTGACGCTATCTGGATAGTGCTCTTAGGAAACATTATCGGCGTCGTTATCGGTGTTTTTCTGTATGGCTGGCTTGCAGCAATCGTAATGTTCATAGTTTGGCTTGCATTGATTAAACACTTCTTTGATTGTGGATGGCTAATGGCTTTTGCAATAGCCCTAGTTGCGGTCATAATCTTCATAATCGTAAGCATAATACTGGCTTTAATAGGCATCGCAGTAATCGCATATACTTTGTAGTTTCTATTCTCGAAAATTCAAGTTTCCTTCTTTTTAAAATATTGTTAAAAAATATTTGGAAAGACTGCTTTCGCATTTCTGTAAATGTAAGCTTCAACGTCTGGTTCAAGGGAGAAGGTCTAGTCACCGCGAGAGGTTAAGGGATGATTTCGGATTCGCCACAAATGGAGATGTCTCCCGCAGACTCCCTATTTCTGTTTACACCGTATTGTTACGTGGGCAGTATAGACTTGTTTTCTGAAAATCAGTCATGGTCATGTCCATATAAGTGAAACAACCGTAATAGAAAAGATTAACGTTGCAAATCATGAAGCCATAGCTTTCATGCGCGCTTCATTTCTTCTGTTTTCCAGAGTACAGCTAATATTCCGCCGACAATCCCAAGAAGTAATCCTATTCCCATACCGCCCATACAGCTTATAATGCTTATCACGGAAAAAATTATGATTAATGCGCCATATAACTCATGTTGTTTCGGGTTTATATAAAGAAGAATTGCAACTACGATAATTATTATACCAAATATTATGCCTGATATACCCATAATATTGGTGATGCCGCTGAAGTTCCACCAAGGCATATGTTCCTCCATTTCATGCATCATACCACTCCAGCCCATAGGCCACCACCAACTCCACCAAAGGCACATAATAGCGCTACTTAAAACTATGAATATGCCAGAAAGCAATGAAAGAATGAAAGCCACCACAGGTTTCTGATATGAACTCATGAGACTCGCCTCAACAGCTTATAAACAAAAGTTCATAGCTCATTTGAGTATTTAAGAGTGCGCTAATTTAGTAAGTATCAAAAGCAGCATATTGAAAAAAGTTTCCACTAATTCTGAACTGGATTGCATTGAGGAACTGGGTAGCTCACAAAAGCATCCAAAACTCTCAGATATATATTTACATGGACAGGGCACTATTTCAAAAAACAGTAATGGACGAGTATCACGTGAAAGTTGCAAAAACAAAAGGAGATTACCTAACTGTTGGAGGCAAGCTTCGAATACGTGCTCCAAAATGAAGGTCTTGCTTTCTTTCGAAAGCGGAAACGACCGGCGTATAACGGACGCAATAAATATTTATGGGATGATTTCGCATCCATTGTATCTCATAAACTCGAAGTCCTTTAGGCTCACTTTTCCAGTCTGGACAAGTTGCTTAATTCTGGACGATTCTTTTTCTATAACGTGGACTAAATTCTTCACAGTGTCACAGATTAGGCTATATTCACTAGCTTTCCACCTTTTTGTTACATTTGCATATAAGCAACGGCCACCACAGATATCGAAAATGTCGCATTTTGTGCAAGGTTCGCCTACGAAGACTTTTCTCAATTTTAAAGGGCTTGCATCGCTTATGTGTCCAATGTAAAAGTCTTTCATTCCCCACATGGTTGGACATGGAATAATATAGCCATCTGTCTGAATTGCATAATTTATCCATCCTCCTCCGCAGCGAAGATTTTCTTTTCTATCAAACAAAAGCGACTGAGCGATTCCGAGGAATGGATAAAGTCTTAGAACAACTCCATTTTCTTCCATGTAATCAACCCAGAACTGGGCTAGTTTGCTTATTCCCGAGTTGTAATTTTCTTCACTCCATTTTTTGAATTCTCTCCGGGCAAAGTCGTTTCCCCAGAATCCAGCGTTCAGTTGCCAATGTACAGAAGAAAAAGAGCAATCCTTGTTCGTTACAAGCCATTTAACTTGCTCGTAAATGTTCGTGTTCTCCATCACAGTCATTCTTGCAATCAATTCGCCTTCAAACCCATTCTGCCTAATCCACTTTACATTATCCATAACTTTTCTAAAACAACCTTCACCTCTATAATAATCAGTCAAGGCTTTATCGCCATCTATAGAGACAAGAATAGTGTGAAAACGATTAACGTATTCGGGTTCTAGCTGTCTTAAAAGTAGCCCATTTGTTTGAATTATGAAATGTTCAACCTTAACGCGATCCATAATCTGCTTAACCTCATCTGTGCAAAGAAGCGGCTCACCACCATAAAATATCAATACGCAGTTTGGGTCTTCTCTGCAAAACTTGTCAAGCAAGCTAATATCATAGTTTATCTTTTTGGGCAGAGAATATTCCACATTAAAATCTGCAAAGTCTGCATCTGCATCTTCTACTGCTTCACCGTAGCAGTATCTACATTGCAGATTGCACTCAGTTGTTAATATCAGATGAAAGAACATTTCTCTCTGCAAAAAGGGTGGATAACTAAAATTTAAGCATATTTTTCCTTGACTTTCTTCGCTTTATCAATGTAGATTTTAAGCTCTCTTTCTCTAATTTTCTTTTCAGGCAAAGTTTCAGGGACATACATCAAGGGAATTACTGCTACAAAGAGAAAAAGGGCTGCCAATGAAAAAGCGCTTGTTCGCGAAATTAAAGCTGTAAAGGGCGCTAGAATTGATGAGACTATCCCAGTTAAAAAGTAAGGCGCTTCACCAACAGCATAAGACTTTGGAATATTATGATGCGATATCTCACCCCATAACACTACGACAAACGTCATCCAAAGTATGCCCAAAGCTACGCCGTCGATAACGTAGAAGAAAAGCCATGAAAACCATACTTCAGAAGCCAAACCCAGAATTGCATAAGCCAAACCCAAAGAGACAAACCCAAAAGTAATAACGCGTTTTCGACCAATCCAATCGCAGAATATGCCACCTATCAAACCTGAAAAAGCGGCAACAGCAGGTTCGATTAACTTGAATCTGTTTCGATAATCTCCACCATAAAAAGCCACGATGTTTGCGCCGAAACCGCTGACTAACGTGAACATTAACCATGTTGCGAAGTATAAAAGAAATGTTCGGTTAAGAAAACCAGTATACATTCTCTTGCTTTTGCTAAAGTCTTCAGATGGTTTCATTTGTTCTGGAACTAGATGAATAATGGCAAGGCTCCATCCTCTCCAACCTGTAAGAGCTACAGCGTTCAATGTTAAATCTAAGCCTTGAAAGAACATTATGAAGAAGATTGCGCTCATTACTGTTGCAAAAAATGTTGCTCCCCCAATCTTTCCACGGTTTTCTGTCGGCGTTATTTCTGTAAAATAGGTTAAAAGCGTGGGCATTCCTATACCAAGAGAACTTCCCATGAAAGCGGCAATGAGAAGCTTTATTCCCAAAGAGGAATTAATCAAAAGTACCGAAGCCGATGATGATACCACACCTGCAAGTATCCACAGAAGAAGAAAGCGCTTTTTGTGAAGGTAATTTAATAAAAAAGAAGCTAAAATAGCAGAAACTATTATTGAAACTGGATAAGCCAATTGAAGACTTAAACTTTCTAGGCTTCCTTCAATAAGAGTCCCTGTGATTTTATTCATGATCAAGCTTGAGAAAGAATACCAAGAGAAAGTATTAAGCAGAAAGACAAAGAAAACTAAATGTTTTGGCTTGAAGTTGCGGATGCCAATTTTAGAAAGCATTCTTTTCCCCATGTTTCCTTTGAGTTTATACCTCCTTTTTGCCTTCAGATTAAGTTTAAGGTTCGATAATCCATATTAATGGTTAAGGTATGGAACTTGTGGCTGAAAGGATGCGTGGTATGGAGCTATATGTGGGGTTCGATAATCCATATTAATGGTTAAGGTATGGAACTGTTCGTGTGTCGAACACAACGCTTAAATAAACTGTTCTACACATCTACGGTTAGGAGCGAAGGTGAAGGTTTATGGCTAAAAAGAAGAAGGAAATTAAGGCTCCTCCAAGAGCATTTTACGACTGGTTTACATAGATGAAAGGGCAGTTTTCCAGTCGTTTGGCTTTATCACTAGCGAAGCAGTTAGCAGCTGAAGTTCATCTTTTTTATCTTTGAACATTTCCAATTGGGATCTTGCTTCATTAGCTGTTTTTGAGATTAAATCCGCAACATATTTTATCCCTTGCGCCTCATCCACAACTTTTGAGATCTTATAAAGGTCTGCCTTTGTTAGTCTTTTCTTTAAGATTGCTGAAGTCAATGCGGCTTTTGATTCCAATTTTTGCATTGCATAGTTTAGCGGCAGTGGCAGTGATTCATATTGTATTCTATGACTTAGCACATCGGGTTCCAACATGTCTATTAATTCGTCTCTCAAGATTGAGGCTGTGCCTAAAAGCCTACCATATACGCCCAACGCTTCTATTTCTTTTTTAGAGCCATTTCCCAGAATCCCGCCGATGCGTGTGATTGCCTCTAGCTCAGAGGCTCTCATTTTGATTTTGGCGAGGCTTTCTTGAGGCATTATCTCCAATTTTTTGCGGGATTGAAGTTCCAGGATTTCGCTTTCTCCTTGCTCGAACCAGAATTTGTCTATCGTTTGAAGGATTTTTGCATTTGTTTGTTGAGATATGCCAAATTCAGTATTTTTACGCATTAGTGTGAAGGCCTTAAACACGAGTATGTCACTTATGATTAAGGCGATTTCTTTGCCGAATTTTCCAAAAAACGTTAAACGCTTATTCCTTATCCTTAGATTGTCTATTATGTCATCGTGTATTCCTATGGCCTTGCCTAACATTATAAACGATGCACCGCATGGAATAGTATTTTCCGATTTTCCGCCTACAGCTTTGCAGCAGAGAGAAACGATTGCTGGTCTGAAAAATTCTGGGAGTTCTGCAATGTAATTTAATGCTTCTTTAAGTTGAGAATTACGGGTTTCTTGTTCCAGCAAGGTTTCTTTGGCAAGATTCCAGCCCTTTGCGCCTTCTTTTCCGATCAGTTTTTTTGCTTCTTTGAACAATTTTTCGTCGGTAACTTTAGTTTTTCCTATGACATTTTCCACTGGAATCCCTTGTTTAAAAGGCTTTGATTTGAGGATCAGTTATTGTTTAGAAATGAGGGTGCTTTTATGTTTTGTTTTGTATTTGCTCTTTTAATACGCTGTCATATGCTTCTACATATTCTTTCCCTTTGTTGGTTATATTGTAAACTTTTCTTATTCTTCCACCCTGTTGTTGTTTTTGGCTTGCCAGGAAACCTTTTGCTTCTAATGCGTTAAGTAGCGGGTATAGGGCACCATGTCTTAGTTTTACTTCGAAGTTTGTTTCTACTTGTTTTTTTATTTTGTAGCCCCACATGGGTTGCGTTTGGATTAGCTTTAGCAGTTGGATGTCAAGCAGGTTTTTGATTATGCGTTGTACAATTTCTTTTTTGAAGCTCTCTGTCAATTTTTCACGCTCTAGAAGTGTTCTGTTTTGTACTGGTTCATGTTTTGGCTTATTTAGATTATGTATTTTTTAGAATATTTTGGTATGCTTTGATATGCTTTTTTATGCTTGGGGTAAGTGTGAACCTTTATATTATCGTTTAGGCAGTATAAAGACTTGAGATATGTCTGAAAGAAGACATATTGTATCCATGTATAACAAAAAAACTGTTAAACACATCTACAGAAGGGAAATGAAATGGTGAACAATTCAAAAGAAGTTCAAGTCAAATTAATGAAGGGACTCCTAGACCTAATCATACTACAGTTTCTAAGCTCAACGCCCATGCATGGATACCAGATAATTACGAAAATTCGCAAAACCTTCGGCGTATATTTTGGACCAAGCACCATTTATCCGCTTCTAAATGCTTTAGAAAAGAAAGGTTATGTAAAAAGTGAATGGAACATGAACAACGAAAGACCAAGAAAAGTCTACAACCTAACAACCGAAGGACGAAACTTGCTGAACTTCACTGAAGATTCGCTCAACTTCATATGTAGAAAAATTGGCACACCAGGCGTATCAAAAGGTAACCTAATAGCAGAACATACGCAGTCAACTTTGAGACCGCTGCTGAAAAAAATGGAAGAACCAAAAACGCTGATTTAACCAAAAATTTTTCCAACAACATCTACTAACATGCAACAATTGATGAGTCTAAAACGTTACTTCACAGCTAAAGTCGCATGTACCTCCATTCTACGCATCTATATTCTTAATGTCAAGTTCGCCCAAGCAAAGCCTTTCGACTTGTTCTTATTAGCTACGGATTATTTGCACCTTCACTTGGCAATGACATTTTGAGTAACGTAAATAGCGCCATTTTTTCCAACTCTCAACTGTCTTTCTCCTCTGAACGCAGATATTCTCGCATTTTCGATTTGAATAGTATCTCCAACAGACATGGAGTTTATTTGTTCGTTCCATAAGCAAAGTTTGATTTTTCCAGTTTCATCTGATACTAACGCGTTAGCGACGCTGGCATAGTTTCCAAATCTTGTAACGACCACAATAGGCTTTGTAATTTCCAGAACCTCTACCTTTAGATTGACATTTTTCATTCCAACTCGTAAGTCTTTAATTTGAATTGTCTTTTGACTTTCTTCAATCTTGATTGCCCGTCTAATGAGCATACTAGCTTTTCTGGCGTTTTTGATTGGATTGTTTTGATCCAACAAAAGTTCTTTGGATATTGGAAATTGTGCAACAACTTTTGGGCCTCTCGTTATTAGAAGAACTATTGTTTTATTCTGTTTGCTTCGACATTCGATTGAAAGGTTTCCGCATGTTGATTTTTGATTTTTCCCCGCTGAAATTAATGCGTCAAAAAACTTGTCAGCATCAACTTCATATTTTATTGACAGAAATGCAAGATACTCGCTAGGTGACGTTTGATTTCGCATTACTATTCTACCTTGCTGTAAACGATTCTCCTATTTCTTGAACCATTCTTGACCGCTTCTTCTCATCGTCTGACATTTCGATTTGCAGATTGTTACTTTACAAACTTCAAGGGGTGTCTTTTGAACCTCTTCTTGCAAGTCACGCTGCAAAAATGATAAGTTTCACCATCATAGGTTATTTTGAACTTGGCTGTCTTTTCGTCAAGAATAACTCCGCAAACTGGATCTTTAGGCATAATTTTTGTCTTAACCTCATGTAAGAGTGTCAATTCTGTTTATTATGTTTAGTGGTGAAGAAGTATGAAATTAGCTGTGTTTTAACTGGTGTGTTTGGGCGAGTTCGCAGAGTTCCGTTATTTCTTCTATTTTTGTTTTAGTTAAGGCTTTTATATCATTGAACTCTGTCAATTCTCCATACCCTACAAGTGTTATTGCGGTTCCTTCGCGTCCCATTCTAGCAGTCCTGCCGATCCTGTGGAAATAGACTAAAGCATCAAAAGGCACATCGTAGTTTATTATGTGCGTTATTCCCTGAATATCTAAGCCTCTTGCAGCAACGTCTGTCGCGACAAGTAGCTTCAATTTTCCTTTTCTGAAAGAGTTAACGACGAAATCTCTTTGTGGTTGGCTGAAGCCAGCATGAAGAGGTCTTGCGTCATACCCTCTCTTTCGCAACTTGTCTGCAAGAATGCTTGTGTCCGTGCGTGTTTTGCAAAATATTATAGCGCGATTTATATGGTGCTCGTCTAAAATGTTGCTGAGAACCTCAAATTTGTTGTATGGATTCACAGCTATATAATATTGGGTTATCTGCGTAAGGGCTATCTCGTCTTTGCTTACGAATATTTTTTCAGGCTTCTTCATATATTTGGTGCATATTTTCATCACAGACTGATCGATTGTCGCTGAGAAAAGGCTTGTCTGTCTATCTGACGGCACTCTTGAAAGTATAAGTTCAATGTCATCTATGAACCCCATGTCAAGCATTCTATCTGCTTCGTCGAGAACGACTACCTTCACCGACTCTAAACTAAGGATGTGCCTTTCAAGTAGGTCAATTATGCGACCTGGCGTACCAACAATTATGTGGATGCCATCCTGCAATGCATGTATTTGTTTTCCGATTGGTTCACCTCCGTAGATTGGCAAGACCTTCAGCTTTGTATACTTTCCAAATTGGCGAATATGTTCTGCTACTTGAACTGCAAGTTCGCGGGTTGGTACTAAAACTAAACCTTGAACATTCTTTATTTCTAGGTTCAGGCGTTCAATCATTGGAATTCCAAAAGCAGCGGTCTTGCCAGTTCCGGTTTGTGCTTGCCCGATAACATCTTTGCCTTCAAGCAATGGAGTCATCGCTTGAGCTTGAATTGGAAAAAGATTACTGAATCCAAGCTCTCCGACACCTTTCAAGATTTCCATACTTACTGGTAAATCCTTAAAGTACTGTATTTTCATATATTTCATTTCTCCTGCCACAAAATTTTTCCATGCATTCTTCAAAAGCTTTCAAAAGCTTTGCTAATTACATGAATCAATGTGACAACACACAAAACGCAACTTCTTATATAAAAAGGTTGGCACAGGTAAACGAGAAATTAGATTCTAGAAATGATAAATCTTTTTTAACCGCTTAGTTATTGTTATTCGCTTCAGCGTCGGGGCATAGTATGCCACCTATAATCCAAATTACTAATTTAACAAAGAAATTCGGCAATATTATGGCAGTAGACCATCTAAATCTGGAAGTTGAAGACGGCGAGATTCTTGGGCTTCTCGGACCTAATGGTGCGGGGAAAACAACTACAATTCTTATGCTTGTAACTGTTATTAGACCAACAGAGGGCACAGCTACCGTTGGTGGCTACGACATACGCAAGAATCCAGATAAAGTACGAGAGCTTATAGGTGTAGTATTTCAGGAGCCAAAAATGCTGTGGGTTAGCACAACCTGGGACATCGTGAACTGGCATGCAAAAGTTTGCGGACTGCCCAATGAAGAGCGAAAACGCAGAGTTCGACAAGTTTTAGAAGACCTGGATATGTGGGAACATCGCCGCAAAAATGTTCATGCGCTTTCAGGTGGCATGCGCAAACGGGTCGAGCTAGCCAAGGTTTTGGTTCAAAGACCTAAAATTGCCATTATTGACGAACCTACTGCACAGGTTGACGTTGTTGGCAAGCATAGAATATGGAACATGATTTGCAGACTTCGCGATGAAGGAAGCACTATAATACTCGCCACCAATGAGCTTTACGAGGCAGACATCCTTTCAGATCGCGTAGCAATAATGCACAAGGGCAAATTACTCGTATGCGACACACCAAAAACTCTGAAAGACAGTATAATAGGTGGCGACATAGTAGAAATTCAACTCGAAAATGATGCTTCAACTGCGATTATCGGAGACCTCAAAAACTTTAAGGAAGTAGTTAACGTTTTACAAATTAAACCCACATTATTGCGCTTATATCTAAATAAGGTTGAAGAAGTCGTCCCAAAAATAATGAACATGCTTTTGAAAAAGAACGTTCCAGTGACATCCATTCACATGAGTGAGCCAAGCCTTGACGATGTGTTTGCACATTACACTGGATTAACAATCGAAGAAGCCCAGAAAGTGGGAGTGTGAGCTAAAGACGAATAAGCTTTTGCTAGTGGCCGAAAGAGACGTTCGCCTATTCTTTCAATATAAATTTCTAATTATAATACGTGCCATATGGTTCGTGTCACAGATAGTTCTGTTCGGGCTCATTGCTTCACGCATGATTAACGTGCAAGAAGTGCCAGACTACTTTCGTTATTACGTGTCGGGCCTTTCTATAATGACACTTTACTCCGCTGCCATATTCATTGGATTTGACATTTATGAAGAGGCAGAGCATGGCGTCTTTGAATATTTGCTTAGCTTACCAGTTTCAAGGAGACAACTTGTGCTGGGACGCTCAATCGGCGGGGGTCTAAGAGCCTTCATTTATGTTGGACCATTGATTGCGGCTTCGCTATACGTTATTGGGGCAGTTAACCCACTCAACTTCCTAGCGGCGTTGTTTTCGCTTTTTCTGTTCTCGTTTGGCGTTTCCGGCATGAGCATCACTATAGCTGTGATGATAAAGTCAATCGACCGCTTCGATATACTTATGGGCGTATTAGACGCCTTAATCGTGCGGTTAAGCACAGCAATGTATCCTTTGAATGTTGTGCAAACAGCTAACCCAATTTATGGTGGAATTGCAAACTTTAACCCAGTCAGTTATGCTGCAGACTTGTTTCGTTGGGGCACAGGGCTACCAGACATAATCACATTGGACAATCCATTGTTGCCATTAGTGGGCATAATTGCATTCTTCGCCATCTTCACCTTTATTGGCATCACAATTTACGATAGGCGCATTGAAGGAGGAGGATGGCAATGATAAAACACATCATTAACCTTCTAGAGCATGATTTGAGAAACTTCTTCCGCTATAAGTGGTGGCTTGTTGGCCTAATCAGCATGAACTTGGCAGATTTGTTCATAATGGCTATAGTCTACAACTACATGGTAAGAGGCGCTGTCATAGAGCAATATCGTGACTATTTTAGATTTTTCGCGCCTGGACTTACCGTGACGGGTTTGTTTGCTTCAGCATTTATGATTGGGCGAGAGATAAATATGGAGCGGCGAAGAGAAGTGCACCATTACATGTTAAGTTTGCCGATGACTCGAATGGAACTAGCTATTGGGCGAGTGCTTTCAGGTGGATTACGCGGCATGATTTACATGTCTCCGCTTTTGCTAACATGTTTCGTGTTTCTGGGTTTTCCGAACGTTTGGCAGTTTTTGACTATAATTGCTATTCTGTTTCTCCTAGCCTTAGGCATATCTGGACTAAGCATCGCCATAGCTGTATCCACCTCAAGCCTAGAAAAATTCATCACAGCACGTGGACTAGTCTATTATACGCTGTTTTTCTGCAGCAGCGTCTTTTATCCGCTTTCGCTAATTCAACAATTAGGAGCAGAAGGTAAATTTCCATCTGTGCTCGTGACATTGGCCGAGATTAATCCGTTAAGCAGTGCTTCAGACATGATTCGCAATTTTCTGCTTGGCAGTCCAGCATTTTCTTACGTTTCAATTCTTAATGTACTTGTTTTCTCGGCAATTTTCACTTTAAGCGCAGCTTTCGCCTACATCAAGATAATAGAACGCAAATAATTCCTTAGTTAAATTTATGAATATGGATAACGTATTCTCTTACCTTCCCTTTAAGCGATTTGATTTGAAGGTTAACTCGATGAATGTGAAGGCTATCTTTGACCCTCAGTCAGTAGTATTAATAGGTTCAAGCACAATTCGGGAAAAAGTCGGCATGGCTTCGCCTCAGCTTTTCAGAAGCGTAACACATAACATGAAAAAATTCTTTCATGGAAAAGTCTACGTCTTAGACATTGATGAAAAAGCGAAACATAACAGTTTGAGCAAAATGCGTCGCATCCCAGAACTAGCTGTTATAATGTTGCCATCCACACTATCACTTAGTCAAGCAGAACAATGCGCAAAGATAGGAGTTAAAGCCCTCGTCATGATTACTGGCGGATACAAAAACCACCAGCGTGAACACCTGCTTAAACTTAGAGAGGAATATGGCATCAGAGTTTTGGGACCTAACACCATTATGGGCGTAATAAACACTACCAATGGGTTGAACACGACTTTTGAAAGCGATATAATGCCCAAGAAGGGAAGCATTGCGGTTATATCACAAAGCGGTGGAGTCGGTGCTTGCATACTTGACTGGGCATACTTTTATGGTGTTGGCATCAGCAAATTCGCATTTGTAGGCGACAAAATAGATGTAGACGACGTTGAATTACTGCACTATCTCCGAAAAGACAAAGACACGAAAGTTATATGTCTCTACATGGAAGGTATAAAAGACGGAAGAAGATTCATAGAAGAAGCCAAAAAAACTGTGAAGAAAAAGCCCATTGTAGCCTTAAAAGGTGGAATAACACAGGAATCTGCACACCGTGCTAAATCACACACAGCCTCAATAGCCGGCTCAGACGCAATTTTTGACGCTGCATTCAAAAAAGCGGGAATAATACGTGTCGAAAACATAGAAGAGCTGATGGACGCAGCCATAGCCCTTTCTAAGCAACCACCAATGCATGGCGATAATGTTGCCATTGTAAGCAATGTAGGTGGGCCAGCAATATTGGCTGCAGACGCGATTGTTAAGAACAATTTAAAACTTGCCACTTTGTTGGAAAAGACTAGAACGAAAATTGAAAGGTTGTATCCAGGAGTGGATGCAGCCAACCCTATTGATATGATAGCAGATGCTAGAGCTGAACGCTACGCGAAAGTGTTAGAGCTTGTTCTTGCAGACAAGAATGTTGACGGCGTATTAGTAATAAACATGCTTAAATCGTGCTTTTTTGAGCCAAACGACGCCAAAGTGCTTCCTAAAGTTGCAGCAAAATATCCTAGCAAGCCTATTGTAGACGTGCCTGCAGGTGGACAAGATTTTGAATTGGTATATAATGTGCTGAGTAATACACGCATTCCATTGTATGATTTGCCAGAAAAAGCCGCAAAAGCCCTAAAAGTTTTGAGAGCTTACGCTAAAATTATTGAAAAGTGAATAAATGAGAAAGGACAGCAATGGCGAAATCCCTCTATACATAGTAGATGTGTTTACCGACAAACCATTTGGAGGTAATCCAGCAACTGTCTACTAAAAGGAAAACTGTTTCTGCGTTAGGTTTCATTGAAAAGCATACTTATATTTTCTAGAGTTACAGATTCTATCTACAGAGTCTGCATTCATATCTAGGTGAAGCTTTGATTCAGCCTTCAGAAGTCTCAAACCAGAAACTATTCGCGCATGTTCTTGATTTTGGTAGGCACGTTGCTGGTTCTTGCCAAATTGTAGCAGCATGTGTTTATGGCGGCTACTCATTAGAGCTGTCAAATGTAAAAGGAACAATTGAAGTTTTATTTGTAATTCATAGATTTCAACCTAAGTTTATGAATTTTTTGAAAGTCTTCGATGGAAGAAACACTATTATCATTGCTGTTGACCAAGGAGTTTTTGAAATGGATGTGGATAGGGGTTTCCTAGGCGAAGGTGTAGCAGGCGGACTAATTTTTCCCTACATACCACTAGTAAACAGCAAATACTTGCATGCTCAAGAGGTTAAGTTGAAAAAGCGCCTAATCACAGAACTTTTAGAAAACCTTGTCTTAGACTTTCCAGAGTTGTCTTACGAAATTTGCATCAAACCCGAATTTTTCTTGTATGAATCAATGCTAAGCAGAGCCAGACTTTTTCCACCAATGATATACTTGGTGCTAAATTTTATGCAAGAAGACTCTAAAGAAAGAAACGTGAAAACTACTCTTCGAATCTACTGTGAAGCTTTAGAACAATTAGAAAAAGAAAAAGTGATTAGCTTTTCAAAGAACTACGTGAAAATCTCCAGGGATTTCATAGATAAAGTCAAAAACCGAAAAACCCGATTCATCACTTTATTCAAACCTGCACAGAAAACATTGTTCACATCTCTACTCGGAGTTTTTCCCCAAATCATAAACTCTCTCTTACAAAGCAGACAATTGCTGACGCGACTTCAACGATTGACTGGAGAAAATTCAAAAATCATTCATCAGATTGATGACCCTCAAAAATATCTTTATGTGCCTACCGCAATGGGGCTTGTTCCACTGACAAGTAAAGTTGATATTAAGGATTTTGCACGAAAGGCACTTTGTGCAAGCGAAGACACGAAAGTAAGCATTCAAAAAATTGGTGGCGTTTTAAATGATGCCTACTTAATTAAGGCTTTAACGAATGGTAAAGAAAGAAAGGTTGTTGTTAAAAGGTTTAAAGATTGGTCAAGCGTCAAGTGGTTTCCGCTCACGTTATGGACTGTTGGAACTAGAACCTTTGCAGTTTTGGGACGCTCTAGACTCGAGAAAGAATGCGCCATAAACCAACTACTGTATTCGAAGAATTTTGCGGTTCCAAAACTATTGTATGTGAATCATGCTGAACGTTTGCTTTTTATGGAATACGTTGAAGGTGAAAGCCTTGAAAAAGTAATAAGAAAAATCACGGAATCGAAAAATGTTGAAGAAAAGAAGAACAGCTTAAATATCATAAAAAAAGTGGGCGAAACATTTGCAAAAGTGCATGCCCTCAACATAGCTTTAGGCGATACAAAACCAGAAAATATTCTAGTTGACAGAGATGATGAAATTTACTTACTGGATTTTGAGCAAGCTTCTCGAAACGGCGACAAAGTCTGGGACATCGCCGAGTTTCTATACTATGCTGGACATTATATTTCACCATTTGTCAGCATCAAATCAACAGAGCTTATTGCAAAAGTTTTCATAGAAGGCTACCTTAAAGCAGGCGGACACGTTGACACAGTTAAAAAAGCTGGAAACCCAAAATACACAAAAGTCTTCAGCGTATTCACTTTTCCACACATAATGCTTATTATTTCCAATATTTGCCGAAAAGCTGACAAACTGAAGGGATGAAAATGGTAAAGCACGCAACCACTATAACCTTTTACGGTGGAGTAAACGAAATCGGCGGAAACAAAATTCTACTACAAGATAGAGGCACAAAAATTTTCTTAGACTTTGGACAATCGTTCACTTTTGGCTCAGATTTCTTCACAAGCTGGCTTTGTCCCAGAGCCATTAACGGATTGGGCGATTACTTTGAATTTGGCTTACTGCCTAAATTAAAGGGCTTGTACGCAAATGAGCAACTGCAGTTTACCGATTTACTACCTACAAAAAAACCTGATTTTAGAGCAGTTTTTTTGTCCCATGCGCACTTTGACCATGTAACTCACATTCAATTTTTGCATCCCGAACTAGAAGTGCATCTGGGAAAAGGCACCAAGCTTTTCTTGGAAACAATGGAGGAAACCAGTGGCTTCTGTAACTATGGGGAGCATAAATACAAGATGTTTCGCACAGGATATAAGGTTCCAGTGGATAACATAGTGATAGAGCCCATTCATGTAGACCATTCAATACCTGCCGCCTACGGTTTTATAATTCACACTTCCAACGGATCTCTTGTTTACACTGGGGATCTTAGAATGCATGGTCCCCGAAATGATTTGACTAGAGATTTTCTAGAGAAGGCAGTAAACTGTAAGCCTGTTGCTCTAATTTGTGAAGGAACAAGAATGGTTGAACAGGAAAAACGCATGAACTATTCTGAAAGACAAGTTGAGCAGATAAGCAGTCAGATTATTTCTTCCACAGACAAAATAGTGTTTGTTGCCCATTATAGTCGGGATATGGATAGATTGAGAAGCTTCTATACAGTAGCCAAAAACAATGGAAGAGAAATTGTGCTTTCTCCAAAAACAGCCTATCTACTGAACAAACTTGTAGATGACAAACACCTTGATCTCCCTAATCCATTGAAAGACAAGAACATTCGAGTTTATTATAAACGGAAGAAGTCTGGAAAATTCGATGATAAAGACTACTATGTGTGGGAGCGGAAGTTCATGGACAAAATGGTGACGCACGAATACATTCGCAAAAATCAAAGAAAATTGGTTATGGACTTGGATTTCTATCAATTCACAGAGTTAATAGATATCAAACCAGATTCAGGCAGTCACTTTGTCCATAGTATGAGCGAGCCCTTTAGCGAAGAGGACATCGAAGACACAATAATGCATAATTGGCTAGACCATTTTGGAATACATTTTCATCAGTTGCACGCTTCTGGTCACTTAGATAAGCAACAGCTGATGCAGCTAATTGATTACATTAATCCAAAACAAATCTTTCCGATACACACCGAAAATCAACATTTGTTCAAGAAAAACTACAACAATGCTAAGATAATAAAATATGGAAAAGAGTATAGATTATAGAAAAAGCAACAGTGATTGTTAATCTTATAAAATGGTTGTCCAAGCTATACTTTCTGAGGAAAACATGGAATATAAGCTTTAAAAGGAATTGTTTTTGAAAGTTTAATAGTGACTCGTGATAGACGATTTTTCTATAGTACGGTTCCAAAAACCTCAAATTTCTACATAGACAACTAGTGCTAGGGGGAATTTAAGTATGCAAAAGAGCAAACTTGTTCTGCTACTTATTGCAGCAGTATCAACTAGCCTTGTTCTCAGCGCAATAGCAATAACTTCCACATCATACACTTACACTTGGGAAAAAACCTTTGAAGTTACAAAGCCTCAAATTGAATGTCAAATTAAGATTGGAGAACCCAGAATCGTTGGTTGTCCAGTAAAAATCTGGGTCTGGCTAAAGCTAAATTGTAAATGCTATTGGGAAAACTATAGCGAGGACTGCTGGGAAGAGAACTGCGACGAATGGCAGACAAACTGTGTGGAATGTCTATGTTCCGTTAATGGAACTTACGAAGCACACCTCTACTGGTACAATGTCACTTCTGAAAGTTGGCAACACTTAATGCATCTTCAAGAACCGATAAACATGACTATAACTTGCCAAAAACATGTAGAAACATACACGTTTACACCAATGTGGGAAGGACAATACAAAGTCCTAGTCAACTTCACAGTAGACACAGAAGTCTCCACTTTCGAAGGAGAATAACCTAAATCGCATAAAATGAAACATGCTGAGAACTGCTCGTTAAGTAGCTTCCTTTTTTCTTTGTATTTTTGAAAACAGAGCAACAAAGTTTTAGGCGAGTTTTACGCCCTTCGCGTCTCAATTTTTCCTTCTTTCATAACTATTTTTATACGATTCTTGTTTTGCAGAATTTTCACATCCTTAACTGGGTCGCCATCAACAATTATTATGTCTGCGAGTTTTCCCTTCTCCAGAGTGCCTGTCACATTTTCCAGACCACATGCTGTTGCACCGTTACAAGTAGCTGCGACAATTGCATCCATAGGCTTGAATTTGCAATGCTTCACCAGTACCTCTAACTCCATGGCGTTTGTACCCATTTTCAAAAGTGGAGAACCAGCAAAGTCTGTAGCGCTTGCAATTGTTAGTCCAGCCCTGTAAAGCTTCGCAATATTCTTTACCATAGTCTCCCAAACTTCTTTCCCTTTTGCTACTGCCCATGTTAAACTTTGCGTTAATTATATCTAATTGAACCATCTTATTTTTCAAGCGTTATGATTACCATAATTGGTGCTGGAAGAGTGGGAAGTGCTGCCGCTTTCAGCATTTTACGTTACAGAATAGGCGATGTTGTTCTGATAGACATTTTTGAAAATTTAGCCAAAGGCGAGGCTCTCGACATGATGCAGACTGCACCTGCTATAGAGTTTGACGGAAAAATTAAAGGTACAAACGACTTCGGCGAAATGGAAGGCTCAGACCTTGTAATTGTGACTGCTGGTGAAGCGCGAAAGCCTGGCATGACGCGAATCGACTTGATGAATAAGAATGCGAAAACTGTTAAGTCCTTAGTAAGAGAAGTTGTGCGCTATGCTCCAGAATGCAAGCTAATGATTGTTACGAATCCTGTTGACGTTATGACTTACATTGCTTATAAGGAATCGGGATTTGAGAGAAAAAGGGTTTTTGGGATGGGCAATGTGTTGGATACTTTGCGTTTTAGGTCCTATATTGCTTTAGAGTTAAATATTTCAAGGGAAGATGTTAGGGCTTTGGTTATTGGTGAGCATGGTGATTCTATGGTTCCGCTTGTTGAGTATGCAGCTGTTTCTGGGATACCCATAATCTCTCTGCTCAGCAAAGCGCAGATTGACAAAATAGTTGACTTAACTATATCTTCTGGCGTTGACGTAATCAGGCTGAAAGGCTCGACAACTCATGCGCCTGCAGCCGTTATTGCAATTATGGCTGACGCTATTCTGAGAGGAAGAAACCGTTTGATGGGCGTTTCCACTTATCTACAAGGTGAATATGGATTTTCAGACATCGCCATTGGCGTACCAGTTGTTTTAGGAAAAAACGGTGTGGAAAGAATTTTGGAGCTTAAGCTTATGCCAGAAACAATGAAACACTTCGAAAAATCTGTTTCAACAATAAAAGAAGCTATAAAAGAACTGCAAGAATAGGGCTTACTTGTCTAGTTTTGTTAAGCGAAACTTCGGCGTTTGTTAAACAAAGTAGCAAAGTTGATTCTCAATTCTAAAGTTTAATCTTTAGGTTTTGTTGTGTATGGGGATTCATAATCTATAAGTTAACGTAGAGACTTTTGCTATTCACGATAAACAATGAAAGCCAATGCAAAGCTTGACCACCGCATACGAGTGCTTCTCCATAGCTTGGGCTTAAGCTGCATAGGCGGCGCCATATTCCTCCAAATTCTAGTGTTCGCGGACATTTTCCAAAACGGCTACTTTATGGCTGTTGAGCAAAACCCAGCAATTCTGCTGTTTGAAATACTTTTGACTGCTTTTGCCTTTATCTACTTCATATACATGTATCAACGTTTTATCCGTTCAGTTAGATAGCCGATTTTTGGCATAAATTTTAAAAAATTGCTTTTGGATAAGCGGCGAATATCAAGAGAAGTAGTGGAAAGTGTTAAATAAACTTCCATAAAACTCTCACAGTAACTTTGTTTGAAGGTGAAAAAATGAAGAAAATTGTAAAGCTAAGCCTTATACTTGGCATATTCCTTCTGGCAATCGCTTTATTCGCAAACCTAAAAGCACAGGCATCAGTTGAAAACATGGAAACGTTCTTTGAATTCCCAGGAATAAACGTTCAAATCACTGCGACAAACAAGACACAACCTGGCCAAAATATCACTGTTATTTTAAATTTGCAATTGCGAAACGACACAGATGAGATTTATATGCAATATTTTAATCTCAGCATCTTTGGCTTCTTGTATGGCGAGAACAGAGTTCTCTTGAAAAACGAAACTAGAAATGGTTTTTCACTAAACAACACTTCACGCACTTATAACTGCGCATTCAATGTTTCAATGCCTGCAAATATATGGGGTTCAACTTATGGAGAAATTGTGTTGTCATACTGGGCAAGATACGGCATTGCAAGATTAGACTACTTAGATCCACCACTTTCAAGCGGTTTCACTGCAACTTATGTCGAGAATGTCTATCTCAAAAACCTTGAGGAACTGCTTGATAACTTGAACAGCACTTTCCGCCAGAGTTTTCAGATGAATCTTACATTAGAAAATCTGGCTAAGTTAAACGAGACTTACTGGAGGCTTCATGGAAGCGTTGACGACCTTGACAATACGCGAAAGGCTGTTGCCATTTTGGCTATAACTACTGTCTTCTTCGTGGCTACAACAGTTTATGTGGTTTGGCGAAAACCAAAAGAATACTGGTAGTCCTATTGCCTTTTTTTATTTTTTATGAAGTTTCTGAGCAGCGATGAATGTTAAACCGTGTTCAGTGAGCGCTCGCGCTGTTCTGTTCAGTGCTTCATGCTTATCCAAATAATTTCGTAGAAGCGTTTGCATCAACCCTTTTTCCACTATGTCTTTTTTGGGCATGAAGTAGTCTAAAATGTCAGACGGATGCTCCCTAGTCTGCTCCACATCAGGGTTTCCGCCTTCATGCTTAGCACTGATGTTCTTAACATGGTCGGCTAACTCTACCAGCTCGCTCGTTCGGTCGTATGGTTGCCTAACAATGCTTTTGTATGCTTCGGTTATGTGATGTTCCAAGCGGACAATTTCTTCAAAGTTGAACGCTTTTCTTATGTAAGCAGAAAGTTCAATTGTGCGGTTGTTAACGGAGTTTGAGAGGTTAAAGCCTATGAGCGGTGTTGTGCCATCTTCGCGGCTGAACAGTTTTGCAGTCATCAACGTCCAGAAAACTGAATATGGATTATCGTTGCCTAAAAACACGGAAATTTTGAATTCGATGTCTATGCCGAGTTTTCGTAGCCAATAGCCCAACAAAACAGTGCCAGAATTCGTATTCAAAACCTGCGGAAGCCCATACTCAGTATAATAATGCAGAAACTCGTCAACCCACTTTAAGGCGTATTCGTTTGGCGCACCTACACCGCCAAAATAGCCAGTGATGGTTTCAGATCCTGCTAAGTGAACGTTTACGGGTTTACCATCTGGTCCAGGCATTGTTCCTTTAGTGTCAAGTGTCTGCACATATGAAGCGCCTATAACATCCATTGCAGCCGCAAAAGCTACTAAGTCATCGTCTTCAACTTGTTCTTTCATACTGCGAACCCGAATGAATCGGCCTGGCATAAGCTCCTGTTTGGCTATCGCCTGTTTTGCTTCTTCTATCAGCCATGGAAAAAAGTTGAATGCGCTAATTTCAAGCGTAACGGCAAAAGAATCGTCAAACTTCATGGAATCAGCCTTTTTGCCTAGGATTTTTCTGCGGTAATCTGGAATAGCAATGAACAAGTTTCTGTCTCGCTGTTTGATTAGCCATTCAATGTCTTTAACAAACGGTGACTTTTTCTTTTCAAGGCGTCTTATGAGATTTTCGAGCTTGCGGCTTTCCATAGCTTTGCGGTTAATCTCGTCAACGTTGCCATATTTTTCAACAATTTCTAACAAACCGCTTACAAGAGGATTATCCTCTCTCAGAAGAAAATTGTTAATCTCTTCGAGATTCTGTTCATTAATTTTTAGCTTTTCTCTGATATTATCCATGTGTTATCTCCAGTTTTGCGTAGTCTGTGTTAAGTTTCTTGCCATTTAAGTATTTTTCACTTTAGGCTTTCCCTTCAAGGAACCAGATATTGTCAAAACTTTCCTTCAGCTTCTTTTCTTGTTCCTTGAGCCATTTTTCATAGCCAAAACGCTTTATCTTTTTATAATTGTCGTTTATTTTGTATGTTTGTCGCTGATAAACAAGTTTTTCACATGTCGAAAAATCTTCGCAGAAGTAGCAGTTTTTAAAACCTTTTTCTTTGCAGCAGTTTCTAACTTCGCAGTTTGGCATGCCCCCGCCTAAGAGACACCCATTACAGCATGAATTGGCAAACCAGTCTAAACCTTTCATAAAATCTTCAAATACAAAATCTTTTGTTATGTATCCTACCCAATCGCCATAATGATAAGCTTCCACAAATCTTTTCAACTCTTTCGCCATTTTTGGAATGCGTGCTCGCATACCACAGTGACTACAACAGACTCCACAATAACCTATTGCTACTTTCTGACTCAATTTTTCCTAACTCCTTTCGGAAAAGTCTCTTTTACATCATCAAAAAACCTGCCCATGTGGCTACATCCTACAACGTAGGAGGGACACCACCCGCAGTATAATACACAAGACGCAATTAGCTCCTCGCTCATTATCTTCCTTCCTTATGATCAAATCTTGCGCTTTTAAATTCAAAGCTTAAATGATATAATAGTTATGCTTAAAGGTAAAAACGGTGCGAAACATGTTCAAGCCTGAAGGAATTTTTCCAGCTTTGGTTACACCTTTTACAGATGACGGCAAAGCTGTCGACGAAGAAAGATTGCGAATCCTAGTTAACCGCTGCATTGAGTTAGGAGTTCATGGGGTTGTTCCATGCGGAACGACGGGCGAATTTGTGAACATGACGACAGAAGAGAAGAAACATGCCATAAAAGCCGTTGTTGATGAGGTTAATGGACGAGTTAGCGTGATTGCAGGAACAGGTGCCAGCGGTACAGCCCAAGCCCTAGAAATGACAAAATACGCGAAGGATGTTGGCGCTGACGCTGCATTGATTGTGACGCCTTTTTATTTGAAGCCTACTGACCGTGGAATCTACGAGCATTTTGACACGATTGCCAGCGCTGTTGATTTGCCAATCATCCTCTACAACATTCCACAATGCACAGGCGTCGAGCTTACATGGCAGATGGTTGAAGACTTGGCTCAAATCCCAAACATCGTCGGCGTAAAGGACAGTAGCGGACAACTTCGGTATATCTTGGCTGTGCTGGAAAAAGTTAGAGATAAAATCAATGTTTTATGCGGACACGACGAAGTGGTCGTAGCAGCATTAGCCGCAGGCTGTTCTGGCGCAATACTTGCAAGCGCAAACGTCATCCCAGATGTCTGGGTTCAAATCTACAACCACATAAAAAACGGCGAACTGCAAAAAGCTCGCGAACTACAATATAAGGTGCAGAAAATAGCCAGAATCATTGCTGGAAGTGGAGCAGTAGGCGCAAAAGAAGGACTAAACATGATGAAAATTAAAGTGGGCCCAGTTAGAAAGCCGCTGAGCGTTGGTGGAGAATTGACATATGAAGCCAAAGAAGAGCTAAGGCTGGATTTAGAGAAAATTGGTAAGATAACGCCTAAACAGATAAAGTTTGAAATCGCAGAAAAACCCATAGAGGAACGTTTTATGGCAGTAGACATAACACCAGAAACCATAAAAGATTTCAAGTTACGAGTAGGTGAGGCTTTGACTGGTCAAGGCGCAGAAGTAGCCCACATCGACCTTATTATTGGCGAGAAAAACGGGCCTGTTGGAGAAGCATTCGCAAAGGCTAAGGCGACGCCGACGCCTGGACATGAACCATTATTGGCTATTCTAGAGCCGAACCTTACAGTAAAGCCTGTAACCCTCATCGTTCCGACCGTCACGATTACGAGTATGAGACAGGCAAGCATGGTTTATGGACCAGCCCAAACAGCAGTGGCAAAAGCAGTTATAGACAGCGTTGCCGACGGCACAATTCCTAAAGCGGCTGTTGAAAACTTGATAATCATTGCAAACGTGTTCGTTCATCCAACAGCTGTTGATAGACAGCGTGTTTACATAAACAATTACAAGGCTATGCGCCACGGCATACGCAAGACGATAGAAGGCAGGCCCACAGTAGATGAGTTAATTGAAAATAAGGATAGATCAAAGCATCCGTTCAAATATACACCATAGTGAAAGCACTTGTCAAACCAGAAAATAGTGGAAGGCGACTACGTACTCCTTTACCTAAGCCAACGGAAAACCTATCTGGTCAAAGTTGAAGCTGGCAAAAGCTTTCATACACATAAAGGTTTCATAAAATTCGACAACTTAATAGGGAAAGACTACGGTTGTAGCATTGTAAGCAGTTTAGGCTTTGAATTCTTTGTGTTGAAGCCACTTTTGCATGATTATATTATAAAGTCTGTGCGGAAAACTCAGATAACCTATCCGAAGGACATAGCCTTAATCGTCATGTTCAGCGGTATAGGTCCTGGAAGCCGCATTGTGGAAGCTGGAACGGGCACAGGAGCGCTTGCAACAGCCTTAGCGCATTATATTAAGCCAAAAGGCAAAGTCTACAGTTACGAGATTAGAGAGGAATTTCAAAAAACTGCTGAAAAAAACCTAATCCGGGCTGGTTTGATTGATTTTGTAGAGCTTAAAGCGAAGGATATAACTGCCGGAATAGACGAAGCTGATGTTGACGCAGTTATACTGGATTTAGCGACGCCATGGCTTGTTATACCGCACGCTTATACTGCTTTGAAGCCATGTGGAACGCTTGTTTCCTTCAGCCCTACAATAGACCAAGTTGTTAAAACAGTAGAAGCCTTAAAAGAAAACAGTTTTCTAGACATCGAGACTGTTGAATGCTTAATTCGTGGGATGCAAGTCGAGAGGGGAAAAACTAGGCCACAAACCTTGATGACTGCTCATACTGGGTATATAACAACTGCCCGGAAAATGACAAGAAATGCAATATGAGATTAGGAAATTTACAGCAAAACGGTGGTTTTTGTTATGAGCAGTCCTTGGCAACATGGACATCGTTTACGGGTTCTTTTATAGGAGAATTTTCTGCCGCAGCGGAGGCATACTTGCAAGACTTTAATCTTTTTTGCATATTGAAGCTTTTGTTGCGTTTCTATCAAAATTTGAGTTTCTTGCATTTTTGCGTCCTCTCCCTTTTTACATTGGTGTCCAAAGTTTCCTCTTTTCGAATCTCAAACATGTAGTAGTAGAAGGAGTTGAGGGAGTTAATGCTATGTTTTAGAACAAAATGTTAGTTTTGCAGAATCTGAATGTTCTAAAAATAGAACAGAATGTATATTGTCTCTTACTAATACTGCATCGATGAGTAAAAATGCAACGCTGTTGATTATTTCTTTGGTTAGCAGCAGGGTGAATGGTGATGAATAAGAAAATCGCTTTTGGAATTGCGGCATTAATCTGTCTTGGCTTGTTAATCATCAGTTTTATTTTGAGTGGGATGGTGACCAACCGTGGTCCCGCAAATTCGCCTGTTCAGCTTGATAGTGGCCCAAGATTTGTAATTGCTTGTCAAGACAATATTGTGAGCCAAGAATGGACTGACCCAAGCGGATTAGCTTCTTATGCATTTAACCATAACGCTAGCGGATCTTGGCTTCCTTTTAACATTACTGGAAGCTTTCACGGAGGGGAAACTGCATGGAGTAACATAACCGTTACAGTTGGTAACGATTCCACAAAAGTTCTTGCAACAAAATTTTATGCCAAAAACACGTTAAACCTTTGGAGTTATGTTTACAGAGAGATACCTATCGTATGGAGCAACTACAAAGCTGAATACATGCGCCTAGTGGAAAATTCAGCCATAAACTACATCAAGCATTCTTTAGGCAGAACAGAGTTTTACGACAACATTACAAATCTTTATTGGATCTTTTGGGCAAACACATCATCAGCCATATTCTACAACTATTCTAGCGACGGCTGCACATGGAATAAAGGTGCATTTGTGGTCGGAGATCCTGATCCTGTGGGAGGGGGAAGAGGAAAATTTTATGTTAACACTGGAACAATTGATGGCATCAGCTACGTGTATTACATGAGATGCAGCGAATCAGCAAACGCTCCAATAAGGTTTAGAAGAGGTAGATTGTACGCAGATGGAAGTATTTCATGGGTTCCAGAATCAATACTACATTCTGGAACTAATGTTCAGCAGCAAGCAGTTAATGGACTTCGGCAAAGCCCTTCTGGCTATGTTTGGGCGTACTTTTTCTGTATCTGGTCTAACGACACAAGGCAAATGTATGTTACTTTTACTCAAAGCACAAATGGAACATGGATAACCTATGCCGGCTACCCAAAATCTGCCTTCAGTGAAGTAGCCACACCATACAACGAAGGATATATTTACGGAATAAATGATACAAGCTGTTACGTGATAACCACACAAACCACAGGGTCGCTAATATACGGGAAAAAAATAACTAATCACGCGCTGGGAAGCGTAGAAACTGTAACAAGCTATCCCTTAAGCACAAGTGCTTATGCTTCTGGAAGACAATTTAGCGGAGTATCCATAAGCGGCGATATTCATATAGTTTACCGTGCAAATGACGAAAAAATACGGTACAGCTGGAGAAATAATACATCTGATGCTTTCGAGATAAAAGATGAGTTGGTCAGTCAAAAAGCAGATTATTACACTTACCCTGTTATCGGATATGATAGGTTAACATCAGCTATTTATTGCAACTGGCTAACTGGTGACGGCAGCATTTGGCTAATGAAGAGAACAACAGCATGGAGTCACAGAATTAGGCTAGCGTTAACCCCGACAAACATGACAATCTTTGGTGACCCAAACACAGTTATAGAATATGCAACACCTAATGGCGATGTAATTATAAATCTTGTTTTGGTTCAAACAAATTACCAATTACGCATATGGACATTGCTGTACCATGTCCCAGAAGACACCACAACGTGCTAGAAAACGTATGCAGCGATACTAAGTATTGTAGGGATATTGCAAAATCCGCGCCTTGTAACGGTAAGGCGACCTACGCCTAAACAACAGATATTCGATTAAGGCTAACACGAAGATTGTGGCAAGAAATTTTACTTCAGTAGGCCATGAACTTACATTTGTGTTGTAGCTTCTTCCTTCAAGTGTCTGTAGTCTCTCAGGAACCGCTTCTAAGAAGAATCCGTTGAGTTCGCCTTCGGCTCTGATGGTAATCAGTGGAATCAGCACTAGTGACAGCCCTAGAATTACGGCGGCTAAGGTGTAAATTATGCCTTTACGCAATGGGAACGCCTCCGAGAGAAATATGCATAGCTGAGGCTTTTATGTCTACTTTTTAGAACAGCATGTTTAAACGCTAGAATGGTCTTTCCCTCCACAGCCTAACAGTTTCTATCCAAAAAATTAGCATGGCGACTACGCCAAACATGAGCGTGTAGAAGCTGGGAGTGAATTGTCCGAGTATGCAGAAAGCTAGGTAAGCAATCAACATTGTCGAGAACAGGACTGAATAGAAAAGGTAGCGGGGCACCAGGAAGCGTCCCATGCGCATGAAGAATTTGAGTATGCCAACTTTCACCTCGCCTTCTAGCACGTATTCGCCTGTTCCCTTTTTCGTAATTAAGCCTAAATCCTGCAGTTTTTCGAGATGATGCACAGCTATGCTGGGACTCGACAAGCCTAAGGCACGTTGAACTTCTCTAATGCCTACGCTATGCGACGGTTGCTGTAGCAGATACCAGTAGATAAGAAGCGTTTTGCCCTTCAACTCAGATTCCAAAACAGCGGAATCGAATTCTTGCGGGTTTTTGGACACAAGCATCTCCAAAATACACTCTATAAACGGGGCACTTAAAAGTATAATCACAATTTAGTGTTCAGTTAACCAAGACTGCGGTTTAGAAAGTTTCCCAAAGATTATTGCCAATTAATTTAGAGGCTGTCTGCGTTACCAGAGGAAAATGCGCCCACGTCCACCCGATGTCGAAGTTGCCGAATATGTGTACACTTTGCCAGCTGCGAGAATCACATCGTCAAGGTACAGTCTTCTGTTTACTCCATCGGCTGTTGCATATAATGCGCATCCTGATGCAATGTACGCGTAGTTGCCGCCAACATTGTACCAGCCAGTTTGGCGAAGCATGTCTGGATAGATTCCTACGGTTCTCATTTTGTCGGGTATGTAGTGATCGCTGTTGCCCGCTGTTCTTACTGGGTAAACTTTCTCGACGGCGTAGTTGGGTGGGAAGGCCATCCAGATTTCGTAAATGCCGTTGTTATAAGCTTGACTGTTTCTGAAGAGAAAATCACCTACGTTTCTATATACGTGCTGTCGTATCATGAACCATTGTCCAAAAACTGGAACCCACTCCGCTTTGCCATTGACCCATTGCCACGGCCATGCTGTCTGTTTTGCGTCGCTAACGAATACGTCTGGCAGTCCTTGATAGCCATCTGGGACTTCTGCTCCTCCGGCTTGTCCGCGTTGAACTACAAATATTGGCATATTATAGCTTGGTCTATCTTTTCTTCCATCAATCATGATGGCTACACCAGGACCGTTAAACTGATAATACGTGCCATCAGATTTCCAGCATCTTTCGCTAATTGTTTTCTGTAGGGTAACAATGTCACCTGGGCCTATGTTGAATCCTACTGGTAGATAAAACCAAGATTCTATCCATATGTCTTCAGTGTAGGCGTCCCAAAAGTGTAACAGTTGCAAACGGTTTGTATTTTGGTCTGTCGGATTAACGAGTTCAAGTAGTGCTGAACGCGTACCACCATGAACGGGGGTTGTAACGGGCTTGTAATTATACGCATTTGGATAATTGCTTTGAAAATAGCCACCTTCGTCCCATGGACTTGTATAGGGAGTATTTGACAGAGTTTTAGTTATGGCGTTCCAGTTTCTAGCTCCGTTTGGGTTTCCAGCATCAGAATGCTCAATGCCTAAAGTGAAAGCGCTGCTAGTTTCAAAGTCTATATAGACATAATAAGAAACCTCCCTGAGGTATTGTTGATGGTTTAACAAATTCAGCCATTACGAGTGATTGCATGAAGAAATAAGCCATTAGAACAACTAAGATTATCCGTATGGCTTTTTTCGATTTCAAAGTTCATCCTATAACCTTCGTTTGTGGACAAGTATAAAGATTGCGTTTGATGAATGCTGTTAACTTTCTAGTTCATGTGAAATCAAAAACTTGTTAGCGCCGTCTGAGTAACTCTGAGATTTCATCTTGCGCATCAATCTAATGCCTTCTCATCATCCGGCAAGAAATAAGTAATGAGAACCGAAAATAAAAGTGTTCTTCAATTAAAGGAGTTGTATTCATGCGTGTTTTCTGTTTTGATTGTGAAAAGCATTTATGCAATTTATGATATAATCTTTTACTGTTGTTGGGGTGTTTCATGGCAAAGTTTTTGATAAGTGAAAGTGAATATGAAAGTCGCATTGAACGTGTCAGGAAAGTTTTGTCAAGGCGGCGGTTGGATGCGCTTTACTTAACGAATACTACGAGTATGTTTTACCTAACTGGTTATTCATTCATTGCAACGGAGAGACCGTTAGCGTTAATCATACCCTTGGATGGCAAAGTAACTTTTATGGGTCCATTGCTAGAAAAAGACCATATTCCGTTGAAAACAAGAATTATCGAGAATATTAAAACTTATTTGGATTACCCAGGCGAGAAACATCCGATTGATTGTTTTGCTGAATTTTTGAAGGACATGGGTTTGGCGAAGAAACGAATCGGCATTGATAATAAGTCTGGGGTGTCTGCAATGTGGGGTTATAAAGGTCCACCAATCACAAAGAAGTTGAGAGAAGTAAAGTTTACGGACATGAAGGATTTAGTGCCTTCAATGCGCTTAGTTAAATCTAAAGCGGAGATAGCACTTATTAGGGAAAGTGCAAAATGGGCAAATCTGGCTCATACTCTTTTGCACGAATATATCGCTGAAGGTTTATGGGACGTAGAAGTCGCATTAAAAGCTTCGCTTGAAGCTTCCTCGATTATGAAAAAGACACTTGGATCAGACTATGAGCCGTTACGTAGAAGCACTCCAATAAGCGCTGGCTTTAGAGGTCAGATAGGTGAAATGAGTGCCATTCCTCATGCTCTGGCGACAAAGTGTATGATTAGGAAAGGTGATGTGGTTGGAACTGGAGCCACTGCAGATGTTGGCGGCTATTATTGCGAACTTGAGAGAACGATAATCTTTGGTAAGCCTACAGCTAAGCAGAAACGCTATTTCAACGTCATGGTTAAAGCCCAAGAAGCTGCCTTCAAGACTTTTAAGGCAGGGGCAAAATGTAGCGACGTTGATAGGGCAACGTTTGATGTGTTCAAGAAAGCTGGTTTAGCGCATCTGGTGCTGCATCACACTGGACACGGATTAGGTTTGGAAGGGCATGAGCCACCATTCTTAGACGTAGGCAACGAGCAACCATTAAAGGCTGGAATGGTGGTAAGCTGTGAACCAGGCATATACGAATTTAGGTTTGCAGGTTTCCGCCATTCGGACACGGTGCTAATAACTGAAGATGGCTCAGAAATACTGACATATTACCCAAGAGACTTAGAAGCATTAACCATAGTTTGATTCCACATACTTCTTATTGACAGTCGCTTTTCTCTTATAACTGGATAAAGCTCTTCTTTTTGAGAATTATGAGTGAGTCAATCATATGTTAGATGTTAAGCACATCAGAAGACCCAGAACATCCACATAAGACCGTCAAAACAAGCAATAGGCTTTAGATATGGATTCTGGATTCATATTTGCAGTTCATAAGTTAGTTATATACTCAGAGCCTATTCTTCAGCGCTGATATGGAGGAAACACGTTGACACAAAAACTCACCATAAAACAACGTAAAGAGTTGGAAAGTAAACTGGCAAAAGCCCTTAAGCAAAGCATCAAGCCTTTTTCGACAGAATTACAAAAAATATTACTAGATGACCTTGTCACAGCCTTCCAAAATAGAATAAAAGTGTTAAACCGTGTCCAAAAGAAGAGAAGCTACTAACCCAGACTAAAGAAGAAAAAGCCATAGTTTGAATCCATAAAAGCTTTATATAAAGATGTTAAGAATAACCGCAAGAGGTTTGGATAAATGAGACGTTCCAAACTAGAAATGTATATAGACATACTCAAAGTATTAGCCCACCGTGGTCCATTAAAGCTTACACACATCATGTATAAAGCCAATGTCAACTGCAGCGTATTAAAAGAATATTTAGACTTTCTCATAAAGCAAAACCTAGTTGAAGAACGCACAGTTGGTAAACGCCGAGTAGTATACGCCATAACACAACGAGGTATAACAGTCCTCAAATACTTCAGAGAACTAAAACAAGTCCTGCCCATTGTAGAAGAAGCAAGAAACCGTATGCCCGTACCTTACTAAAACCTTTTCTCTCCTACT
>JACAEI010000043.1 GCA_013388905.1 Candidatus Bathyarchaeota archaeon | reverse complement strand
TGGTGCGGGGGGTGGGATTTGAACCCACGAACCCCTATGGGATAGGCGCCTCAGGCCTACGCCTTTGGCCATGCTTGGCAACCCCCGCATTAGGGGCAATCTGTTTTATGTTCTAATTTGTTGTGGAAATTAAGTCTTGCTTCAGTAAGATAAATAAAAAATGGAATTTGAGGAGATTACAGTTTAGATTATTCGAAAGTCTTCCTTTACAGTAGTTAGTACAACGTGAGTGTTGGTTCTTTCCACGTATGGAAGGGAAAGCAAACGTTTAGTAAATTTGCCTAGTTCATCTCGACTTTTGAATTTGGCAATTATCATGGCGTCAACTAAGCCAGTTACATCGTAAACGCAACACACATTTGGAAGCCGCGCAATCTCGTTTTCCACTTCCAAAAGTCTACCTTTAGAAACCGTTATTTCGCTGACAACAGTCAATTCGTATCCAAGCTTCTCATGGTCCAGCAGAGCGGAATAGCCCCTTATTATTCCCTCTTTTTCCATTTTCTTTATCCGCGACAACACTGTGCCTATGGAAATTCCGCATTGTTTAGCTATTTGCCTCGAAGAAAGCCTTGAGTCAAGAGTCAACGCTTTCAGAATTTTTACATCTGTTTCGTCCAAAGGAGTCACCACATCACCTACGCTGAGCATTTATCCAATAAACGTATTATATATTTAACATTTGCTTCTATTAGTAGAGACAAAGTTTTTATATTTATAGAAACATTTCCTTTTGCTGTAAACTTGCCTAAAGGAGATCTCATGGTACGTCATAAATCAGAAGTAATCAAAAAATTCGACGCGAACTTAAAATTGATAAGAAATGCTGACTATATCCTTCTACATTTCACAGACATTCTCGGATTTTTGAGGGGCAGAACTATTCCATTAGAAGAAGTGGAAAACGCTTTAACAGAAGGCGTATGCTTCGATGGTTCCTCAATGCTAGGCGGAGTAAACATAGAAGAAAGCGACATGATCATGAAGCCAGACCCAACCACATTCACAGTCTGCCCCTACTACTTCTATGACAAAAGCGTTGCAAGTTTTATCTGCGACATACATAAGCCAGACGGCAAGCAATTTGAAAAAGACCCTAGGCATATTTGCAAAAAAGCCATAGATAAAACATTAAAAGAAGGATATGAACCTACGGCTGCCGCAGAATTAGAATTTTATCTATTGCAGAAAAACGAAAAAGATGAAATTTATCCGGTTGAAAATCACCTTACAGACAAACAAAGATACTTTGATATAGCTCCAGGCCGAGATGTCACGGAATCATATCGAATGGACTTGTCTAATGCGTTGTCAACTATGGGAATTACGACAGAGCGGATGCACCATGAAGTTGGCTCAGCACAAAACGAAATAACATTCAAGTATTCAAACCCGCTGACCACCGCAGACAATGTCATGCGATACAAATTTGCAGCCAAAGCCGTAGCAGACAAAAAATATGGGTGGATAGCAACTTTCATGCCTAAACCATGGTTCGGCAAAGCTGGCAACGGCATGCACGTACACTTAGGATTGTTAGACCTAAACACAGGTGAGAACTCCTTTTACGACTCGAAAGGTTATGCGCATATTTCGCAGAAATGTCGCTATTTCATCGGCGGCCTCCTAGAACACGCCAAAGCCCTTTGCGCAATTGTAGCGCCTTCAGTTAACAGTTACAAAAGACTAGTACCAGGCTACGAGGCACCTGTATATGTTGCATGGAGCAAGAGAAATCGCTCGGTTCTAGTGCGGATTCCAGCATTTTCTCTCGGGAATGGAAAAGAAGCCAGAATAGAGTTTAGATGTCCAGACCCCCTCTGCAACCCATATCTTGCATATACAGTGATATTCGAGGCTGGATTAGACGGTATCAGAAAGAAAATTGAGCCCGGAGAACCTGTAGACGTGAATGTTTACCATCTTGGCGATACTGAACGCAATAAACTTGGCATTAAAGTTCTGCCAAAAACGTTGAAAGAAGCCTTAGAAGAATGGAAAAATGATGAAATTTGCATACACGCATTAGGCAACGAGATGGCTGAGAATTATGCAGAGCTTAAAATGCAAGAATGGAGAGAATACGAGTTACACATGCCAAGCAACACAGCGGAAGTAACACAATGGGAAGTGCAAAAATATCTTTACGCTTGAAATCAGCATATTAATATCTTTGTTTATTTAGGAAACATTATTCTATAATGCGAGAAGATGCAACAATGAAATATGACACCATACTTGTCCTTGACTTCGGAGGACAATATTGTCATCTAATAGGAAGAAGAATACGAGAACAGGGAGTCTACTCTGAAATAGTTGCTCAAGACATAAAACCAGAAGAGGTCAAGCGTCTAAACGAAAAATTCAATGTAAAGGGAATAATTCTTTCTGGAGGCCCGGCTAGCGTTTACGAACCAAACGCACCTAAACCAGACCCTCATATTCTTGGTTTAGATCTGCCAATTTTAGGGTTATGCTACGGCCATCAACTCATAGCTTTGATGGTTGGGGGAAAAGTTGAGCCAGCTGAGCAAAGAGAATATGGGATAGCTTACGTCCTCATTAACAAGCCTATCGGTGTTTTAAAAGAGTTAAATAAGCGGGAAAAAGTCTGGATGAGCCATGGCGACACTGTCTTTTCAATGCCGGCTGAGTTTGAGGTTTTAGCTCACACAGAAAATTGTCCAGTTGCCGCCTTTAGACATAAACATAAGCCCTTATACGGTTTACAGTGGCATCCAGAGGTAATTCACACAAAAAACGGAACCAAAATGCTTCACAACTTCATATTCGAAGTTTGCAGGTGCGAAGCTAATTGGAAGATGGAAGACATTATAGAAAACATGATAAAATCGGTAAAAGCAGATATCGGTGAAGGAAAAGCCATAATAGCCCTAAGCGGAGGCATAGACTCAAGCGTGGCAACAGCCATCGCAGCCAAAGCATTGGACAACAGACTCACGGCAGTTTTCGTTGACCACGGATTCATGCGAGAAAACGAGCCAGAATCAGTCAAAGAAACCTTTCAAAAATTCAACATAAACTTTGTAATTGCAAACGCACAAGAGAGGTTCCTAGCAAAACTTGGAGGAATCATCGACCCGGAAAAGAAAAGGAAGATTATAGGTGAGGAATTCATAAGAGTTTTCGAGGAAATAGCCGAAAAGATAGGCGCTGAATATTTGGTTCAAGGAACAATTTATCCAGACAGAATCGAATCAGGCTTTAGAAAATTCTCTGATAAAATAAAGACTCATCATAATGTTGCTGGTCTTCCTTTGAAGATGGAGTTTAGGAAGATTGTTGAGCCACTTCGGGATTTATACAAGGATGAGGTTAGAAAAGTCGCTAAAATGCTTGGGTTACCAAAGGAAATAGTTTTTAGACAGCCCTTTCCTGGTCCTGGATTAGCAGTTAGAATCATCGGAGAATTAACAACAACGAAAATTAGAATTGCAAAAAAGGCGGATAAAATTGTAAGAGAGGAGATTGAAAGAAGCGGCTTAGAAGAAAACTTGTGGCAGTATTTTGCTGTTTTGACGGATACTAAGGCTACTGGAGTTAAGGGCGATGCCAGAGCGTATGGCTATGTTGTAGCCATTCGCATTGTAGAGAGCAGAGAAGCTATGACGGCTAGCTTCGCAAAAATTCCGTATATAGTGTTGGAGAAAATTTCAACTAGAATAACTAACGAGATACCAGAAGTTGTCCGAGTCGTTTATGATATAACGCATAAGCCTCCAGCAACAATAGAGTGGGAGTAGAGAGTTTAAGCTTTGGGTTTCTGCATTAAATTTTCAATCTTTTCCTTTTTGAGCAAGTTTTCATGTTTTACAAGCTCATTTATGACTGCTTCCAATACTGTTTTGCCCTTTTCTGCAGAAGCTGTTGAAGATTTGCCGAAAACCCCTGCATCTGTATAATCTGCAGTATCCAATGGAAGCGTTATGCCCTCTAATTGTAAAATGTTCTCATGAACTGTTTCATCCACAGCCGCATCCATGTTTACAATTTCTGGATGTAAAGCCAAGTTTACGGAAGTTTCTTCTGCACATGCATGGCGTCTTTCTTCTGGTTTAAATAAATCTGGTAGAAGCTTGTTTGCTGCTGGCCACCATTGAAATATAGAGGTGAAAAATCCCTTTTCTCTAAGCTGTCTAGCCAACTCTGCCAAAGTGTTTAAGTTTCCTCCATGGGCGTTAATTATTACAATTTTCGTGATGCCGTAATAGTTAAGTGATAAGCACACCTCATTTACGTATTTCTTGAACGTTTCAGGTGAAATGCTAATGGTTCCCCAGAACTGTTTATGATGAGAACTTATGCCATAGGGAATCATTTGAAGACAAAGAACCCCTGTTCGTTTAGCTGTTTCTTCGGCTAATGCTTTAGCTATTAAATGATCTGTTCCCAACGGATTCTGTAGCCCGTGTTGCTCATTTGCACCAATAGGAAGAATAGCAATATCGTTCTTTGTGAAATATTCTTTAGCTTCAGCCCAACTCATTTCATAAAGCAAAACTTTCATGGTCTTTCACCTTTCCACGAAATCGTTTTATTACAAGACAATGAATATAAACTTGCAAGTTAAGAACGGTGAAACCTCTTTGAAAGCTTTGATTCTCGTAGGTGGCTTCGGCACAAGATTAAGACCCCTAAGTTGCACGCGACCTAAGGCTCTCTTCCCAATACTTAACAAACCCTTATTACAGTGGACTTTTGAGAGACTCGTCAAAAACGGTATAAGAGAAGTGATACTTGCAGTCAGCCACCAAGCTGAAATCCTCATAAAACAACAAAAAATCCCAAAAAACGGGCTTAAAATCACCTATTCGCGAGACCTATTTAAAAAACCTCTAGGAACAGGTGGTCCAATAAAAAAAGCTGAAAAACTCGTTGGACGCGACTCTCCTTTTTTAGTTTTAAACGGTGACATATTTGCCGACATAGACTACAAAGAAATTTTGAAGACCCATGAAAAAAAGAAAGCATTAGCGACAATAGCTCTTCACAACGTGAAAGATCCAAGTAGATATGGCGTAGCAGAACTGACAAAAGAAAATCGTATAAAAACATTTGTTGAGAAGCCGCCTCGCAAACTTGCTCCGACGAATCTAATAAACGCTGGAGTTTACATTCTCAGCCCAAAAATTTTCGAATACATCCCACAAGGTCGTAAAGTGTCTATTGAACGTGAAGTTTTTCCTAAATTGGCAGAAGAGGGCAGACTTTATGGGCATATTTTTGATGATTTATGGATAGACATAGGTGAACCAGAGGAATTTTTGGAAATAAACAGAACTCTTCTCAATTCAACTGCCCTTTTGCAGAAACATAAAATGAGAACGAGAGGAAAAATTGAAGAACCCGTAGCATTCGACAAAAATGTTTTGATAGGAGAAGAGTCTGTTGTAGGTCCATATGCAGTTTTGGGGCGAAATGTTACTATTGGAAACAATGTCTACATAAAAGATTCCGTGGTTTTTCCTAATGCTGTGATATCTGATTTTTCCATTGTAAATGGAGCAATAATTGGGGAAAACGTAGTAATTGGGAAGAAAGTGAAAATTAATAGAGGATGCATACTGGGCGATAATGTGAAAATAGAAGATAACGTAACACTCGCCAACAGAGTTTCGATTTGTCCAGCAAAAGAGGTTTCGGAAAGTGTGTTAAAACCTAAATGCGTAATTTAGAAAGGGAGATATAATATGTTAAGTCCAAGGCGTTTATTTGGAACCAATGGAATCCGTGGAGTTGCTAATAAGGAATTAACTTCTGAAATGGCAATCACAATTGGAAGTGCGGTAGGGACTTTCTTTAAAAATGGAACCCTAATAGTTGGACATGATGCCAGAACAAGCAGTCCAATGCTCGCAAAGGCTGTTATTGCAGGCTTAAATGCAACAGGATGCGACGTGCTTTTCGTTGGAATGTCGCCTACACCAGCATTGCAATATGCGGTAAAAAATCACAAGCCAGATGGGGCAGTGATAATAACAGCGTCCCATAACCCGCCAGAATACAACGGAATAAAAGTCATATGGAATGATGGAATAGAGCTTTCTCGAGAACAAGAAATTGCAGTTGAAAACATATTTTTTGACGGGAAAATGCGATATGCAGAATGGGATAACATAGGAACCACACGAGACTTACCCGGAGTAATAGAGGATTATACAGAAGCAATAAAAAAGCATGTAAACACTGAAATGATAGCCAAGAAACACTATCGTATCGTGATAGATGCCGCAAATAGTGTAGGCAATTTAGCCGCCCCATATTTATTTAGAGATTTGGGATGCAAAGTAATGACTATAAATGGAAACATTGATGGAACATTTCCCGGAAGATTGCCTGAGCCTAGAGTAGAAAATTTGACAGAATTGGCATCAACAGTTAAGGCTGTAGGGGCAGACTTAGGTGTAGCATATGACGGAGACGCCGACCGTTCCGTTTTTGTCGATGAGAATGGAGAAATCTGCTGGGGAGACAAAACCTTCGCCCTAATTGGAAAATACTTTTTAAAAGATAATCCAAATGAAAAAATCGTTACACCAATAAGCTCCTCAACACTGATTAAAGACATAGCTGACACATACAAGGGGAAACTCGTTTGGACAAAAGTAGGCAGTGTAACTGTTTCACAGACCATGAAAAAGATAAAGGCAAAACTTGGTGGAGAAGAAAACGGAGGAATCTTTTATGGTCCCCACCAATCTGTTAGAGACGGAGCAATGGCTACAGCCCTAATTTTAGACATCATGGCGAAAACTCGCAAAAAACTCTCGAAGCTAATAGGAGAACTGCCAAAATATTTCATTGAAAAAGGAAAAGTGGAATGCCCAGAAAACCTCAAAGAAAAAACTTTAGAGAACTTAATTAAACAAATGAAAGGGCTTAATATAAGCACTATTGACGGAGTTAAAGTTTGGTTCAAAGATAAAAGCGCTATCTTGATACGACCAAGCGGAACAGAACCCATTTACCGACTATACGCAGAAGCGAAAAACGAACAAAAGGCTAAGCAGCTTGTTAACGAATATTGTTTAAAACTCAGAAGGTTAATTGCTAGTTTAAAAGATTAAAGTAGCTTAACTCAACTATTGTAGGAGATATAAACATGTCCTCGCCAATACTAAACATAAAACCAGAAGACATCGACACTGTGGAAAAACGTAGAAAATGCACGGTTTGCATAATAGGCTGTGGGCAAATTGGCGTTTTTCACGCTTATTTGTTTGCAGACGTTGGGTTCAGAGTCAAATATGCAGATGCGAACCAGACTGTAGTGAACAATATTGCGCGAGGGAAGATGTTACTTTTGCCCCGTGAAATTGAACAAAAAATGAAGAATTATGTGAAAACAGGAGTTTTAAATGCAACAACTGACGTTAAGGCGGCTGTTTCCCAAAGCGATATCATCGTCATTGCAATTCCGGTTAAAATGGACGAAAAGAAAAAAGTCAATTACTCAAATTTGGAAACTGCATGCAAGCTGGCAGGCGCGAACCTTCGCTGTGGCACTCTAATTATTATCGCAGACTCGGTAGGAGTTGGAGTTACACAAGGCATGGTTAAAGAAACATTGGAAAACACATCAGGATTCAAAGTGGGAGTTGATTTCGGCTTAGCGTATTGCCCAACCCAATTTATAGACGACCAAACGCCTGAAATCATTTACAACCAAGAGCGTTTAGTAGCTGCAGCTGACCAAAAAAGTTTGGATACTGCCTCAATTTTTTTAGGAACAATCGCAAAAAACATTAAAAAAACGCATAACATAAGAGCCGCAGAAGCAGTCACACTTTTTCAGGCGGTACGACAGGATGTTAACACTGCCCTCGCTAAAGAACTTGCTCTTTTCTGTGAAAAAGCAAACATGGATTATATCGAAGTCAAGAAACTTGTAAAAAACGATACGAATTTCACAACCTTATCTTCACCTTTTAGCGATAGCATATACAAAGAAACGTATCTTTTGTTGGAAGACGCTGAAAATCTGAACTTAAAATTTCGAATTCCTACGATTGCAAGAGAAATAAACGAAGAAACAGCTAAACATGCGATTAATCTAATTAAGGATGCATTGAAAAACTGTGGTAAACCATTAAGAAGAGCGAGAATTACCTTACTTGGAATCTCACAGATGCCAAATATGCAAAGTTCTCCAAAGAAAACGGTAGAAGAACTGATTAAAATGTTAGAAGCTAAAGGGGCCAAAGTCAGTCTTTACGATCCGCATCTTACAAGCGAGGCATTGGTCGAAATGCAAAATCGTTTCAAGAAAAGTATGATACATGCTTTGGAGGGCGCAGACTGTTTATTAATACTGACGGGACATGAACAGTTTAAACGATTAAACCTTAAAAAGTTGAAAGTTGTTATGCGAATGCCCGCAGCTGTAGTGGATTTTGCAGGAATTGTTGAATGTGGTAAGGTTGAGGAAGAAGGTTTCATATTTCGAGGTTTAGGAAGAGGAGTTTGGGCTAAATGAAAAAACTGCGCGTAGCAGTTATTGGTATCGGTTTTTGGGGAAGAAACCACGCGAGAGTCTTTAAAGAATTGGAAGAAACGGAGCTTTTGGCTGTATGTGACATAAATGCTGAAAGAGCCCAAAATGTTGCCAAACAATTCGGTGTAAAGGCGTATACAAACTCGGGAAAAATGCTAAGGAGGAAAGATATTGATGCAGTGAGCATTTGCACATGGTCTCTAAAACTTGCTGACGAAGCATTAAAAGCTTTGAAAACTGGAAAACACGTTCTCGTTGAAAAACCTATGGCAGTAAGTGTAAAACAAGCAGGGAAACTAGTAGAAACAGCCCAACAAAAAAAATTGCATCTTACAGTGGGCTTTTTGATGCGATTTATTCCTGGCATTCAGCACATGAAAAAAGCTATTGAGAACAGAATAATAGGCAACCTTGTGTGTGCAACTGCAAAGCGAGTTTCTGAATGGCCGGAAAGAATAGGGGATATCGGAGTAGTCAAGGATACAGCAATCCACGACATAGATGTCGTTAGATATCTTTTTGATGAAGAACCAATTGCGGTTTACGCGAAGACTGGAAGTATGAAATACAAAAAATTTGAAGATTACGCTCAAATAATGTTAACCTTTAATGGTGGAAGAAGCGCCTTTATTGAATCTAATTGGTTAACACCTTATAAGACGAGAACTTTGATAATCACAGGAAGCAAAGCGATAATGAAATTGGATTATATCAGTCAGGAATTAACAATCGAAGACGCAAAAGAAACTATGCAGCCGAGGTATCCATGGCAGGAACCCTTAAAACTTGAGCTACAACACTTTGCTAATTGCATTTTGAGAAAGGAAAAACCCTTGATAAACGGAATAGACGGTTTGAAGACGCTTCAGATAGCAGAAGCAGCTCTGAAATCTTCAGAAACAGGAAAGGTAATAAGAATCACGTAGGATAAGTATAACCAGCATTATTTAAGATTAAACGGTTTCCCTTCTTTCAGAATCTTTTCAGGAATTTTCTCTTCCCATTTTTTGAGAAAAGGCAGATCCTCATTTTCTTTTCGCAGTTCATCTGGCAACATTTCTGGGATTTCATCGCGTATTGGATACCATCTTGAACATTTTGGGCAGACGATTAAGCCTTCAACAATCTCTTCTCTTTCTTCGAAAATATGTAATTCGAGAGGGTGGTATTTGTCAATTGGGCATGCAAGTATGTCCATCAGCTTCTTTTTAATGTTTCATCCCTCAAATTCATCTTTGCATTTAAACTATAAAACGTTTTTAGGAAAAAATTCTAATGTCTAAAACAATTTGATACCAATTCGGACCTGTTGTTCGAATAACTCGACAGAAGGGAATTTCAAACTTTACATTCAAATATTTGAGCCTTTCAGCCACTTTGGAATTGACTTTTTCTATTGGATCCTCACCTTTTCTAGCATGCTCAAAATCATAATAATGAACCCATCCTCCAGTCTCTTTAAGAGCTAATAGAGCATAGGGCAAGTATTCATAGGCTTTTTCTGGAAGAGGCATCAGAACCCTGTCTGCCATACGACGAAGGCTTTTTTCAATAACTTCTTTAGCATCTCCAAGCAACGGCACAACTTTTCCATACACTCTATTCATACTGATGCTTTTTCGTATGTTTTGAACGGCTTCTGGATTAATATCAATTGAATACACTTTTTTAACACTCGAATGCTTAGCGATAACTATGGAAAAGCAGCCAACGCCAGCGAACATGTTCACAATAACCTCTCCATTTCTAGCTTGCTTTGCAATGCGCATTCGTTCATGGAAAAGTCTAGGCGAAAAATAACATTTTGCAACATCAACAGAGAAGAGACAGCCAAATTCCCTGTGAACAGTGGCAGTTTTGTTTTCGCCAGTAACATATTCCAATTTTCTGAGCTTGAAATCACCGTAAATCGGACTTGTCTGAGCCAGCACAGTTTTAACATTTTTATGAACGTTCATAATAGCTTCTGCAATAGTTGGAGCATGTTTTTTTGATGTGACAGTTAAACGGAGAATTGCTATGTCCCCAACAATATCATAGGAGTTGTAAATGTAGACTAATTCATTTTGGGGAAGAATTCCTGCAAGGATGTTCTTTAGGCGTTTTCGCAATTTCCGCCACACTATGAAGTATAAACGTCTGGAAACATTTAAAAGCAGAATGGAATTTCTTTTTAAGAGAGGAAATTAGCATGGCAAAGACGCAAACTGGAATTGTTTATGAATGCGTGCGATGCGGAGCCAGAGTCCCATCAGAGGAGTTAGAACTTCGTGGCGGAGAAACAAAATGCATAGTTTGTGGCTATAGAATACTAAAGAAGGTTAAGCCACCTGTTGTGAAGCGTGTCCCAGCAAAATAATCAATAAATGCCGTGCTACAAAATCAGCAAAAAGGTATATTTGATTTGTTTGAGCGTATATCTCGCTAGAAGATTTCTCTGTCCTTTATTTTGCGAATAGCCCTTCCGCGAAGTTTGATTGTAAGACCTACAACTTCATCTGGCTGTCTTTCAACAGTTTTTCTCTTTACAGTTTCTCCGCAGACTCCTCTCGGAAGCAGCCGCCTTTTTACACAAATGGCATATGTGCAGTTAGACACATTGCACATTTCTTCGGTCCATCTACACCAGACACTATCTCGACGGTATAGGGCGGCGTTCTTAGCACATTTGAAGGATTGACATGTAGGAGAACAAATTTTTACTTGCGCCAATGCATGCACAACCTTTGGCTTTATTAACAAAATTTTAGATTACAACGCTTCTTCTCTAATACATATGTTTCCACGAAATTTGATATAAAGTTTTTTCTTTCAAACTCCTTATTCCGGCTCTTGTTTGGAAATTTTTTGTGGCTTGAAACGCTTTCGTCTATAAACTTCTATTAAGAGAACGAGGAGAACAGCTATCAAAATTATTGACGTTATTGCGAAAACGGCTGTGTTCACAAGAAAACCTGCTAATATAACATATTCTTCCAATCTAATTTCAATTGTCGAGGAAGTATCAACATAAAAAACCTTGACCACATTTGGTATTTGATTAAATACATAGGTGCTTACTTGAAGAAGACCTCCAGTAATGTTGTTAAATGTAGCTATACCGTTAGTTTGTGTGTGGTTTGAGCGCAAGACAACATTTCCGCGTAAAAGTGTTACATTTGCATTTGAAATTGGCTGTCCAAGATAATCAACAATTCTAAATGAAACGGTTAAACCATAGAGTTTGCAGACTATAGACACATTTTGATTCTGGAACAGATTCACAGTTGTTTCATTTAGTTTTATTCCATCTGCATCATAAACTTCTACAGTGTATTTGCCGAAGGCACAGTTAAAAACAATTATTCCTTCCGCGTTGGTGTTATCTTCATAGTGTAAGCCGCCCATTAATTCTTGCACTTTCACTTTAACATTACCTATAGGCTCATTATTTGGTTTAGTTGTATTGACTCGCAAAGTCAATGTAGGGCTGATTAACGTTACATTATACCATGCAACTGCAGTTCCATTATCAAGCAATGTTGGGATGCTTGTTACATTGGGGAATGATACTCCGTATCTCGAAACATTTAAAACGTATGTATGGTTAGGCAGCAAAGAAGTCGCAATAGTCGTTCCTGTCATGTTGGTAAACAAAGTCCTGTTTTCAGGCGCCGAAGTTAAGAATATTTTAACCTCAGGAATAGAAATCTCGGCGCTGTCTACCTTTGCGAAAACAGAGATTTTGAGATTGGTAAGAGTACAGTTAAAACCTAAAGATACCGGCCCATTGGTAACATTTATCGGAAAATTGCCAACATTTTCTCCCTTGTAAAATGCTTTACCAGTGTAGTTTCCAACTTCAAGCGTTGTCTGTGCTAAACCATTTGTAGTGCTTGTTAGATTAATAATTGACTTTTCATTCTCGAAAACTCGGACAACTACATTAGCAACAATTTCCCCTGCAAGATTCCTCGTAGTTATGCTAACATCAAAGCCTGGAATGTTGAAAGTTTGGATATCCGGCGGGTTCTTCAGCGTAGGTTCAGGCGATATAGAAGTAATGTTAACAATGTATATACCCCTAGAAGCATTCGGAGGGATCTTCCAGTTCATTGCAACTATGCCCCCTGGTGTAGCTGTTATGTTTGTCGAATTGATTGTTTTTCCTCCAAAGATTATTCTTGTTGTAACGTTTTCACTTGGCTTGTACCCGGTCGCTTTAATATCTACAAGCTGATATCGATGATATTCTGTGTGCGTTGTCAGTCCGATAAAAAAAGTGTCTGTAGCTAGTGTTTTGTTAAAAGTAACACTATATATGCCTACGTAATTTGCGTTTATTGCTCCGCTAAAACTGGTCGGATAAACGATTGTTATGTTATACCCTTTGCCTGTATCTGTAGTATTTGTCAGCGTAACAAGAGTCCAATAGGTTTCGTTTCGGGGTGCAGGAAATTTGACTGTAATGTTGGCATGGTAGATAGTGTTTGGCTTTCCGCCAGTCACATTTACCCAAATTTCAATCATGCTCCCCTCTTGCAGTTGTTCTGGGGGTGGAGGCGTCTTAGCCTCAACATAGTAAGCTGTGTCTATGTAAAACCAGTCTGTAGCATTAGCGTTTAGGCTATAATCAAGCAATGTTACAGTATAATTCCCATGTGGAAGCGTTGGAACTGGAAACGTGGCATTCACAATGTTTCCAGTGGCATTTGCCTCTATGACCTTGGTTTGGTTAAACCAGATTTGATATAAACCGTTAGTTATGTTTATGGTTCCACTAATATGAACGGGCTCTCCAACTTTTCCACGTCGACTTGATGGTGTAATAGAGATAATTTCTACGCCTACAGCCTCTACATTTGGTAGAAATATTAATACAACAGAAGCGATAAACAACATGACCGCAAGAATAGTTGCTATAGATCTTTTCAAATTATTTTACTCTCCATGCACATCATGTGGTTTCAATAGATTGAACACATTTACTATTAATGGAGCATTTTAAACTTTACCTTTTATTTTCACTTTCTAAAGACTTTAGGGATTTTTGGTGTTGCTGTTGATGTCTAGGTGACAATAAGGAGACGCAGAATTTGGTGGCATAATCGCTTTTGTTGGCTTGACAGATTTGCACATACAAGAGTATTATACCAAACAAAAGCCGTGAACCTATGGGGAGGAATAGGGCTGTTTCCCATATTGTCTATGATTCCAGCAGTTACAATACGCTGTGTAGGTTCAACACAGAGAACGTGTGGCTTTAACAAGCAGGTACAAGGACTGCCGAGTCTTCAACATGAATTTGTACTAATGATTCTTTTAGTTGCTTGATGCGATTCTCGACAGTCTTGTAAATACTTATTCTAACATCGTCACCGTTAGAAGGAGAAATTCTCTCCAGTTTTGCAGCAAGTTTGGAATCGCCAAGAGTTTTCTCAATCCAGTTTTGGAAGTCTTTTCTCTGAAAATGAAAAGTTAGGCTTTCTGGTTTGACGGTCTTTACTTTATCAAGAAAGTCGTAGAGGTTTCTAGCAATTTCGCCGGTTGGTTTTCCAACAGTTTCGTAGAAGTAGAAGGCCTCATGGTCTTTTACCGTTCTTAGGATGTTCTTAGCTTCTATTTCAACCTTTGAAATCTGCGTCTTTTTCTTTTTTGTTCGTTTTTCATTTTTTGGAGGAACTGCTTTTTTCATTTTGAGTTCACCTCAAAAGTAAGCTGTAACTTGCATCTCGAGACTTAATAAACATTGCCAGCGAAGTGTAGAACGCTAATACGGCTCGTTAGTGGCTGAAAGATGAAAAGATGATTGCGTGAGAGAAGTCTCCATTTTGAATGTTGTACACTTTGCAGCATGAATAGTTTAAATGTAAGAGGGGTCAAATATTGCTCTCGCTTAAGGGATACGCATGATTGACGAAATTCTTAGTATTGTTGAAAAGCAGGAAGAGTGGCGTGGTAAACAATGCTTGAATCTTATTCCCTCTGAAAACGTTATGAGTTTAGCTGTTAGAAAACTTCTTTCCTCAGATTTCGGGCAACGTTACACTGCAAGAGACCGTTTCTACATGGGTGCGCAATTCACAGACGAGATTGAACAGTGCGGCGAAAAATTGGCAAAAGAAGTTTTCGGGGCTGACACCGCCGATTTGCGGCCTCTTTCGGGACATATCGCCGACATGATTATCTTAGCCACTTTTACAAAACCAAAAGATATACTCATGTGTATATCTCCAAATGTTGGCGGATACCCCGGAATGTGGAACGAGGGATTAGCAAAACTTTTGCAGCTTAAAACAGTACCATTTCCCTTTTCGAAGCATAACATGAACATAAAGGTGGAAGAATCCAAAAAGGTCATAAAACAACTTAAGCCCAAGATTATGATTTTTGGTGCAAGCTTCATCACCTTTCCATATCCAGTTAAAGAATTATCAAAAATTGCTAAGGAAAATGGCGCAATCGTAGGGTATGATGGTTCACATGTTCTTGGACTTATTGGCGGAAAACAGTTTCAAGATCCTTTAAGAGAAGGAGTATGTGCCCTGTTTGGCTCAACCCACAAAAGTTTCTTTGGTCCGCAAGGTGGCATGGTTCTGGCTGATAGGGAACATGGAGAAATCATAAAAGAGAAGATCTATCCAACTTTTGTAGATAACGCCCACTGGAATCGAATAGCGGCGCTGACTTTGGCTTTAGCAGAAATGAGGAAATTTGGCAAGGCATACGCTGGGCAAGTTGTTCGCAACTCGAAAACTTTAGCTAAGGCTTTATGTGACTATGGTTTTCCAGTCGTTTGCCAACACTTAGGATTCACACAGTCGCATCAGATAATATTAGATTATGGAAATTACAAGAAAGGCAGAGCATTTGCCGAAAAACTTCAGAATTCCAATATTATTGTTGATTGCGCTGTTAGGATTGGAACATGTGAGGTAACTAGGCATGGAATGAAAGAAGGGGAAATGTTGAAAATTGCAGAGTTAATTAAGAGAGCAATTATTGACGAGGAAGAACCAGAAGAAATTCGAAGAGACATCGCCAAACTCTGCTCTACGTTTCAAGAAGTGGAATATTGTTTCGCCTAATGATTGAGTTTATTAACTATCTTGTTTTTATTTTTGTGAAGATTGCATGTGGGAGGAAAGTGAATATTTGCAAGAGATTGTTCCTTCATCGCTTATACAAGCTCTTGACAAGCAAAAATACCATTTTGTTGGGCGCCATTCAGCAGTTAAAAGATGTAGATGGCTGTATGAAACTTTAATTCATGGTAGACCATGTTATAAACAGAAATTTTATGGCATTAAAACGCATCAGTGCCTACAAATGACACCTACACTTTTCTATTGCACGCAGCAATGCCTCTTCTGTTGGAAAGCCCAAAGCGGCGACCTCCAAATTGCATGGGATGAGCTAAAACTGCCTAGGTGGGATTCTCCAGAAGAAATCGTTGAAGGAAGCATTAAGGCACAGCTAAAAATTTTAAGCGGATATAAAGGCAATCCAAAAGCAAACCGGCAGAAATTCAAAGAAGCCTTGACTCCTAAGCATGCAGCGATAAGCTTGACTGGAGAGCCAACGCTTTACAGTCAAATAGGAGAGTTAATTCAGACTTTCCACAAGAAAGGATTTACGACTTTCCTTGTATCCAACGGAACTATACCCTCAGCGCTGGCTAGGTTGAGTGAAGAACCAACACAGTTATACATTTCTGTCTGTGCCCCAAACAAAAAAACGTTTAAAGATTTATGCCGTCCTCAAATTCCGAATGCTTGGGAAAGACTAAGAGAAACCTTAGAGTTCCTGCCCAGTTTCAAATGCCCCTGTGTGATTCGCATAACATCTGTACGCAATTTAAACATGAAAGATGTGGATGAATATGCTAAGCTTATTAGAAAAGCTAATCCAGCATATGTTGAAACAAAATCCTACATGCATGTAGGATTTTCTAGACTTCGCCTAGGCTTTAAATCCATGCCGAGCCATCAAGAAATTCGTGAATTTGCAGAGCAAATAGCGATTGAGATAGGTTACAATATAATTGATGAGTCGCAGGAAAGTCGCGTTGTGTTGTTAAGCAGACTTAAGAACCCCATAAGATTTGGCAGCGTATAATATTTGTAAATGATTCAAATTCTGCTTTTGCTTCCGTTTCAGATTACTTTTTACTGAATGAGATGATAATAATACTTAAATAATTCTTATTTATTGTTTGCCTATAATTTAACTCGTTGATTTAAACGGAGCGTAAATAACATGGTTAACGAAGGAAGAGGACGCTTATTCAGAAGAAAAGACGGCAAATTTCTAATTTACCTACCGAAAGACTTCGCTGAAGACAGCATGTTTCCTTTTAAAGGCGCAGACTCCATATTCGTAAAAGTAAGCTTCAAGCTCGGAGATAGCAAGCTTCTTGTAGAAAAATGGAAAGAACCTCCAACAGAATAGAAAAGGCAAACAGCTGACCGTTGCAATTCCTCATCTTTTAGTGATACAATAAAATACTTGTAGCTTCTATCTTAAACTAAAAGGGTGCAATTCATGCCTTCTTTAAAAAATATTCTAGAAGAGATAAAAGAAGCACTAAAAGAAAAAGAAAAATTGCGAGAAAACGCCCAAAAAGACATGCGAAAAGCGACGAGCCTTTCCAAACAAGCAATATTAATGATTCATCAAAAAAAGTTAAAAGAAGCAGAAAAACTTGTTGCAAAAGCCGCAAAGATTATTGCAAAGCTTAACAACGCATCAGAAGAACACCCGAACATTATTTACAGCGGCTTGTTCAATGCTGCCCTACAAGAATACTCTGAAGCAAACATACTTCTTAAGCTAGTTAAAGAGTCGAGATTCATAACACCAAAGGAAATCAATGTGCCTACGGTTGATTATGTGCTTGGATTAGCCGATGTGATAGGAGAATATAGGCGCATGGCTTTAGATGCTTTACGTGAGGGTGACGTTGAAAAAAGTGAGAACTGCCTAAAGACGATGGATGGAATCTACATCGAACTTATGGCTATGGACGAGGCTTACATGCTCATTTCAGGACTAAGAAGAAAGTGTGACACAGCAAGAAAAATTATCGAGGCTACACGTGGAGATGTGACACAAGAAATTCGGCGAAACACTTTAGAGAAATATTTGAAGAATTTTGAGAAATTAGCAAGAAAAGGAACCTCAAAACCTGAGTAGAATATGAACACATCAAAAATTACGTCGCGTTTTTCTGTAGAAAAAGCGCATAAAATGCAGCTGCAATTATCCAAACAGATTATTCAGGAGGATAAAATGCCTGGAAAGGTCAAGCTTGTTGCAGGCGTTGATGTTGCTTATGTAAAAGAAATGTCAATAGGTGCCGTAGTAGTTTTGGATTACGATTCTCTTAAACTTGTAGAATCAAAAACCGCTTGCTGCAAAACTCGCTTGCCATATATTCCGACCTTGCTTTCCTTCAGAGAATTACCACCAGCACTTATGAGCATCCAAAGATTGACGATGCAACCAGACGTTTTTCTTGTTGATGGGCAAGGTTTAGCGCATCCTTACCGTTGTGGATTTGCCAGCCATCTAGGGTTGGTAATTGGAAAGCCAACAGTGGGGGTGGCAAAAAGCAGATTGGTCGGAGAAGCTAGAGAATTTACCGAGGATAATGTTGCTTTTCTGGAACATAAAGGTGAAGTTGTCGGCGCAATAGTTACGACTAAATGCGGATGCAAGCCTATTTATGTTAGTGTTGGACACATGGTTTCTCTAGAAACAGCTATAAAAATTGTTAACCACTGCCTACGTCATGATCGAGTTCCAGAACCCATTCGAAAAGCCCACGAGATAGCAACACTTGCAAAGCGAAAAATCAAATAATGCCTAAACAACCTAACAATAGAAAAGAGTACGATTCAATTGCTTCATCCAAAGCTTAAGGCTTTAGCAAATAAGATTCGCGATAAGAAACTTCGAGAAAAGATTATTGAATTACTAGAAAATCCAACATTTGAAATAGGTGGAAAAAAGTATACTGGTTTGCCGCTTGAAATTTCGCCTGCAGGATTATCTCATCATCACAGCTATCAGGGCGGTTACTTGGAGCATGTTGCTTCATCAGCCGACATCGCATTAGCATTGTGTAACTCTATGGAGAAAATTTATGGGGGGAAGGTGAATCGTGACCTTGTTATGGCTGGCGTTTTGTTGCATGACATTTTCAAGCCCCTCACATATGTTAAATATGAAAATGGGAGTTTGGGCAAAACAAGACTTGCAGATTACATGGATCACTTATCTATTATAATTTCAGAGCTTGTTCGAAGAGACTTTCCATTAGAAATAATTCATGTAGTGTCTGCACATCACGGAGAATATGGTCCAATTAGACCACGCACTGTTGAAGCATTAATTTGCCATTTAGCGGATTTAATAGATTCACGTTTAAACGCGGAAATTCTTAATGCCGCACGTTATCTTGCAAGAAGAGCTGTTGGCGAAGAGTTGTTTGGATTAACTTCGAAGGAAGCGCTCGAAATAATTAGTTCGAAGTCTGTCGAAGGTTGGGAAGGCGTCGCAAAAGCAGTTGAAAAAATACGGCGCAAAAGAAAAACACATAAAGCTTAATTGCATTAACCTTTGGAAAATAAAAAAAGGTGATTATGAAAAATGGAGATACTATTTGGAGAATTTCAAAAATTGGACATGCGAATTGGAAAAGTTACAGAAGCAAACCAAATTCCGGGTTCACGAAACCTAATTAGAATGATAGTTGATTTTGGAACGGAGAAGAGACAAGCAGTTGCTGGGCTTTTGCAATGGTATAAGCCAGAAACCCTCGTAGGTAGAAAATACGCGTTTGTGCTGAATCTACAGAGAAGAAAGTTGATGGGTGTCGAATCGCAATGTATGATTTTGGCTGCAGAAGATGACAATGGAAACGTTGTTTGCTTACAGCCAGAAAAGGACATTGCCGAAGGAAGCAAAATACACTAGCATTGTATACTTGACTATTAACTTAACTGTTTGATTATCGCTTCTGTTTTTTCCTTATTTCCAGTTATATATTCAATCATTTCAGGGTCCAAATCAAGCCATTTTGCAATTCCAGCCGCCATAGATACGTTATTCTTAAAGATTATCTTTAGATAGGGGAGAGTTTCTTTCGAGGCTCTGTAGGCAGAGATGTGGCATTTGCGCTTAATCTTATAACCTATGTTCAATTGCATTGCACGTTCAGCTTTTGATCTTGACAACATTTGTATTCGCGCCGGAAACTTGAACGGTATCCAGCCGTGAGTCTTAGTGTTTCTCCTGGCCATTGCCACGCCAGCAGTCATAAAATCAATTACATACCGTGTCAAACTCCAATCTTGTGTTGCGCGAATTCTACCGCGATAAACGTCTGCCATAGAAAGCGCATCCATTGCCTCTGCCAAGTCATGCGGGTCAGTCAAATGTTCAGGCACGTTCTCGTATATCCATTCGAAAAGCATGTCAATGTCCACATCAGCCATGTCCACGGCTTGTTTTGCACTGATGCATGTTCTTCCATAGATTATCATTCTTAACACACTGAAAATTGTATCTTGTCTATCCCGGTAACCGAGCCAAGAAACGTCTTCGTATGTTAGCTTTTTCTTACCTTGAGACAAAGCTTGTAGATCGTTAACTGCAGAACGAACATCGCCCTCAGAACGCTGAGCAATGAATTTAAGCGCATCTTCATCGGCTTGAATGCCTTCATTTGCACATATGCTCTTCAAATGTTTCATTACTTCTCCAGTAGGTGGTTTCTTAAACTCGATTAATAGGCTGTAATTGCGAAGATTTGAGAAGCGTGGGTCATATGCGTTGTTGGCAATTAAAACTATTGGGCATTGGGCTGTTTTCGCGATGTCAGTTATTGCTTTTACTCCACCTTTGTCAGATGTTCCAGTCAACCCATCCAGCTCGTCGAGCAAGACAATCTTTTTTCCACCAAACAACGAGTTGTATTGCGAGGCTAGTCCAGCGAAACGGTTTATGGCGTCCTCAGTTCGATAGTCGCTGGCATTTTTCTCTATAAGTTCCATCTTTAAATCGTTAGCTAAAGCTTCCACGGTAACCGTTTTTCCAATGCCAGGCGGCCCGTAAAGAAAAGCAACTCTTTTTTTAGGAACAGCCCTTTCCCAGGATTTAACCCAATCAACAAACTTTTGAATCGCTTCTTTATTACCGACAATTTCCGACAAAGACTTAGGTTTATGCTTAACAGTCCAAGCGAAATACAACAGTTTACACCTTGTTGCTCTTTTCTAATTCGTTGGCGGCTTCAACAAGTCTAGCCAATAATGCACTTAATTGAACTTCTTCGTCTGCTCCTTCAACAAGCCTGTAATCTATTTCGCCAACTATGTTGGCTAATTTTATCTTCCATTGTTCAGGGATGTCTGCTCTAAAGATTTCTGTGTGAATTTGGCGGATTATGTCGCTTCCAGCTACCCCATATTTTTGTATCATTTCGCGGAGTTGTTTTCTGGCTTCCATAAAGTTGCCTTTCATGGCTATTTCTAGCATTTTCTGCACATCAGCAGGGCTGGCTTTTCCAGTGATTGAGTAAACAACTTTGGCGTCTATAGGTTTATTCAATGAAGCTGCAGCTTGTAAAGTATTTATTGCTTTTCTTAGGTCCCCACCACAAACCTCAAAAACCGCGTCTAACCCCTCTTTCAGAAGCTTGACGTTTTCGTTTTCCGATATATGTTTCAAATATTTGTCGTGTTCTTCTCTAGGTAGAAAACTGAAACGGAATGGTGCACATCTAGATTGAATTGGCTCTATTATTTTTCCACTGTAATTTGCACATAAAATGAATCTGCATGTTTCAGTGTAGCGTTCCATTGTGCGCCTCAATGCTTGCTGCGCGTCTGATGTCATGTTGTCTGCTTCGTCTAGAATCATTATTTTAAATGGGATTTCACCGATAGATCGCACTCTGGCAAAAGTTTTCACAGTCTCCCGAACAACATCAATGCCTCTTTCGTCGCTTGCATTTAATTCCATAATGTGCTCTCTATATGGTTCACCATAAAGATCTCTTGCCAAACAAAGTGCGGCCGTAGTTTTTCCTGTTCCTGGTGGTCCAGCAAAGATGCAGTGCGGCACGTTTCTCGACTTGACAAAACTCTTCAGTCGTTCAACTATCTCTTTTTGATTCACCATGTCATCTAACGTTTTTGGTCGGTATTTTTCAGCCCACATTTCAAAACTCATAGCCAGTCTTCTCCTTACTTAAGCTATAACGAATTTTTATTAATATAATTCTAGTGATGACTGTTTGAAATACCTTAACGCTATCATTTTTCGTCTTTTCAAGAAAACCATTGAGAAATATGGCGTATTCACACGGGTGTTCATCCAAAAGTAAGGATTTTATGATTTTGATTTTGCCTTTTTTACCGTGGCTAACACGCGAAATCACATATTCCCATGTTTTCTGTTGAGTTTTTGCCAGTTTGTACATGACATTTCATCGATAAGTGTCTGCATTATTGCTTCCGAAAGAACAACTGATCCAGGGTTTTCGGCAAAGAAATCAGCCGTTAATTTTAGCATCCCTAATTCTCGTACTGAAAGTTCAACTGAATTTAACATTCTCATTTCACGCTCCAGAGATACATTAGACCAATGTTCAACTATAGAAACGTTATGTTCATCATGTACATATATGTACAACCATTCAGTTTAAGTCCGAATACGGCATAACGCCTTTTAACTTTGTTGCAGAGACAAGCATCAGTGAGTAATATTTGCAAAACGAGCAACAAGTTTTCTATTCCACAGAAATAAAAAGTCTCGACCGGCTTCTAGGCGGTGGTTTACTTCAAGGTGAAAACATCTTGTGGGAAATTGAATCTGGAACTTTTGCCAGAGAATTTCTCTACGCCTTTATAAGATAAGGCATAATAGAAGGAAATCAAGTCATCTACTTGGACTTCATCTATCCTCTACAAGCGCTGATAATACAACTTACTCTCCTAGTCAAAACGTTACCAGACGGATGGGAAAAGAAATTGCTTGTGCTTGACTGCTTTTCAGAGGCGGCTGGACAAGGGGAACTTATTTTCAGCGACTTCTACGATAAGGCTCCATCCTAGATTAGGAAGGTACCTAGCTCCAAAGATCAGATAGATTTCACCACTTTTTCGGAAGAATTGAAAGAGAATTCGTAACACTCAGTACAAGACTTATTTTTAGTAGCCTCTCTTTAATGGAGCACAATTGGGGAAGAGACGTCGTTAAAACTTTCTTTGGGCATGCTTGCCCAGCATTATATGCGTACAAGACCTTGGCTTATTGGACAATGGCTAAAAATGCACACCCAAAAGAGTTCTGTGCAATGATTGAGCATTTGACGCAAGTAGTTATAGATTTGTCTAAGGCAGGTAACAAGAACTTTTTGGAAATCAGAAAGGCGGGCAGAAGATATGACCCCAGACTTATCAGAAGCGTGAGTACGTGGTGAAAGGCTTCCAAATAGACATTCTTTAGAGAGTTGGAAGATCGACCAAAATTTTATGTTCAAGCATGTTCATTTTTGAGTTCTTTTTAAGTAATGCTTAAAAGTCTACACAAAATACCCATCATATTCAAAAGGTTTGCAAATGTAAAGGTGAAAGAAAAATGTCGGAACGTGTACACAGAAATAGCGCTTATTTAAACGGAAAATCCACTACTGGAACAACAACGCGAGTCAAAGATACAAGCCCAACAAGTGGAATGTGCCCCATATGCATCCGTGATTGCCCAATACTGTGTGAAATTAGTCTCTCAGGTTTTAGAGGAAGAGAAGCCCTTTACCCTGAACCAGTTCAGTTCGGATACAGCACCGCAGGCGCCTTAAAGGACTTTGGATTAGATTGGTCCCACTTCAATATTCAAGCTGGGTTATTTGAGGCACTTGGAATCGAAGAAAACTCGGATGTTGCTTTATTCCCAAATGCTAGCACTGAAATCAAAGTTGCAGGCATACCCCTAAAAATTCCAATATTAAACGGCGCATTTGGCTCAACCGATGTTGCTAGACTAAACTGGGATGGTTTAGCGATAGGCACTGCTCTTTCGGGCGCAATTATAGTAGTCGGAGAAAACGTTTGCGGCATGGACCCAGAAGCGCAAATCACAAACGGCAAAATCACGCACTCAAAAGAATTAAAACGTAGAGTTGAAGCATTCCGGAAGTTCTGGGATGGAAAATACGGAGATGTCGCTGTGCAAACAAACGTTGAAGACCAAAGACTAGGCGTTGACGTATACGCTATTTCAAAGCTTGAAGTAAACATCATCGAAAGGAAATGGGGTCAAGGAGCAAAAGCCATAGGAGGCGAAGTCCGAGTAAGAGATTTAGACAGAGCAATAATGCTTAAGAAAAGAGGCTATGTGGTAATTCCTGACCCAGAAGACCCAACAGTGCAAAAAGCATTCAAAGAAGGAGTTTTCAAATCCTTTGAACGCCACAGCAGAGTAGGCATACCAAAAGAAAAGAACATGATAGAAGACATAGAATGGCTGAGAAAACAGGGCGCAAAGCATATTACGTTAAAAACTGGCGCCTACAGACCATCAGCAGTCGCCTACACAATGAAAATAGCATCACAAGCAAAAATCGACGCCGTATACTTCGACGGAGCAGGTGGTGGAACAGGCATGAGTCCAGTACCAATGATGGATGAAATGAGCATCCCAACAGTTTATTTGGAAACAATCGTTCTCAAATGCGCACAACTATTGAAGAAAAAAGGGCGATATGTTCCAGACTTGATTATGGCAGGAGGCTTCATAAGTGAAACTCAGATTTTCAAAGCAATAGCAATGAGCAACTTTGGAGACGGCCCTTTTGTGAAAGCGGTTTTAATGGGACGCTCGCCACTAACTGCTGTCATGAAGGCAAACTACTTTAAGCAGTTGTCTGAAGAGGGTAAACTGCCAAAGGCTTTTGCTGATAGGTATGGCAGCACACCCGACAAGTTCTTCATTACAGCGCCAGAGCTAAAAGAACAGTATGGTGAGCGATTCAAGGAGATTCCATGGGAAGCTGTCGCACTTTACACCTATTTAACAGACCGCATAGGCGTGGGACTAAAACAACTCTTAGCAGGTAACAGAAAATGGAAGCTTGAGCTTATCAACAGAAACGACTTGATGAGTCTGAACGAAACTGCAGCCAAAGTTACTGATATACCAATGCCACACGAAGTAGAAAAAGACGCAATTGAAAGAATTTTAGAGTAGCATCCATCTTTCCCTTTTTTTCCTCGCCCCATAGGTTAACTTTAAACTTTTAATAAAGGCATGAATAGATAGGGTAACCAAAAAGAAGGATTACTTGATGACGAAAGAACAAACAGCACTTGATGTTGCGTGCGAGCAACTATGTATAGCCGCTGAAAAACTTGGCCTCGAACCCGAAATACATGAAATGTTGAAATATCCAAAAAGATCACTCATTGTTTCTATCACAGTGAAAATGGATGATGGGGGATTAGGCGTCTTCAGCGGTTGCCGTGTGCAACATTGGGATGCAAGAGGACCTTTTAAAGGAGGCATAAGATACCACCCAAATGTTACACTCAGCGAAGTAACAGCCTTAGCAATGTGGATGACTTGGAAATGCGCTGTAGTAGACATCCCTTATGGAGGAGCAAAGGGTGGAGTATGCTGCAATCCCAAGAAAATGTCTAAAGGTGAACTTGAAAGACTGACAAGACGGTACACAAGCCTCCTCTTGGACTTTATCGGACCATATCGAGATGTACCTGCACCCGATGTCTACACAGATGCACAAACAATGGCTTGGATAATGGATACATACAGCCAATTCAAAGGATACAGCGTTCCAGAATGTGTTACTGGAAAACCTATCAGCATCGGCGGTTCAGAAGGAAGAGAAGAAGCCACTTCTCTTGGCGTCGTGATTTGTGCGCGAGAAGCAGCAAAACGCATAGGTTTAAAGCTGAAAGGAGCCACTCTTGCAGTGCAAGGATTTGGCAACGTAGGTTGGAACGCAGCTAAAATGGCACATGATATGGGCTGGAAAATCGTAGCAGTAAGTGATTCGGTGGGTGGAATCTATAATCCAAAGGGACTAGACCCCAGAAAAGTCTACGAACATAAATCCAAAACAGGCTCGGTAGTTAATTATAAGGGATGCAAAAAAATAACGAACGAGGAATTGCTTGAAACAAAATGTGATATATTAGTGCCTGCTGCTTTGGAGAATCAGATAACGAAGGCGAACGCAGATAGAATAAAAGCCAAGATTGTTGCAGAAGGCGCAAACGGACCCACAACCCCACACGCAGACAAGGCACTTTATGAAAAAGGAATAACTCTCGTTCCAGATATATTGGCGAATGCAGGAGGCGTGACGGCAAGTTATTTCGAATGGGTGCAAAATCTAACACGGGAGCACTGGACTCTAGAAGAAGTAAACAGAAAATTAGAAATTAAAATGGTTAAGGCGTTCAATGACGTTTGCAACTTAGCAAAGAAAGAAAACAGCGACATGAGAACGGCAGCATTAATGTTGGGCGTTGGAAGGGTAGCTGACGCAATAAGAACACTCGGCTTATGGCCATAAAAACCAAGATTCACACTTTATTTTTTGCCCAATGTCATAAATTTCGCCAATTTCTCGAATTTCTTAAACTCTTAATCTAAGTTTTTAAACTGTTGCTCTTATATCTTTAAAATAAGGTTACTCTTACAACTGAGAAGGGGGAAGAAGAGAACATTGAAAACGGTTTCAAAGACCATTGGAAATTTGGATTTTAGTTTTGAACACTCGCCAGTAAAAATTACTGCAAATAGAAATTGTCCAGAAATTAAGCTAGCTGGATTGGTCACCGGCCCTTTTGAAGAAGGAAATGACTACGAGGTTCCGTTTTGGATAGCCCAAGAATTAGAAAAAACAGGAATTGCTCGTTTTCATGAAGAAGAAGTATTAGACGCAAGTAAGCTTTACAAAATACAATGGACAGAACGTGTTCAGACAGCTGGTCAGATATCTAAATTACCTGAAAATTTTTACCCAAAACTTCGAAGATACCTTGAGGAACTTAGAACTGACGCTGCTAAAGCTCCCGAAAAATTGCGGGAGTATGAAAAAATTAGACATTTAACAAGAGACACGATTAATTCGCGATTGAAAAAGATTGTTTCGCTTGCTTCTGCTCCAGATCAAACTGAACAATTATTAAAAAATCTGTCACAAGAGGAAAGGTTTCTCTACGAGGAGCTCCACAATTTTATCAGCGAATGGAGAACTAAAGTACTAGAATACAAGGGAGATAAAGAATGACTGAAGAACTAGAAGCCATAGATCCGCAAGAACGTTTCCAAGAATTTTTCAAAACAGAAAAATATAGACAAAAAATCTCACAGATGGCAGTAACTGATAAGACATCCTTACTGGTGAATTTTGAAGAACTTTTGGCTTTTGACCAAAAACTTGCTGAAAATTTACTGGAAGCACCAGAAGAGTATTTGAAACATGCTAATAATGCAGCATATGCGCAGCTTCAAATAGAGGATCCGGAATACGCTGAGAAAATCGCTGATATAACAGAAATGATAACTGTCAGAATAGTACGGTTATGGCATGCCACGCAATTGCGTAAACTTGGCTCATATCACATCGGAAAACTTGTAATGGTCGAAGGAATAGTTGTCCGTTCCACACCAGTGCGACCTATGGTCATGCGAGCCGCATTCAAATGCAAAAGATGCGGAGAAATAACCCCTATAAACCAAACAGGCCAATTCCTCAAAGCACCTTTCGCATGTGCTAATTCCTCTTGCGTTGCAAAAGGTCTATTTGAATTTGTCCAAGAAGAATCCACGTTCATTGATTCTCAAGACCTTCGTATACAAGAGAGACCAGAAGATCTTCCACCGGGACAGCTTCCCAGAACCCTACATGTTAAGCTTGTGGGAAGCGAAATAGTTGACGTTGCAAGACCAGGAGACCACGTATCCATTGTTGGATTAGTTCGTGCCATAGCTCCATCTCTCCCAGGAGTTGGAAAGCTGCGCACCTTTGCCTTGCACATAGACGCCAATTCAGTTGAAGTTTTGGGCAAAGAACCAGAAATAGCGCTTCCATCACCTGAAGAAGAGGAAAAAATCCTTGAACTCGCAAAAGACCCATGGATACATCGGAAAATCATGAACTCGATTGCCCCATCTATTTACGGCTACGATCATGTCAAAGAAGCAATAATGTATCTACTGTTCGGAGGAGTCCCCAAAAATCTTCCAGATATAACCATAAGAGGAGAAATGAACGCTCTCTTCATAGGCGACCCGGGAACTGCAAAATCTCAACTTCTGCAATATGTAGCAAGGATTGCCCCGCGTGGACTATACACTTCAGGACGTGGCACAACAGCAGCGGGTTTGACAGCCGCGGTTATACGTGAGAAAGGCGGCGGAATGAGCTTAGAAGCCGGAGCCCTAGTGCTGGCAGACAAAGGAATCGCATGCATCGACGAAATGGACAAAATGCGTCCGGAAGACAGAGTTGCCATTCATGAAGCCATGGAGCAGCATACGGTTTCAGTTGCAAAAGGTGGCATTGTCGCAACACTAAATGCCAGAACAGCCATACTTGCAGCAGCCAATCCTTCTCTTGGAAGGTACGAGCCTCATCGCACAGTGGCTGATAACATTTCATTACCAGTCACAATACTTTCGAGGTTTGATTTAATCTTCGTTTTAAGAGATGTGCCAAATAAAGAAACTGATGGTAAAATGTCAGAGCACATTCTGGAAATGCACAGAAAAGGCTTAAGCCCTGTAGAATCACCTATACCTTTGGAACTTCTGCGAAAATACATAAGCTATGCTAAAGGAATTAAGCCTGTTTTAACTCAGGAAGCCATGCAACGTCTAAAGGATTTCTATTTGGCAATGCGTTCCGCAAGCGAATCTGAAGGCTCACCAGTTGCGATAACTGCACGCCAGCTCGAGTCTCTTGTACGTATTGCGGAAGCAAGAGCCCGTGCAGCTCTCCGAAAAGAAGTCTTAGCCGAGGATGCAGAAGCATCAATAGCTATTATGAAAAAGTCTCTTGAAGAGGTTGGGATAGACTTGTCTTCATACAAAATAGACATAGACATCATAATGACGGGAAAACCAAAAAGTATGCGTGACAAACTGCAGACAGTGCTTTCAGTCTTGACGCAAATGGAAAAGGAAACTGGAATAGTGGAAAAAACAGCACTTTTAAATGAGCTCGAGGCACGCTATTCGATTGCGAGAGGCGAAACAGAACGCCTAATTGCACAGTTATTACGAGAAGGAACTATCTACGAGCCTAGGGAAGGCTACTTAAAGAAGACGTAAAATTTCGATAAAAATCGATGAAGAAAAAGAAGAAGCCCTTATGAGGAAGCTTCAACGTTGCCTTCTTTGTAGTATTGAGCGTTAGCAGTAAACACTGTTATTCCGACGGTAACTCCGATGTCGCTTACCGATATGTGGTCCGGATTAGTTATGTAAAGTACCATGCTCCAACCAGACTTCAGAATTAAATCATCAGTAGCTTGGGTGAGCACGTACGTGCTAGAACCTAATGTTACATTTTTGCCTATCAATGTGCTATCTGCATTTGGAGTAATGTATGGCAAATCACTATTTATTGTGTCGGTTGTCTTGTTGTAATAAACTGTTGTCCATGCACATTCTTGACCTCTAACTGCAATTTTGTCAATGACAAGATCGCGTCCGCCAGTGTTAATTATCAAAAATGTTGTTTCAGCGAAGTTTGTGCCATTATGCCATGTATGAAGTTTGTAGATTTGAATGCTTTCTTCTTGCACTCTCGTGGTAGTCACGTTGATAGCGTAGAAAGTAACTACGGTCGCCAGCAATACTGAAACCACTAATATTATGAGCGTCGTAACAACTACGCTCAATCCTTTTTTATTTTTTAACAGGTGCATAGGATTCATCCCAATTCGAATTGTTTTAGATTTTAATTGAAATGCAAAAGTAAGAACATTTGTATGTGTCAGAAAATAACGCAATCTAAAAATTATTATTTACATGGTTGATTAAGAGTTAAAACCTTACCAAAACATTCTAAATCAATTTTAAAAAACTGTTTTTAACTACAGACAAAAGTTAAAAATAATGTAACCATAAGCTCTCAAATGTTAAAGTGACAAGTCAATGAAAACAGTAATGGTTGTTGTAGGTACACGTCCCGAAATCATAAAGATGGCACCGCTTATCAGGGCTTTACAAGCAAACAAGATTCCACTGATTTTTACCCATTGCGGTCAACATTATGATTATAACATGTCTCAGCAATTCATCGAGGAACTTGAGCTACCAAAACCTGATTTTAGCTACAAGCTTAGGGCTTATTCTCAAGGAATACAAACAGCTCGCATAATAACTTATATGGAAAAACTGCTGAAAAAGACAACGCCTAAGCTCGTTCTGGTAGAAGGCGACACCAACGGTGTCCTGGCTACAGCCCTAGCAGCAGTTAAGCTCGGAGTATCCGTTGGACATGTTGAAGCCGGATTGAGAAGCTTTGACTTTCGCATGCCAGAAGAACACAACAGACGCCTAACCGACCACATTTCTTCTTATCTTTTCGCACCAACAGAGACGGCTAAAAACAACTTGGAGAAAGAGAACGTGTGGGGAAAGATATACGTTACCGGAAACACGGTTATAGACGCTGTAATCCAGCATTTGCCAATAGCGAAAAAGAAATCAAAAATATTGGAAAGCGTTCACTTTAAAAAATTCGCGTTAGCAACAGCTCACAGAGCAGAAAACGTAGATGATCTTACAGTTCTAAAAAATTTCGTAGAAGCCTTTGCAGAAGCCCCTATACCAGTTGTTTATCCCATGCACCCACGCACAAAAAAGAGACTGCGACAAAACAAAATCTACGCAAAAGTTAGAAAAATCAAAAACCTGGAAATTTTGTCACCACTTGGCTATCTGGACTTCTTGGTTCTAATGGAGAAATGTGAAATGATAATCACAGATTCTGGCGGGATACAGGAAGAAGCAACAGCGCCGCCCATTCGAAAACCCGTTTTAGTTATACGTCTTTCAACCGAGAGGCCGGAAGCAGTCAAAGCCGGTTTTGCTGAAGTTGTCGGAGTAGAAAAGGACAAGATAGTGAAAGCGATAGAGAGAACGTTGAAACAGCCTAAAAAAATGTCAGGCAAATCTCCTTACGGGGATGGAGATGCTGCTGAAAATATTACAAGAATAATCAAGGAAGAATTGGATTTTTAGCTTAATCTAAGAAATGTATGAAACTTTTTTATCTTCCTCTTTCCGCATTTCTTCAGCTTGTAATGTTCTTTTTTCTTCAATTTTCTGCAGACGTGTAACTATTTTTTCAGCCTTAGCAACTTCCTCTTCCAAACTTGTCAAGTCAATATCAAGATTGAGCATTGTTCTTAATACTTCTAGAACGCTTTTAGCAGCCCTTGGATCTGGCAAATATCCTCTGGTTTCGCCCAAAAGGCAGACAGCATTAACTTTTTTGAAACGAGACAAGCCCAAAATCAAGCCCGCTGTACCGACAATGGGACTTTCAATAGCGCTAATCATTGCTTTAGCCTCTAATGCCCTGTCTAAAAGTTCAGAATTAGTTGCGGCCGCAATTACTTTGGGCTTATCCTTAGCTTCAGTTCTATAGCCACCAATAGTAACAATTAATTTTACATCGTGTTCTTTAGCAAAATCTAGGATACAACCAGAAATCTCGTATTGCCCTTCAATTGTTTGTGCTTGGCTATCCCCAGTGAAAAAAACTAGATCGTTTTTTGCGTTTTTATTTTTCCAAAAGTAAAACGTTCCACGAAGAAGTCTAACACTTCCTTTTTTGTTAACGTGAACAAAATATGGAAAGTGAGGGGAATAAAGGTATGCCAACCTTTCTGCCTTTAACTGTCTAGCAAGATATCGTATGGCAATCTTGCCAACAAGTCCCAAACCAGGAAAACCTACAACTAAAATTGGATTGTTTAAGTCAACTTTTACGAGTTCTTTAACAAATGTCTCCTTCACTTGTTTGAGCCTCCTTTTTAAGGATCATTCTATACTTAAGATACTTGTCATCCGGCGAGAATTTAGGTGGATGTGGCACTCGAGCCTTTCCGCCACAATAAGGGCATTGTTCTCTTTTTAATGTATACTTTCCACATTTTTCGCATTTTCTTAGATGCCAGACCATCATTTTTCTCTCCTAAAAGAACCTTGCCCACCAGCTTTGGTAACATTTGAAACAATATTTTCACCAACTTTCTGCAAAATGGTTTCGGCATGTTTATAGTTGTCTGCCATAACCTCAATAGCATATTTTGGTGTAGCAATTACATAAAAACGAAATTTTGCTTCTCGAGATTTTTCAGCTTTTTTGGCATTTAGAAATGCTTCTTTAATAATTTTCACTCCTTCTGGTTTCATACAGCGAAGCTCAACTATGCCTTTTACTTTAACCATTGGAACACGCATTCTTTCCTCTGCAATTTCAGCAATGGCAGTGGCAAGTTCTTCTGGTATACCTATTTTCGTTAAGGTTGCTTTGCCTTCTTTTACAACTTTTTCGAAGCCCTCATACAATCCGTATTCTTTTTCAATAGGCACCCCAACTTTTTCATAAACTTCATCAAAAGACAAACCAGTCTTTTCAGCAACAGTCCTAAGCAAAGTTTCTGCTTTTCTCTCCCGTTTCCAAGACAAAATTTTCTCGATTCTCTCTCGCTTTGTGACTCTTCTAAGGGACAAATCTATATGCCCTTTTTCTGCGTCAACTCTTAAAACTTTCAAAACAACTTTTTGTCCTTCACGGATAAAATCACGAATGTTTCGAATCCAAGAAGAAGATATCTCGGAAATATGCAATAAACCTTTTTTATCATACTCATCAAGCTTCACATAAGCACCAAAATCAGTAACTTCTTGAACAGTGGCTACTACTAAATCACCTACCTCTGGCCATTCTGGTTTTCTTAAAGCCATCTTAATCCCTACTCAAAAACCGCAACAATTTCGCCTTTAATTTTTGCTTTTCCGCCAGATGCCTCTGCAATTTCAGCCCCGCAAACATTGCAATTAACTTTGTTTGTTGCGTGACTGTAAACTATTTGTTCATTTCCACATTTTAAACACTTCACTCTGAGAAAACTGCTTCGCGGTCTCGGCAAAAGTTTCTCCCATTCAAACATAATATCAACCTCAATTTACGCAATTACTAATTTTCTCAATCTAATTCCATCTTTATGTCTTGTATAACCACAAACTTTACACTTTAACTTTAAAGTTTGCTTTTTAGTTGTCTTCGAAAACTCTCTCTGAAGAGGATATTTCTGTCCACCATAACCCTTCTTTTCTCGTTCATGATGCCTTTCACCCTTTGCTAAGGCCCTTCTTTTTCCAGCCTTGTAAAGAGCCACCGTGTGAATCTGGTGCTTCTTACATCTTGGGCAGTAAGTTTTGATTTCCTTAGGAACGTTCACTCCAATCACATCCAGCTTTGCATAAAGAAAACACACATACTCTTATACTTTTTCACCATTATAAACGATCGTGGTCTGCGGAGACTTATGCGATAAACCCATAAACTTTACTGTTACAAGAGTTAAAGCTATTGTGACTATCCCTGTTATAAATCCGAAAATGAAAATAATAAGCTCTATTACAGTCTGGTCTGATCTCACAGGCATTAACGCGACCGCTACAATTCCAGTTAGAAGCCCAGCTATAAAGATTGCAAATCCTAAAACTAGAAATCCGCCTATGGAGATTTGTTTCACTTGCATTTTCAATTATCCTCAATCAAATTACTAGTATTGAACAGCCCTTACATTAAAGATTTTCCAATCTAAGATAAGCTGTTTTCAAACGATGGTAAAACTAACGAAAATTTATAATGCAAATAATAACTAGATATCATTTAAATAACTGCTAAAGAATTATATAGAATCTTTAAGCGGGAAAATGCTGATGCAAAGTGCAACATCACGAAAGATTTTAATCCTAAAGATTACGCCATTGTTATTGTTTATTATACCGTTTCTAATTTTGTACTTTGTAGACTCAGCGTCTTTCGAGACAACATGGAAAGGGCGAACCTACTATCTTTTCTTTTTATGGCTAGTTTCTCTGGAGATTATATTAAGTTGGGGAGAAAACCAAACAATCAAGTTGAGCAAATTCAAATCGTTGCGAACCGCCGCTTTCATTATATCTTTAGCACTTCCCACATTATACACAATTATTGTAAACTATGGTGGATTGTACGCTAGGATCCTGGATTTAGCTAGAGTTATAAAGGTAGATTGGATATATTGGTTGCCACTTTCTATGGAGTATCTGGTTTTCACAGTACTCTTTGTCCTAACTATTGCGCTCATGCATGGAATTGATGGTTTACTTAACTTCTATGTACCTATATCTTTCTTAGGCATTATTGGAATCATATATACAATAGATACTCTTTATCCTTGGGGAAGGTTCACTCCATTTCAACTCCTTGTTCCGGCAACAACCCAACTCTCGGCAGGCCTTCTCAATTTTATAGGATATGAAACAAGCGTCACTTTCATAACAAGTTCTTACTACGGTTGGCTACCACGTTTAGCTGCTTGGAACCCAAAAAATCCATCAATGGTAGCTAGCTTTGGGATAGGTTGGCCATGTGCTGGTATAGAAAGTCTAATAGTCTATACTATTATAATTCTCCTTTTTTTGAGGCAGAGTTCTATCCCATTAAAACAAAAGATAGCATATTTCGCAATTGGTGCTGTAATAACATATTTTATTAACATTTTAAGGATAGTTACGATTTTTCTTATTGCAATAAACAAAGGTGATTTTATGAGTTTTCATGATTTTTATGGTCAACTATATTCGATAACTTGGATCACATCTTACCCATTAATCATAATTGGAAGTCGAACATTATGGGGAAAAATCAAGAAACAGAGCTTTAGGATAGGCAGCCTGCTGATCACGCATAGTTAATTTCGATTCTTTCAGCTAATTTTTGTGTGACCATGATTTTGGCATTCTCTATAGGTAATGATGCGACATCATCAGGTTTGAAATGTCCATAAGTCTTCATGTCTACACCAATTATTGCTGGAATCTCCCTTAAGAAACGTAAGACATCTCGTTTGCGGCTTTGTTCAGCAATTCCCTGCAACATATGACCGCTAAGGATGTCTTTAGTAAGTCTAATATAAGCCTCAGTGAAAGGGGATATTCCCGCGAAAATTTTCGCTTCTTCTGTTGTCAGAGCATCAACAGGAATTCTTGCGCCAATAGAAACCTTTCTAATCAATTTTTTGTAACGCATCCAAACCAAATCATTAATCATACGTTTAGCATTCTCCATCTCTTTCCTAAGAAGATATGCCTTTACCGTTCTTTTGTCAAGCATCCGACTTTCTTCTCTAGATTTCATCACATAATCAGCAATTTTGGAATAGAAATCGGAAGAAAGTTTTTGCAGTTCTGTGTTTTCAAGCTCTCTTTTCCATGCATAGTATAATTCATTATACATCCGTTAACACCTCAGCCCTACCTTTACAAATGAGCAACACAGCTGCCGCAGTTGGTAATTCCACCTTTTGGTTCTTATAAGGTCCAAATGTTTCATCGCCCATTCTAAACTCAGGTACATCAGAAACAAACACGCTTACGCGTCCATGATTAAAGGCTACTGCACTTTTAAAAGGATCAAAATCTTCAATGTTTGAAAATGGAACTTGAACTTTTTTAAGCCCCGTCTTACCATGTAAAGTATTAGCCAGCCTAATCAAGCGATGGATATCCGTTGTAACAACAGTGTCTACTTTTACTGATTGAAAGTTTATGCAGCACTTGATGATTTTCTCCCAATTCTTTAAGCTTATTTCCCTTATTAAATCGATTGTTTTTCCATTTTCCAATTTCTTCAGTAACATATCCTTATTTTTCACTATTATTTCAGTAATATTCTTTTTCAGTCCCATGTTCTTGTAATTTTGAATATCGATATTAAGAATAAGATTGCGTATACCACTGACGATTCGCCTATGCCAGCCAGAACTATTCGAGCTTAGACTTTTCAAAATACTTGGCGATTTCAAACCTCTCTCATAGTTTCTTCGAAAAGCAGCGTCGATTCCTAATCCGCAAACATAGTCAACAATTTCTTTTCGAGCAGAGGAATCAAGTGTCTTAACCGTCTCGTTTTCAATATGCACGTGATAACCACGATGCCCTGAAAAAAACAATTTAACCTCACTTTCATGGAAGCCAAAATCCATCGTTAACATGCCAAAAAGTTTCAAAGTTTCAGTCTTTGCAGATCCTAAACAGATGTCACAAAGCCATGTGTCAACCTTAAACTTTTGACTACCGCAAATTGGGCATCTTTCAGGCGATACGCCCCTACCAGTGAAACCGCAATTGTTGCAAGCCCATCTATCATGGGTTTTACTACAACCAGCTGGAATATGATCCGCATCTATGTCGAAAATTAAGTCAGCGCCCAACCAACCTTTCTTTTCCATCTCCGCCTCTGGATCCTCGTAATAAGCACACGAATAATAGGCGTCAGAGAAAGCAAATGATGAAAAAAAGACTCGCAAGGCATCTGGAGTTTTAAAGCGTTTATGTCTCAACATGATTTTCTCGTCAAATAGAAGAAAACCAAATTCACGTTTTTCAATAGAACTTGGAGGTTGAATAGTAGAAGATTGACCCTTATAGTATTCAGAAAACTTGTCGTTCACAAAACGCGACGAGAATGAGCACACTTTTACTATTCACCACTGTTCTCGCAGTTGATGACTCGCGTATTAAGAGCACACTTGATATTAAAGATGCTGGCTTATAAATATCTTAATTTACGGGCATGTTAAAATGATATATAGCAATTAGATGGTTTTTAAGTAAAGTTAACAATCGTAAAAGGTTATAAACTCATTTGTTGGTCAATAAAAAGGAAAGGCGTAATACCATTGAGAATTGACAAAAATTTCATTAAATCTCCAGTTTTTTTAGCCACAATAGTCTATATATCAGTATTTTCATTTTTAACTACTCTCAGATATTATTCTTTTGTTGCAACGGCATGGGATCTAGGAGAATTTTCCCAATCGATGTGGACAACTCTGCACGCAAAGAAATTGTTCTATAATAATGTCGAGTTTGGGAGCCATTTCCACGTTCACTTCAGACCAATATTGTTCCTACTTCTGCCCATATATGCACTATTCGAGAGCCCAGTCACATTACTTGTTTTAAAGTCGATTCTTCTAGGATTTGGAGCTATACCCTTGTATTTAATAAGTAAGCAAGAGTTGAAAAACCACTTCGCGATATTATTTCCCTTCTTATACTTGCTTTATCCAGCTTTACATGGAGCAAACTGGTTCGATTTTCATCCAGAAAACTTCGTACCTTTCTTCATTTTGATGTCGTTCTACTATTACAAAAAAGACAAAACTCTTCCATATTTCTTCTTTTTACTTTTGGCCTTAATGACCAAAGAAGACGTTTCTTTAGTAATAATTTCTTTAGGCTTGTATTTTCTTATAGTTAATAGAAAATTGCTCTTTAAACGTCCTGTATCCAAGGAGATCTTGACACCGTTGGTCACCATAATTTTAGGCTTTTTATGGTTTTTATTTTCGCTACAAATAATACAGTATTTCCTTCAAGTTGACGGTTACGCTGGTTTAACTTCCAGTGGGTATGTCCATTTCGGAAATGCATTTGGGCGTCTTGGCGGTAATGGAGGATTGTTAAACATAGTTAAAACCGTAGTTACAAATCCTCTTCTTTTTTTTCAAGTTCTGTTTTCTGACTACTTAACAAAGATTATTTTCTTGTTAGCTCTATTTTTACCTGTCGCATTTCTCTCATTTGTTGACATCAAAACCATACTACTTTTTTCGCCTACACTTATGATATATCTATTAGCAGATAGCCCAAACTATTATTCAATTTCTTATCAATATTCTGGCTTACTTGTACCCGGCATTTTTATATCAGCAATTTATGGAATGAAAAAGCTTGGTTTCAACAAAAGCAGGCTTGGCGCTTTAAATATTGAATGGATACATTCGCATACTAGACTGCTATTGATCAGCGCTGTTGTTATGGGTGTAATCTTTTTTAGCTTGGTTCCGTCTATCTCGGGCCTTTTGGGAACTGATGAGCAAAGTAAGCCAATAATCAATTATCATAGGCTAGCGTTATTGGAAACTCTTAGTTATATACCACCAAATGCCAGCGTTTTGACGCAGCGAGAGATTTTTCCACATCTAAGTCATAGGTTACCTGCATACGTCTATTACAATACTACACCTGTCGAGTACATCCTCATTGATACGGCGTCTTATTGGTACGAGAATTCCGCATTGGCCAAAGAATATCAAATGATGTACGGTGAACAACCGCCATTCCCAGAATACGTTGAGGGAATATTAACTAGTGGAAAATATGGTTTGCTCATATATTGGGATGGAATTTATCTCTTCAAAGAAGGCTATAGAGATGAGCCTATCATATTCAAATAAAACTGATGCCGAGAGCAGAGCAGCTACTTCTATTATAGATAGTGTAGAGGGAAGAATAACTATTATCTCTGATCCCTTGCTTAGCGATCGCGGCCCTACACGTCCTGTAGTGCTTCTTTTGAGAACACTTGCAACAAAAGGTTATAGGGTAAAGGTTGTCGCGCCAATAGTTTCACTATCTATGAGAAGAAAACTTGAGGAGCCTAATGTAGAATTGATTGATCTTGGTTTCAAATATATGTTTAGTGGTGACACTTCAACACTTTTTGAAACTTGGATTCGTGAAACTTTTTTTAGAAGTGAACCAAGGAAAATTACCGAATTCGCTGGACTTACCATAAACTTGTCCAGCTGCCTTTTATTTGCTTCTCATGTTTGGTATATACAAGGTCCGGTTTTAATTACTGTAACTGTTGACAGCATTTATAGTGAGATGCCGTGGCGCTACAAGGTGCCATATAAATTTGCCCGGCCTCTTATTGATTTATTAGATGCTAAATTTGTTTATAATACAGCGCGCGCTTCTAAAATGATGTTTGCCAATTCTCGATACACTGCTGTACTATTCAAATCGATAGGATTAAAGATAGATGGGGTCATTTTTCCACCTGTTGACATGGAAAAGTTCAGACCTACAGCGAGAACTCCCTCTAACGATTACATCTTGACTTATTTTGGCAAAGAAACGAAGTATTCTACGGTCAAAAAAGTAGCTGACGAGGGAATTAAAATAAAGGCGTTTGGAGGTAAAATTACGCCTTTATCAAAAGAAATGCTTACTCACCGTAACATAGAGTTTTTAGGCGCTGTTGATGATGATCAGCTCATAGATCTCTATTCAAATGCTTTGTTTACCTTTTTTCCATTTACAAACGAGCCGTTTGGGTATATTCCTGTAGAGAGCATGTCTTGCGGTACTCCAGTTTTAAGTTTTGGTCGGCAAGGACCTGCGGAAACAGTGTTGAATGACAGAACAGGTTGGCTTGTAGAGGACGACCATGAGATGGTGAAAATGGCTAAAAAGCTTTGGAAATTAAAATATGATCCAAACATGCGAACTTTATGTGTAAATCATGTGAAGAAAAATTTTGATAAAAAAATCTTTGCTGACAAACTTTTGAAAAGCCTAAAGAAACTGGGGTAAATATGACAATCTCGTGTTTGCAAGGTAGAGCAAGGTAGAGCTTATCTTTCAGCACATATCGAAAAATTTAACTTTGTAACGCTGCTCTTAGGAGGAAGAACACATTCATAAATTATCAATGCCTTATGATTATGGTGGAGGGCGAATCAAGATTGAACGAAAAACGTGAGTTTGATGAGAATGACAAAAGAATAACTTTTGTAGTTCCAATGAAAAATGCTGAACAAACAATAGAAGCATGTTTAAGATCCATCTGTGCACAAGCACAAACTGTCAACAACGAAATTAAAATTGTAATAGTGAATGATAATTCTCAAGATGATTCCGCGAAAAGAGTTGCGCAGTTTAAATCACGAAATAAAACTACAGATGTTCAATTGATTCGAAATGAGTATACTATGGGTCGTGCCGCGACACGCAATATTGGTCTGAGTCGAGTTCAAACTCCTTATGTAGCATTTGTAGATTCTGATGTGGAATTGCCTTCGAAGTGGTTAGAAAGCTGCATTAAGAAATTTCAAGATAACAGAATAGCATGTGTTAGTACTAGTGTTCAGCCAGACGGATATCTTTCCCATTTCTCAGAACTCTTTGATGTTCAAGTTATTCCAAAACGACCGACAAATAATATTCATGGAAGCAACATGCTCTGCAAGACTGCAATTATTCGAGAATTAGGAGGGTTCAATGTTAATTTGCCAGACGGAGAAGATACTGATTTGGGCTACCGTATACTCCATAAAAAACTCAAAATTTGCTTTATAGAAGACCTCATATGTAAACACTACGTCCGACCAAGCATAAAATCTCTTATGAAGCGATCATTCTCACACGGTCGCGCTGGAACATTGCTGTTTATTAGATATCGGAAACTCAAATCGCAAGATGTGGCATTTTTGGTTTTTTTAGCATTTATTTTTGTTGCCGTTATTTTTGGAACTTTGCTGGATCCTGGATCTATTATTTGGTTTCTATTATGTGGAGTTTTCATGTTATTGACTGGAAGTGCGGTGTTCACCATATTGAATTTCAATTTTAGGAAGAAGAAAAATGTTCTACCAGCCTTAATAGTTGCGTCCCTATTTATTTTTATTTATCTATTAGGACGCTTGAGGGGCATTTTATCGGTTGTGTGGCGTGTTAATAAGCATACTAAGTTGTAACTATGCTAACCAAATTAGTAAGGATTGATGGATAAGCTTCACATGGTGTCCAGCATTTTCTGCAAGCCTCAACTGTTTGTTTTAGTTTCATTGCGTTTTCAGATTTTAGAAGTTTCAGCAAGTCATATTGGTGGTCGCGAAGATTACCAAGTTTGTTTTGAAGTATGACACATGGATATACGTTTCCATATGGATCTAAAAACAGGGAATGGTGTAATGCTGTACATTTTAGCGATGAATATCCGTTTATTATGTATTTTCTGGCATGCTTAAGGTATGTTTTCTTAATCCATGCTAGGATTGACCAAGAATTTGTAAGCTTCAATGCATTTCCTATGTCACTAAAAGCGCCAGATTTGAACAAATCATCAACGGTTTGCTGGTTAGTGTTTAGCTCTAAATTCTTATACAGATTTCCTTGATGATATATTGTGATTGTCGAGTTTTTCGCTAGCCATTCTAAACTATCCTTCTTTAACTTGTCAATTAGCGCTTTGAAGTAACCGACATTAAAAGGAGTTATAGTGTATTCAAATCCAACTAACAAATTGCTGTGCTTGTTGCTAATTTTATGCAACGATTCAAGAGTTCTAATAGCATTGTCGTAAGCACCTTTGACCCCACGCAATTGGTCATGAATAATTGCAACACCATCTAAACTAACATTTATGAATGTTAAAGGAACATGGACTTCTGCAATACTCTGCGTTTTATCTGCAACAAGTTCAGAGTTAAAGCCATTAGATGTTATATTCAGCATCTTTATCTTACAGTAATCTTTTGCCGACTGAACAATTTCCACTAAGTCATTTCTAAGGAACGGTTCCCCACCAGTGAGACTAATCCATACAAGTTTACCAAGACCCTTGAAGATTTGTCCTATTTCATCAGTTTCAAGCTCTTCTTTCATAGTTTGAGGATTTTTAATGGTATACTTCCATATATTGCACATTTTGCATCTTGAGTTGCACTTGTACGTTACGGCGAAGTTCAATTTAAATAACTTGTCTCTGTGGTAAGCAGCCATAATTTTGGTGAAAGCGCTAAGTGCTTCGATCAATTTACTCATCGCATTCACAGCCTTCAATGCTAGAGCATATTTTTAGAACCATAACTCTGTACCTTTAATTAATTTGCTTCCTAGTTAAATACATATGCATTCGCTATGCTTCATTTTGCATATGCATAAAACTAGTTCTTAGGAAGTATATTCTCTCTTCACTTGTCCAAAGAAAAGATGCCTTAATTTTTCTCTGAATATCACTTTGATAACAATATAGGAGCAAAACTGTTTAATCTCGTTAAAAGCCAGTTTCGATTTTCCTTTTTTCCGATTTATAAAAGTTATTGGAACCTCCTTTATTCTAAATCCGCGAATATTTGCTTGTCTTATTGTTTCAATCTGTATCTCATAAGTTTGGCTATGTAAATCCTCTATAATGTTTTGAACCAGTTTTGTTGAATAGCAACGCATTCCACTTGTGTAATCACGTATTTTGGCTCCTATAATCAGCAACGCCATAAAATTGGCTATTTTACTTGTAGCGCGTCGCATGATGCTCCAATCTACTGTTTTGCCTTGAGGACAATATCTGCTTCCAATAACTAGACTACTTGCTTTTTTTAGCGCCGAAACTAATCTTATAATGTCTTTGGGGTTGTGTGAATAGTCAGCGTCCATGGTAACTATGCATTGGGGAGGGTGCTTTAACGATAGAAAAGTGCGAAAACCGTCTGTTATGGCTGTTCCGAGCCCAGATTTTTTCGGTCTGACTAAGAGCAGAATATTGTTATACTCTTTTTGGAGAGATCTTACAATATTTGCTGTTCCGTCTGGGCTTGAATCATCAATAACCAATATGGATATTTTTTGTTGGAGCCTTTCAATTTCC
>JACAEI010000028.1 GCA_013388905.1 Candidatus Bathyarchaeota archaeon | reverse complement strand
TGAGGTGGCGGTAGTTTTGTTGGAATTTTTTGGCGTTTTGTTCGTTTGTTGTTATGGTTTCGAAGGCTTTGAGCATGGTTTGTCTGTCGTCTTGGTCTTTTTGGATGTCTGGGAAGAGTGCCATTGTTTCGTCGATTGTTTTGGTGAGTTCTTGGGTTAGTTCGTCTATGGGCAAAAGTACGCCTGTTGTGTCTTCTTTTGTGTAGTTTTCGAAGGCTCGGGTGAATTCTTTTAGTATGCCTACGTAGTCGATTATGAGTCCTGCTTCTTTGATGTCTTTGTATGGGCGGTTTGTTCTTGCTATGGCTTGGAGTAGTCTGTGTTCTTTTAGTGGTTTGTCGAGGTACATGGTTTGTAGGATGGGGACGTCGAAGCCTGTGAGGAGCATGTCGGTTACGATGAGGATTTTTGGGTATTCTTCTTCTTTGTATTTGTCTATGATTTGTTTGCGGGTGTCTTCGATTTCTTTGCCGTGGTAGCGTGTGGTTAGTTCTTTTTGGTAGTCGTGGATTTCTTGGGGGTCGGTTCTGGTGAAGGTCATGACGACTTCTGTGTATTCTTTTGGTAGGAGTTTGTCGAGTTCGCGTTTGTAGCGGACGCATGCGAGGCGGTTTACGGCGACGACGAGGGCTTTGAATTTGCCGTCGAGGTTTTCTTTGTAGTGTTCTGCGATGTCTTGGGCTACTTTTTTTATGCGTTCTGGGTTTTCGAGGAATACTTTTATGGCGTTGAGTTTTTGTTTGATTTTTTCTTCTGTTTTTTCTCGGTATTCTTCTGGGATTTCTTCAAATTCTATTTGGATGAATGTGTCGAGCATTTCTTTTTTGAGGTGGATGCCTTCTTGTTTTTCGAGGTGGGGTTGGTAGGCGATTTTTAGGGTGAAGCCGTCTTCGATTGAGTCTGTTATGAAGTATTTGTCGAGGTAGGGTTCTTTTGGCTTGTAGCTGAACTCGTCGTACGTGTCTCTTCCTGGTTTTGCGATTGGTGTGCCTGTTAATGCGAAGGCGAAGGCGTTTTTGAGGGTTTGTTTCATTTGGGCTGCGAGTATGCCGTATTGTGTGCGGTGGGCTTCGTCTATGAAGAGGATGACGTTTTTGCGGGTTTGGATGGTTTCTTGTTTTTGGCTTAGCGTGTCTAATTCGTTTTGGAGTTGGGTTAGTTCTTCGGGGCGGAATTTGTGGATTAGGGTGATGAAGATGCCGCGTTTTCCTCGGTTTTCGTCGTGTTTGAGGATTTGTCTTAGGGCTTGTATGGTGTCGATGGTTTCGGGTTTTGTTATGTCGAGGGCTGTGAATTCTTGGTATAGTTGTTCTTGGAGTTCTTCGCGGTCTACTATGAAGAATATTGTTGGGTTTTCGAGTAGTGGGTGGCGGTAGAGTTTGTTTGCTGCGAATATCATGGTTAGGGTTTTGCCGCTTCCTTGCCAGTGCCAGATTAAGCCTTTGTTTTTGTCTGTTTCGCCTTTTAAATAGCCTAATACGCGGTTGACTATTTTTTCTGAGGCTTGGTATTGCATGTAGCGGGTTATGACTTTTGTTGTGGCTCCGTGTTCTATGCGGAAGAATAGGTAGTTGCGGATTATGTTTAAGAGCGTGGAAGGCGTGAGCATTTCGGTTGTGGCGTCTAATGGGTCTGTTTTGTCTTGTGTGCGCCATTGGTGGATTTTTACGTCTTCTTGTTGCCATGGGGCTGTTGGGAAGTATCGGGCTGTTTGTTCTGCGGCTATGCCTATTTGGATGTATTTGTATGGTTCTGGGATGGTTTTCCAGTAGTCTATGATTTGTTTGTAGGCGGTGTACCAGTTTTCTGTTAGGCTTGTGGGGTTTTTGCATTCTATGTTTGCGATTGGGATGCCGTTTATGTAGAGGATAATATCATTGCGGATTTGTTTGTCGCCAGATTGGTGGATTACTTGGCGTGATACGGTGAAGTCGTTGTTTTGGATGTTGTCGTAGTCGAAGAGTTTGACGTATTTGACTACTCGTTCTTTTTCGAATTTTATTGGAATGCCATATTTTAGGTGGTTGAGGATTTGTTTGCAGTGTTCGGCTCCGCTTGTTTTGAGTTTTAACTCGTTTAGAACTTGTTTTATTTCTTCGTCGCCTATGCCGATGTTAGCGTTCAAACGTTTTAAGGCTCGGATAAGCATAGGCGTAAGAAGAGGCTCTTCAAGGCTCTCCCTTTCCAAATTGTCAGAAGGGATAAACTTCCAGCCTTTCTGTTGGAGCTTTTGAACGAAATAATCCTCAACAAGAGACTTCTCACTAAACAGCGGCACCGTTAACCCTCACAGTTTATTCCTAACTCAGCAACTCGTGTTCGCTGTTTTACTGTGCTCATTAAGTAAAGTCCCTCATCAACGAGTCGAATTATTGTGAAATTGTGCTGTTTTTCCAGTTTTCTGATTACTTCAACGTAGTTCTGGAGCCATCTTTTTAGTGCACCCATCCAAGTGAGATAATGATTGACCGTTAGGCTTTCTTGCCGACCAGTGAGTCCTATTGCTTGAGCTTCAGAATTATCTATCAGAGGAAAATAGTTTGGAGCAAAGATATGAAGAATTTTCGCCGTTCCAACTGGTTCGTTTTGTCCTTTGCCCAGTTCTTTTAACTTGGCATTTATCTCACCGAAAAGTCTGATGATTTCAGTCTCTTGTATTTGGTCTGAAACCAGACTCTTTTCTTGGAAATGTTTCAGGTCTGTTTTTTTGATTTCTAAGAATGCACCCAGTTCTTTGAAGTAATGCTCCAAGTCAAATTGCTCATAATTCTTGAAATATTCTTTGAACCTTTGAAAATTCCAAGTGAGGAGATACAATGAAACAGCCTTTCCGATATCTTTGCTTTCCCCAGTTTTGATGTTGCCTTTTACAAATGCCTTGAATCGTTCTGTTATTCTGGCTGCAAACTTGTTCCATTTTTCATTGTCTCTTTCAAAACTGTCGCCGATGTTGCGGAAAGCATCGCAGTTAAACTCATGGACAAGGCGTTCTACTGTTAAGATTTCCTTGGTTTCGATTATGAACTTGCCAAAAGAGTGCCACTGTTGAACCCATTTCACTGCCAACGGATATGCATCATATCTTTGCTCAAAAATATCGTAGAGTTTGTGCGACGCATTAATCCACTCTTCAAATTGATTCTTTTCCAGCAACCTAATCCACCCTAACCCTTATTTTTCCAGTAAGAAGCAAATCCGTCAAACCATGCTTGACTCTTTCCAACTTCTCTTTTTCGGCTTTTTCAAGTTCAAGTTTTCTGTCGACTGAAAAGAAGATGCCAGCAATTTTCTGTTGCTCAGATAGAGGAGGTAAAGGTATTTTTATTTCGGAAACTTGAGATTGATTCAAAGCTGGATATTGCCCGCCTACCATCATTCGGTTGCATTGGGCTATCACCTGATTTGAAAAGAGAACATTCAAAAGAAAATATGGAAGGATAGCATTTTTGGAACTAAGAACAGCAAAACCGGTGGAACATATATGATTATTCAATTCTCTCGGGACAATAGCAAACGCCTTTAGATAAGGTCTTACTGTCGACATTATCACATCATTTTCGTGGATTACTCTTCTTGCTCTGGAAGGTGCTTCCTTGCCCAAGATTCTTTTAGGATTCCTGATTTTCCCAGCACTCCCATCTACGGAGTCGATGTCGACATAAAGAAAGGTCTTGTCTGGCATTTCCCTTGAAGGGTCTCTGGATTCTCTGTCTATTTCAACAACATCCTTGAGCTTGGATACTTGCCACTCGGCGGGGATTGTTCCTATTGGTGTTTGTTTGTATTCCTTATGCCCTATTCCCCGTGTTAGAAGCGTCTGCATCAAACCCTTCTTCAAACGCTCAGTCTTCGCAATAACCTCACCAGTCTTAGCAATA
>JACAEI010000042.1 GCA_013388905.1 Candidatus Bathyarchaeota archaeon | reverse complement strand
TTTAGGTGCATAGGTAATTATATAAAGAACTTTTTTTTCAAATCGTTAATCCTTACTGGTGATTTGGAATGAACGCCTATCCAAAAATAGTTGTTGATCCACCTGGACCTAAAGCCCGAGAATTAGTCAAAAAAGACGAGAATCTAGTCTCGCCTTCTTATGTGCGGTTTTATCCGCTTGTGGTTGAATATGGCAGAGGTTGCATTGTAAGGGATGTCGATGGTAACGAATATATAGACTTCAATTCTGGTTTATTATGCCTAAACGTTGGTCACAATCATCCCCAAGTGGTTGCAGCCATAAAAAATCAATGCGACCGTTTTTTACATTATTCTAATACAGATTTCTACTATAACGAAGTCGTTAAGCTTGCTGAAACACTGACAGAAATAACTCCTGGAAATTTTGATAAGAAAGTTTATTTTGGCAACAGTGGTGCAGAAGCAATAGAGGCAGCGATCAAGCTTGCAAGATGGCATACTCGTAAACAACTCTTTATAGGTTTCATAAGCAGTTTTCACGGGAGAACAATGGGTGCCCTAGCGTTTACGGCTAGCAAGCCTACTCAAAGGCGTTACTTCTCTCCTTTAATGCCTGGCGTTACGCATGTTCCCTATCCGTATTGTTACCGTTGCCCGTTTAAGCTGACTTATCCAGAATGTCACTACTGGTGTGTAGATTTTATTGACGAATTTGTTTTGCAGAAATATATGCCTCCAGAAGATGTTGCTGCTATGCTTTTTGAACCCATCCAAGGCGAGGGTGGATATGTTGTCCCGCCGCCAGAATATTTTCAGCGGCTAAAGAAACTTGCTGACAAATATGGAATATTGCTTATCGATGACGAGGTTCAGTCGGGTATTGGCAGAACTGGAAAATGGTTTGCAATCGAACATTGGAATGTTGAACCAGATGCTGTTTGCAGCGCAAAAGCATTAGCCTCTGGGCTTCCTTTAGGCGCTACTATTGCTAAGGCGAAAATGATGGATTGGGTTGGCGGTTCGCATGCGAGCACTTTTGGTGGTAATCCGCTTTCATGTGTCGCATCAAGCGCCATAATCGATGTAATCAAAGAAGAAAAACTGATAGAAAACGCAAACAAACAAGGCACTTACATTCTGAAGCGACTTGAAGAACTCAAAGAAGAAAGCGAAATAATAGGCGATGTACGCGGTAAAGGCTTAATGATAGGCATGGAAATTGTGGAAAACAAGGAAAACAAAAAACCAGCACCTAAAAATTCTTCAGAAATCATGACACGTTCATGGAGACGTGGAGTTGCCGTTATCACCTGTGGAGTTTCAACCGTGCGAATTGCGCCTCCGCTTAATATCACTAAAGAACTTATAGACTCCGCAATGGACATAATTGAAGATGTTGTAAAAGAGGTTGAAAAGAAAGCGTAATCGTCGGCGTGTCTCCATGGAAATGCGAAAATTAACAATAGATAACTATGGAGAACTAATTGAACTTTGGTCGAAGGCCAGGTTACCATTCAAACCAAAAGGAAGAGACAGCAAAAAAGCCATAACAGCACAAATGAAGGCGAACCCAGAATTTTTCTTAGGCGCCTTCGCCAATAATCACCTTGTAGGCGTAGCCATTCTAAGTTGCGACATGCGAAAAGGATGGATTAACCGTTTAGCCGTCGATCCGACTTATAGGCGCCTTGGCATCGCTAAGGCACTGATTGCTGAATCTGAAAAGATATTGAGAAGATATGGCGTGAAAATTTTCTGTTCTTTAATCGAGGACTATAATGTTGCCTCGAAGAATCTTTTCAAGAAGTGTGGTTACGTGGAACACCGTGACATAATATACTTTAGTAAAAGAGACAGTGATGAAATCTAACTATTCTCGTTTTTGCATTTACATTAAAAGTCATGTGGTTTCGCTATAATCTCTCTTATTTTCAAATCAAAGAATCTTGCAGCGTTGGCTGGGTGTATTCTTAACGCTGTGTCTGCGCCTTTGCCTGTTCCACCGATTGCGATAATATCTTTGTCAGCTGTAATTAGACCTGCATCAGCCGCCATCAAAGTGATTTCTACGCATACCTTTGTTCCTTCTCCCATAAGCCTAAGCACATTTGCGATAAGCTCTAAGGGCTGAATTGTGCCAAAGTCTTTACGGATCGCCCGCTCAGCGCTACTTAATGCATGTATGCCTGTAAGAATCTTCGCTTTATTCGCCAAGATTTCTTTTTTATGCTCCTCTAATAGTTCAGTTTTTCCAGGTTCTCTGAATCCAAAAGAATGTGTAACTACAACAAGATTGTATCCTTTGAAAAGCCTTGATGCCTTTGCTCCTGTTTCGCCAGATGTAGAAGCAACCACTATATCGTTTATGCCTTCTCTTTCAACATATTCTTTAACAAGCTTTAGGAGAGCTTCAGTATTTTGGTTACCTGTCCTACTAAAGTAAACTGTTTTCTTCTCCATTAAACTCATAGGTTGTACGCACCTGTTTTTTCTTCAACACTAGCAATTGTTTTGCAATCTTGATTTTTTATGATTTAACGAGTTTCTTTCTTAAGGGTTTCCTTTTTAATTCTGTGCCACATATTTGACATTTGCTTGACTTGTAATCTGCCGAGTATTTTCTATGACATGCTGAACAGTATCTCAGCCATTGCAAGCGGAAGCGAATGCCAAACGTAGCTAATGAAGCAAATTTGATTTGTAGTTGATCTGCAACGTTTTGTATAGAGTAGTCGTCAGTTACAATTAACGGAGAACTACCTTGCGCTTTAAGTTCCAGCGCTAATGCTAAAACTTGTAAGTCTGTTTCTGACAGAAAGAACACATCACCTACGACGTTTGCTGATTCTTTAATCTGTTCCAAAAAGGCTTTATTAGGTGATTTTACTTTCAGCTTTCCACTTTCAACTGCTGTTTTGAATCTAACCCTTGGCATTGAGTCACCAATTATCTCCTCTTTGACCATAGGAACTGTATATTGCACTTCACTTATTGAAAAAGGGTCAAAACCAGCAAGAAAAGCTGAAGTATCCAAAACTATGACTCTTTTATCCTTCTTCTCTATTGGGTTTTCCAATCAGGTTCCCTTAAAGAGTAGTCTGCTCCTTAGGCGGTGGTAAAAGTTTTCTCTAAACCTTATAAATAAGGTCTCATGTTTGGAACGTGTTACCGTCAGACTCAAAGTTTTAGAGCTTAAAAGTTGACGATAGTGGCCGTCAACTACTAGGAGCACTTTTCTAGGTCGAATCACATCCACAGTAAGTCTTGAATTCGCTGGAAAAACAACTGGACGAAAAGGACTCAGAGGACACACGGGCGTCAGAACAAAAGCATTTACGCCAGGGTCTAAGACAGGTCCTCCAGCTGAAAGCGAATAACCAGTAGAGCCCGTCTGCGTTACAACCATCAAGCCGTCTGCTTGACAGTTTAAAATCTTTTTATCGTCTTTCAGGATGCGCGCATAAAATAGTTTTGCTAGCTCATCAGCTGATATCAATATTTCATTTAATGCTTCTGGAAACTTCATGTCTTCTGCATGTATTGAAAGTTTCATGCATTTCTCAAGTGTGAATTGTCCTTTCAGACAATTGTCTACTGCTGAGAAAGCCTGTTTTGGTTCTACTTCTGTTAGGAAGCCTCGTACGCCCATGTTTATTGCGAGGATTGGCGTTTCTGGTTTCGGAATTGAGATACATGTTCTTAAGATTGTTCCGTCTCCGCCGATGGTGATTATGAAATCTGTTTTCATTTTTTCTAGTGGCACGCTGACTTCTTTTGTGTGCGTTTTATTCGCTAATGTATCTTCTATGAAAACTTCTAAGCCGCAAGTTTTCAAATATTTAGCTAGATCTTCTGCAAGTTTTATTGTTGCTTTTTTGTCGAAGCGGGCGACCAAGCCGACGCTTTTGAACATAGTTTCACCTTTTTCATCTATTAGCGACACCTTAATCTATATATGGGTGTTGTTTAAAGTTGCTGTGGGTATAAGCCACAGAATAGTTGGTGGGCGCATGAGTAAACCTGTTGATGTTGGAAGTTTACGTGTAGGTGGTTACATGATTGTTGATGGCGAACCATGCCGTATAGTGGATATAACAAAGTCGAAACCAGGAAAGCACGGTTCAGCCAAAGCACGGATAGTTGCTATAGGCGTCTTTGACGGCGTAAAAAGAAGCATTGTAAAACCTGTAGATTCAAACGCTGAGGTTCCGATAATTGATAAGAGGTCTGGTCAAGTCTTTGCAGTTAATCCCACGGGCATTCAAGTGATGGATATGGAAACGTACGAGTATTTGGATGCTCCTTATCCTGAAGAGGAGGATTTGAAAGCGAAGCTTGTACCGGGTGTGGAAATCGAATATTGGAAGATACTTGACAAGATTAAAATTATCAGAGCAAAGTAGCTATTATTGTCTTCAATAAGGCGGTGTCTTAGAATTTGATTAGCTCCACCAGCTCCAATCGAGCTTTTTAAAGCTTAAGTAAAGTATTAAGAGGATTACTCCCCAGCTTAGCGCTATACCTGCGACTTCTAATATTAAGTTGTCATTCAAGTATGTGTGGCTTGCCCATGCGCTTATTCCACACAGTCCAACTAGTATAAGGATAAACATGGCAACGTGAATCGCTCTTTCGGCTGTCACTTGCATTTCACCCTAATTTTCTAGAAATACGCGCTTTGTATTGTTAAGATTTTCTATAAGTTTATTTTGTTGTTTTATCGTAGTATTGTTTGAAGCCGATGATGCAAGAAGAGCCGTCTGATTTGTGAAGACGCTTTTAAACCCAGCGCTGAGGCTTCAGCCTTAAAGCAGATGCACATGTTTTCCGTTCTGTTCTGCTTCATGTTGTAGTTGTTCTGGTGTTTTGTTAGTTGTGTAATCTGTGTTGCTTGAGGCTCAACAGTTAACATGGTGCTGTTTGTGGCTGGCTTGTAGCCAAACTG
>JACAEI010000032.1 GCA_013388905.1 Candidatus Bathyarchaeota archaeon | reverse complement strand
GGTTGATTTGCCACTTAAATATCCGCATACTTCGCCTGGATTCACAACTAAGGTTTTGCCCTTGCGATAGGCGCCAGCTGTATGCGCGTGTCCATGAACTACTACGTCAAATCCTCCGCTTTCTATCAATGCCTTTACAAGCTCTTCTTCGTCGCCATGCAACAAGGCAATTTTTAAGCCATCAACAAGTATCATGGCAAAACGCCCGCGAATCTCCAAGTTCTTATTTTCACTAAAACGCTTCTTTAAAAGTTCATGGTCTCCATCATTATTGCCGAAAACTCCAATCAACTTTGCCTTCAAATCTTTAAATTTTGGAATAACAAAAGGCGCTACGTAGTCGCCCGCATGAAGCACAAGCTCCACATTTGCTTCGTTCAATCGTTTTACTGCTTTTTCTATAATTGGCAAACGGTCATGCGTGTCACTAATTAATCCTATTAACATTCTCGTTTCACCTAACCCTTTCATTTGGAAAATATGGAAAATAAGTCTTCGCTTAACGCGAATAGCACATAGAAGTTTGTTCTAGAGAATATTTCGCTATTTGACATACTTAAACAAGCGAAACACCGCTTAAAACGCTTCAAGCCTCTTTTCCATTATAGAAAACTGTTCTAAAAGAGGAATCTAGAAAATGAATGCTTGGGGTTCAAATTCCGCTTCTACTTCGTCAAAAAGAAGAGACAAACTCTACATAGTAGCAGAAATACTGGAGATAGTGAAAGACGGCGTTCTAAAAACACAGATCATGTACCGAGCAAATCTAAGCTTTACACAGCTTAATGAATATCTAAGGTTTATGATGAAAAACGAGCTAATAGAGAAAGTGCTGGTAAGCGAAAAAGAAGTTTACAAAGCGACCGAAAAAGGCATAAACTTCCTACAACGATACCGCGAAATAACAGCACTCCTAAGAGAAGAAAGCAACAACATCAAAAATAACGTGAAAATACCGCCGCCGCACCTTCTCAAAAGAAACTAGAAAGCCTAATCTTTCTTTTCTTTCAGATATTCTTTAACTTTAACTCTTAAAGCTGGAAACTCGTCAAGCATCGCTTTAATGACTTGCCAACGAATATCTTCATTCTTTAAACGAACGGTCAATGTTTCGACCCCTATATAGTGTGTAGCAATACGCCATATAAGCTTTTATTTCCACTCACGACATATACGAATAAAAAAAAGAAAAAAGAAGGGTTATTGAACGTTTACGATGTTTATTGGCTTTTTGCGCAGTTTTACAGCAACTACTGCAGCGGCTATGGCGATTGTTGCTGCAATCAAAAGCATTAACATTATTGGTTTTATCAGCGTTGGAATTGGTGGAGCATAAGCCAGTCCAATAGTTGGATCATGTTCCAAAGTGTAGTTGCCAAAGTATGGATAACCAAGGAACAATCTCAGATGCGCTCCTGCAGCAATGTAAGATGCGGTAACGTTAACATATCGAACTGTGGCTCCTGATTCGTCTAGAAGCCTTGCCCATGGCACAAATTCAAGAAAGCCAGCAATCGGCTGCTCATTGCTTGCAAAATTCACTCTAACGCGTTCTCTGAATCTGTTGATCAGCGGAATTGGCGTTTCATACTCTCCAGTTTCAGTTTTGTTTTCAGTGACTGGATAGTAGTCATCGCCTATCGTGGCGCCTGGCATATGAGACCTTGTTTCAACAGTATTCTCGTATTGGTTCTGAATTTCGCTTTCAACTTCGCTTATGTCTTCAAGCTTTATTGATGCCATGTTTATCCATAATGCTAGTCCTGTCTTATGCGGCAGAATCTCGATGTTATATTGAGGATAGTGGGTTTGTAGCCAGCTTATGAAATCAGATATTTTGTCTATATTCCACTTCCAATTGCCTACAACAAAGTCAAATTTCAGCTGTCCAGCCGCAACAGTGTAGTTGTGGTTTTTATCAATAATTTCTGTTGCAGTCGAATTGTAGAATCTGCATCTAAGTTGTATATTATTTTCAGCAAACCTGAAGGAATACATCGGAACAGTCTTCAGTGTGAAGTTGAAGGACCAATAGGTTGTGTTTCCATTAACCACAAGTTTTGGACCTTGAAGTTCCCATGAGCCAGCGCTGAAAGGCAAATATGCTGGATGTAAACCAATTAGCAAACCAAGCCGCTCCATTATCTCTTCCCTAATCTGTCTGCGCATCATAGGTGCAAGGTGGTTAATTTTTGGATCAATAAATCTCTCGCCTATTCTTTCTTGAATCGTCAACTCGTCAGCATTATATCGTCTGTCATAGTAGGGCAAATCAAAAGTCAAGTATTCGAAGACACCCTTAAACTTCACAACGTATATCTCGTTTGAGTTGTTCGTGTACCACCATATGAACATGGGCTTCTTTCCACCAGCAGGAAAAATCATAGTTACTAGTGGCGTTTCAAACTTGTACCAAACTGCTCCTCTATATAATTCGGGCTCAACAGGCCATCCTTCATCGTCTCCTATTTCTTCATCAGCCTTTGCCAAAGGAAGCGATGCAGCAATAGCAGGCAACGCAAGAAGCAACGTTAAACTAAAAGCCAACATCTGATTTCTTCCAATTTTCACGGTTTTTCACCGAAAACAGCTATGCGAAACGGTTTATTAAGAAAATCGTTTCGAAAAAACCCGAATATCGCTTGTCAAAGGTTCTAGAAAACTCGAACATTACGTGGAACTCACGTAAAGCGCCCCAAAATGAACAATACGGCTATGTTGAGGTAAATTGCTGTTAGACTTATTACTATAGCTTTATCAAGCCTCAAACCTTTCCCAAAACAAAGTGCAGCGGAAACAAGTAAAACGCTCCAAAGTTGCAGAATAAACATAACATATTGCGAGTAAACATTCGACATAAAAAGGTATATGTATGGAAAAATTGCCATCGGAAACGCTGCCAAACCAAGGCATGTGAAGAGCTGAAGGTCGTTACCTACACGTCGATAGAGCAGATAAGTGAAAAATTCCGTGAAAAGAAACAAACCTATCCAATTAGATAAATAAAGCACTATTATGCTTGTGAAATTATAGACGGAATATGGAAAATAGAAGAATAGCGCAGAATCAAGTCTTGCATAGGCCGTGCCCACTGCGCCAATAAGCAAAATAGCTATTGAAACTGGCAAAAACCTTAGCGGCTTGGATGTTCTAGCAAAAATTGGCGAGAGAAAGAGCCATTTGGCAATGCGATGGCTGAAAGCTTCACTCATTTCTAAAGCGGCTGGAATGCTTCCATCCTTCAAAACTCGGTAAAGCATTTGTCCACTGTCATTTAACCTATACTTACGTTGTTTATCTTGCACTATAAAATCTGAAAGCATATCCAAATGATAGTAAACCGTACCCACACCTAAACCCAATGATTCTCTTAATTCTTTAAACCCAATTTTCTCTTGCACACCCAAAATTTCAATTATTTTTCGGCGTGCAGGGTCTCGCAGCAAAGTGTAGTATCGCGATAAGTCTTCCATTAGGGTGTTTTCACCATAGTTGCTTGAAGTATGTTTTGAAGTGTATATTTATACGTTTTCGGATGAAGCCGCCACATGAGCTGGCGACAGAATTCATGTTTGCCTTTTGAGAATATTATTTGCGTAGGAATACTTGCTTTATTCGGAGAAAGCTTGCTGATTATTGGACAAAGGAGGAGGCTCATCCAGTTCAACATGTAGGGGATAGGTTATCAAATGAAATTAAGGTTGCCTAAGCGTCTCCGCATTGTTTATTTAGCGTTCCTTATACCCATTATCCTAGCCTTTATTTCAGGATATTATTTCCCCATCTTCGCACGTTGGCTCATTGCCCAAACTTTCAATTACAAAGCTTCAGGTGAAGCAAATTGGCTCTGGCAATTAACTATTCAATTTTTTTATTGGTGGTACACGTTTCTAGCAATAGGAATAGCCGGAATCTGGGCAGTTGTTGCCGCATTTGCCAAAGCCCAGCAAGGCAAAAAGATTAAGCGGCTATGGTATCCCATGGTTTCTTTTATTGTCCCAGCCTATAACGAAGAGAAAAATGTTTCCCGTTGCATACGAAGCCTTTTCAAGTGTGCCGAAAAATATCCAAGCACTTGCGAGATTATAGTTGTAGAGGATGGAAGCCGCGATTATACATATGAAATCGCTTGGGCAGCAATAGAACTCAACCGCAGAAAAAATCCGAAAGTACGTGGAAAAGTCATTAGACATTCAGCAAACCAAGGCAAAATTGAAGCAATCAAGACAGGTGTGGACGCGGCTTTAGGCAACCTCATAGCCATAGTAGATGCAGATTCTTATTGGATGCCTGAAACTCTTGTGAAACTTGTTGATTACATGCATTTAAATGGAAAGAAAGCTGTAACTGGCTACGTGCATCCGACAGACGGCGATCATGAAGTAAACCCATACATGGTCTTGCAGCAACTTGAGTACAGTCAAGGCTTAGGGATAGTGCGTTGCGCCCAATCGTTAGGTAATAATGTTCTGGTTATTTCCGGAGCCATCGGCATCTATAATGCCAATGTTTTGCGCGAAATCCTATTTGAAAAAAGTCTTCGTTCCGTCACTGAAGACTTGGAGATTACCTTAGAAATGCACAAGAGAAAAGCAGATATAGGCTACGTCAGCATTGCTACAAGCGCAACCATAGTTCCAGTTTCATTCAATGCTTTATGGAATCAACGCCTAAGGTGGTTCACAGGTTGGCTTCACAACACACTAAACATTCACAAAGATTTACTTGTGAAAAAGTCCTGGCTAACGCTACTCCTATGGTATTGCTACATCTTCGAATACATCGGAGCATTCATTGACTTAAGCGCAATGCTGGCATTTCCATTTCTCTTCTGGTTCGCACCAGACCAAATCTTCTTCGTCCTTAACTTGCTAATTTTCCTGCCTTACGGCTTATTTATAGGCGTCATAAATCAAGCAATAGCCCTAAAATACGCTTACCATAAACATAACTACAAAGCTTTACTTTTCTACACACCTTTTTATCCAATTTTAAGACTAATCAACATACTCGCACGCTTAACCAGCACATTCAAATATTTCCTAGGCGACAGAGGAAACTGGCACAGTAAAATAGATGTCAAAACCAAACATTTTTAATCTTTCACTGCAAAAACTGTTTTAAGTCCAGTGTACTCGTAAGTCTAGAGGAATGAAAATTGCAAGTCAAAGCTGTACTATTCGACCTATTTGATACACTGCTACTAATTGAAAAAGGCGAAGAGTTCTACGAACCTTCACTAAAAAAGCTCCACGAAACTCTAGCAAGGAACGGCATTAACGTGGCTTTTGAAGATTTCAAACGCATCTATTTTGAAGTCCGAGACGAACTTTATTACAAAGCATCTGAAAATCTAGAAGAACCTCATTTCAACATACGAATTTCCCAGACACTAAAACGGCTTGGTTACAATTTGAACTCTTCTAATAAAGTCGTCGCTGAGGCAACCAAAGCCTTTGCTAACAAGTTCGCATGCTATGTACGCTTAGATGAAGATGCCCCAGAAATTTTACAAAAACTTCACAGGAAATACAAACTTGGAATGGTTTCAAATTTTGCCATTCCAGAATGCATCTGGGATTTATTAGAAAAATTTGATCTAAAAAAGTTTTTCGACATAGTTGTGATTTCAGGTGAAATCAACAGACGCAAGCCCAGCCCCGAAATCTTTCAAAAAGCACTACGAAAGCTGGGTGTAGATTCCCATGAAGCAGTCTTTGTAGGCGACACGCCAGGACTTGATATTAAAGGCGCCAAAGCAATTGCAATGAACGCCATTCTTATCCAAAGAAAAACTTCGACAACAGATGTACCAAACTCATTTATTTGGAGACCTCCAGAAAACAATATGGAACATAAGCCTGACAGAATCATTAAAAGATTGAAAGAGTTACCAGAGATAATGGAAGATTGTTGAAACAAGATGAGCAACACATATTAGGATCAAAGAAATATTTATATTAGTTGAGACGCCTTCAAATTCATTTTGGCGAATGAAAGCTAGCCCCGCAATTTTACGGCGGCGGCTCAACCCTAACTACAAAGGCGCACAGTCGCCCCAAAGGATGAAGATGGTTGACCTCCAGTTGCGGGGACAAACATGTGGACCTGACATGCTAACAAGCGTTAGGTCTGAATTGGGCTTCAGCATTAATGGATAATTTCCCTCCAAATCCAGTCAGCTTTGTAGCTGTACAAAAAACAGCATCTGGCTAGAGATCAGCTAGAGTCATCGTAACTCCGGTTGATCCTGCCGGACCCCACTGCTATTGGGATGGGACTAAGACATGCTAGTCGTGCGCTTCTAAGCCATGTTGGAGGCGCGGCATACAGCTCAGTAACACGTGGCTAACCTGCCCTTGGGACGGAAACAACCCCGGGAAACTGGGGCTAATTTCAGATAGGTGGAGACTCCTGGAATG
>JACAEI010000003.1 GCA_013388905.1 Candidatus Bathyarchaeota archaeon | reverse complement strand
TGTGAGCCATGTGTATTCTTTGAGTTTTTGGAGTTTTATTGGGTGGGTTCCGAGGAGTTCGAAGAGTTTTCTGAGGTGGCGGTAGTTTTGTTGGAATTTTTTGGCGTTTTGTTCGTTTGTTGTTATGGTTTCGAAGGCTTTGAGCATGGTTTGTCTGTCGTCTTGGTCTTTTGGGATGTCTGGGAAGAGTGCCATTGTTTGGTCGATTTTTTGGGTGAATTCTTGGGTTAGTGTGTTGAGGTCGAGTAGTATGCCTTGGGTGTCTTCTTTTGTGTAGTTTTCGAAGGCTCGGGTGAATTCTTTTAGTATGCCTACGTAGTCGATTATGAGTCCTGCTTCTTTGATGCCTTTGTAGGGGCGGTTTGTGCGGGCTATGGCTTGTAGTAGTCTGTGTTCTTTTAGTGGTTTGTCGAGGTACATGGTTTGGAGGATTGGGACGTCGAAGCCTGTGAGGAGCATGTCTGTTACGATTAGGATTTTTGGGTATTCTTCTTCTTTGTATTTGTCTATGATTTGTTTGCGGATGTCTTCGATTTCTTTTCCGTGGTAGCGTGCTGTTAATTCGTTTAGGTAGTCTTGGATTTCTTGGGGGTCGGTTCTGGTGAAGGTCATGACAACTTCCGAGTATTCTTTTGGTAGTAGCTTATCGAGTTCGTGTTTGTAGCGGACGCAGGCAATGCGGTTTACGGCTACGACTAATGCTTTGAATTTGCCGTCGAGGTTTTCTTTGTAGTGTTGGGTGATGTCTTGGGCTACGAGTTTTATGCGTTCTGGGTTTTCGAGGAAGATTTTTATGGCGTTTAGGCGTTGTTTGATTTTTTCTTCTGTTTTTTCGCGGTATTCTTCTGGGATTTCTTCGAATTCTACTTGGATGAAGGTGTCGAGGAGTTCTTTTTTGAGGTGAACATCTTTTTCAAGGTGAGGCTGATAAGCGATTTTTAGGGTGAAGCCGTCTTCGATGCTGTCGGTTATGAAGTATTTGTCGAGGTATTTTTCGTCTTCTTTTGGGTAAGAGAATTCTTGGTAGGTGTCGCGTCCTGTTTTGGCGATTGGTGTTCCTGTTAATGCGAAGGCGAAGGCGTTTTTGAGGGTTTGTTTCATTTGGGCTGCGAGTATGCCGTATTGTGTTCTGTGGGCTTCGTCTATGAAGAGGATGACGTTTTTGCGGGTTTGGATGGTTTGTTGTTTTTGGCTTAGTGCGTCTAATTCGTTTTGGAGTTGGGTTAGTTCTTCTGGGCGGAATTTGTGGATTAGGGTTATGAATATGCCGCGTTTTCCTCGGTTTTCGTCGTGTTTTAGGATTTGCCTTAATGCGTGTATGGTGTCTATGGTTTCGGGTTTTGTTATGTCGAGGGCTGTGAATTCTTGGTATAATTGTTCTTGGAGTTCTTCGCGGTCTACTATGAAGAATATTGTTGGGTTTTCGAGGGTTGGGTCTCGGTAGAGTTTGTTTGCTGCGAATATCATTGTTAGGGTTTTGCCGCTTCCTTGCCAGTGCCAGATTAAGCCTTTGTTTTTGTCTGTTTCGCCTTGTAGGTAGCCTATTACGCGGTTGACTATTTGTTCGGCTGCGCGGTATTGCATGTAGCGGGTTATGACTTTTGTTGTGGTTCCGTGTTCTATGCGGAAGAATAGGTAGTTGCGTATTATGTTTAGTAGCGTGGATGGTGTGAGCATTTCGGTTGTGGCGTCTAATGAGTCGGTTTTGTCTTGTGTGCGCCATTGGTGGATTTTTACGTCTTCTTGTTGCCATGGTGCTGTTGGGAAGTAGCGGGCTGTTTGTTCTGCGGCTGTGCCTATTTGGATGTATTTGTATGGTTCTGGGACGGTTTTCCAGTAGTCTATGATTTGTTTGTAGGCTGTGTACCAGTTTTCTGTTAGGCTTGTGGGGTTTTTGCATTCGATATTAGCTATTGGGATGCCGTTTATGTAGAGGATTATGTCGTTGCGGATTTGTTTGTCGCCTGATTGGTGGATGACTTGGCGTGAGATGGTGAAGTCGTTGTTTGTTGGGTTGTCGTAGTCGAAGAGTTTGACGTATTTGACTACTCTTTCTTTTTCGAATTTTATTGGAATACCATATTTTAGGTGGGTGAGGATTTGTTTGCAGTGTTCAGCTCCGCTTGTTTTGAGTTTTAACTCGTTTAAAACTTGTTTTATTTCTTCGTCGCCTATGCCTATGTTTGCATTTAAGCGTTTTAAAGCTCGGATTAGCATGGGAGTAAGCAGAGGCTCTTCAAGGCTCTCCCTTTCCAAATTGTCAGAAGGGATAAACTTCCAGCCTTTCTCTTCCAGTTTTTGAACGAAATAATCTTCAACAAGAGATTTCTCACTAAACAAAGGCATGAGCTAATCAATCCACCTTTGATCCCAACATTTGCTTAGCCGAGTCCTTTTCTGTACAGGTCATAATCATACCCTGCTTTCAAACTCCTTTTCTATTACTTGATAACCATCTTGCTTCCATTCTTCGGCATTTCTATACAAGTTATACAGGAAAGCGTCGAGTATGATCTTAGCAAACTGCTCTGGAAACAAGGAAGCAGTTTCCCATGCCTTTTCACCAGCTGCGTGAAGAGAAGGACCGAAATGCCAGACATAGCGGTGGTCTACAATTAGGTATCGGTCGTGGAATGGTGAGAGATATTTCTCACCTTTCTTTTGATAGACCATTTTTGCTTTAATTTTTATTCCTTTCATAATCAGCGTGAGAATCTCGTCTATAATAATAGGTTGAGAAGAGAGTATCTCCACACCAACAGAGTTTGGATTAATCGATTTCTCAATAATTCTCAGCGTTCTTGTTGAAACGTAAGGATCCCAAATTTTAATGTTGGACGTAGCTTTAGCCATTGCTTCTTCAATAAAGGCTTCGGCGTCAAGTTCGCTTTCAAATATTTTCAGCTCAAGTGCTCCGCCCTTTATTGCTTCGTCAAAAACTTCTTGCAACATTTTTGGTATTATTAAGTCGCCGTAATTTGAAGTCAAGATAACTCCAAAGTCACTTAGAATCTTAGTATAGTTGCAAAGTTTTTCATAGCTATGTGCGGATGTCTCCTTGATTTTCCCAAGAGACCAATTATTGATGTTTAGATACCTTTCTTTTTCTTCTGCAAGCAAGAGCAGCGTACCTATTGCTTGTGCAATTGAAGAATCTCTATTTAAGAGGTTTTTAATAACATCTAACAATCGCTCTCTTTCTTTTGCGAGTACTGTTTCGGCAACTTCTCTAAATTTTTCGATTCTAAGGTCTGGAAGTTTATTGAACGCTTCCTTGATCTCGGCTGGGAAAAATCTTGTAGTTCTATTGTTAAGTAGAAATCTTTCATCAGCATCTGGTTCCAGAAATTTCAAGTATGCGCACCATCTCATCGCTGGCGTAAATGAAGTGAATGTTCTGTTAGCTTCTTCTTCAACGATTTTTAGGAATAGTGCTTGTGCGTCGATTGGTTCTGATCTAAAGATGAATTCATCGCTATAGGTTGTCCAACTTGTCGACCAGTAGCCTATAAAAAATCCTAATTCACATTTGGCGAGATCTTCCCCTAATTCAATGATGTCCCTTTGATATTCTCCGTATCCAGAGAGCGTATGTTCTATTATTTTAGGCTCCATTCGCTTAAATTCTTCAACCTTGTGCCATAATTTAGTAGCTGCAGAAAGAGATTTTCCTACGATCTTTCTTAGTTTTTCTGTCACTACCTTGTCTTCAAAGGCTGGATGATACTTCTCTCTTAATAGATTGACTATCTCTTCCTTGAGTTCATCCTTTATGTGTAGCCTTGAATAGGTTTGACCTCTCCAGTATTCAGATGTTTCGACTACTACACCTATGCCTTTGAGCTCTGTCAACTCGTTATGAAATCCCATCTCTAACAACTTTGGTAGTCTCCGCTCTCCACGATAATAATTCAAAACGTAATCTAAAACGTAAAATGCTCTTCGCTGTTGCTCTTCAGGCAATCTGGTCATAAGCTTTTTAAGTTCGTCAAGGATTTGGTTGTCAGACTCCTTTTCCATTTACATCACCTTGACTCTAATTTTTCCTGTGAGAAGCGAACCCATCAAGCCTTGCTTGATTCTTTCCAGTCTTGCCTTTTCGCTTCTTTCAAGTTTTAGTTTCTTGTCGGTGGTTGAAAGAATTTGGGCTATTTTTTGTTGTTCTGGGATTTCTGGAATGGGAATTTTTATGTTGAGTAAATCGCTGTTATTTATACCTGCTTGGTGAACATGCCTATGGCAAATGGCTTTGAAAACACCTGTTTGCCATTTTCTTAGTAGCACAAACAAAATCCATTCTGGTATGACTCTGTCAAGATTGACTCTTATTCTGGTGAGATGATTGCTGTATACGCACTTGGAAAGTTCGCCTCTAAAGATTGCAGTTTTGCCGATAAGGTCTACGCTGTTCGTATTGTTAAAAAGAATGTCATTAGGTTTAAGGATATATTTTTCAACATTTGAGGGTGTTGGAACCTTAACGCCAGCTTCTGGGTTTATCCAACCTTCAGTCTCTATATTATCCATTCTGAGTTGGAGAATTCCATTTTCATCTCTTTTGCCTGACGCAAATCCAGATTTTGCTTCCAAAATTACATCGCCAAGCTTTATGACTTCCCATGTTTTTGGTGTTGTTCCTATTGGTGTTTGTTTGTATTCCTTATGCCCTATTCCCCGTGTTAAAAGCGTCTGCATCAAACCCTTCTTCAAACGCTCAATCTTCGCAATAACCTCACCAGTCTTAGCAATAACAGAATCAACAACACCCAAAACCCCAACAACAGCCTCTTGCTCTTCCAAAGGCGGATAAGGTAAACTAATCTGCTCTAATCTATCCTTTGAAAGTTCCTTGAAAGTGCTACCACCGCTTAGGTTCTGCAATATTTGTTTCTTACTCAAAAGATAATAGCAATAAAACTCTGGAGAGATTTCCTCCGAATTCTTTGGGATTAGTCCCTTGCAGCCTTGATTAAAAGTAGCAGAATCCTCAAGCACAGCTACATATCCAACCGGAGCCCGAGTTGATATTATGATAGAGCCTCGTGGCATCAATGACAGATTAGTTTCTTTCAGCGCCTTCTCCGTAATTTTTCTTTCACTGCTCTTTATTCTAATATTGCCATTCAACCTGCTCAAATCAGTAGGAGTAATCCAGTTGACCGTACCACCATCCCAAAATTCCTTTTGCTTGGTTGAAGGAGTAGTTCCTGTCTCGACGGTGAATAAATCCAGTACTTTTTTGGCACCCCAATCTTTTGAAATTCTCCCTACTGGAGTTTCTTGAAAATCAGCTTCCTTCAAGAACTTGATCAAATTCATCATGCGGTCAGCCTCATGATTAGTTCAGCGACCTTTATGAAAAACGAGCCAATTCCGGCCACTGCTGCAAGCGGTTGTAGTTTTTCCCATGCCTTTTTGATTATACTTCTGTCGGGGTTTGTCTTACCTAATTGTGCCTTTATTGTGTTTATTTCTCCAATATAGTTCAGTTTCTCTTCATTACCAAGAGAACCACTTTTTAGGACAACATCTGAAAGCAAATCAAGGTTCTTGTACAAGTCAACATATTGGCTATTTATTATTACGTTTGAGTCTCCTGAGATAATATTTGTAACACCCTGAATATTCGTCACATCTACTCTCGAGATTGATTTGTCAACTTTCTGAAACTTCGAAATTCCATCGAAATAGTCCATAGTTGTGTGTGATGCCTTATAGTAGACTGTTTTCGAAGGGAATGTTCCTTTGCTTGTCGTGATCTGTCTTGTATCTTCTTCCTTGACTATAAAACCAGTTTGGACTAAGTAATCAAGATTGTTAAGCAAATCACTACTCTTTATTCCTGAATTCTTGAACTTTCTTTTGAAATCGCTTATCTTTAGCCGCATTCTCTTCGGGCTATATGCTTTCTTGTGAACATCGTAAAAGAGCTTGAGAATCATTTCTCGTATCTCATCATTGCTCTTGTCGACCAGTTTTGACAAGCTCATTCACCTCCTTCAAAAATGTCTCAATCTTTTCTTTGAGCAAGTCTCTCTCCTTGTCGATCTCCTGAAGATCATCCCATTCTTTTGTTATGTCTATTTGTTCGCCTTCCTCATCCACCATAACATACAAAGTCACATTCAAATTATAATCATTCAACCTAACCTCATCCAAACCAACAACCCGAGCAAAACCCCTCTCCTCACCAAAACTTCTAAACGCACCTGCAATCTTCTCA
>JACAEI010000002.1 GCA_013388905.1 Candidatus Bathyarchaeota archaeon | reverse complement strand
CTTCAGAAAACGCAAATAAACCCGAAACGCTAAAGAATCTCCGAGGTTATTCCAAAACTTGCCGAGGTAGCTCAGCCTGGGAGAGCGCCCGGCTGAAGACCGGGTTGTCGCTGGTTCAAGTCCGGCCCTCGGCACTCCACTTTCATATGGTCAACGTTTAAAGCTTGATTAACGTATTAGAGTGTACAGTGCCATTATGCAAAAATCAGAAGTTGCAATTGTGAAGGGAGAAAGAGAATATGAACCTGTCTTCAGGGCACTGGACTTGATAGATTACGAGTCCGCTTTGTCTGGTTGGGATAAGATCCTTATAAAAGTCAATTTCATAACAGTGGAAACATGGGATACTGGAGCAACAACAGACCCCATCGTGGTTGAAGCCTTAATAAAAAAGTTGAAAAATTTGTCCGTTCAGATTTTCGTTGTAGAATCAGATGCTACTATGACCAATGCTGACAAAGCGTTTGAAGTCACTGGAATGAAAGAGATGTGCAAACGTAACGGCGTTCAATGCCTTAACCTGCGGCATATGAAAGATAGAGTTAAGATTGACATTCCTAACGGTGAAGCATTGAAGAGCATTAAGGTTCCACGTATCGTCACGGACTCTGCAATAATAAGCGCAGCAAAGCTTAAAACTCACATGTCAACGACGGTTACTTTGGGCATGAAGAATATGTTCGGTCTTTTACCAGACAAGTTTAAGGGAAAATATCATGCTAAAGGCATAAGCAAAGTCATAGTTGACATCAATACAGTGCTTAAACCCGCTTTAACAGTAATAGACGGTTTCGTAGGAATGGAAGGACAGGGCCCCACTGGCGGAACACCTGTCAAAATGGATTTAATAATTGCTGGAAAGGATGTGGTTGCTGTAGATGCAACTGCTGCTAGAGTTATGGGATTTGAACCCTTAGAAATTGTTCATATTCACAAAGCCTACAAGAAAGGATTAGGAAACATTGACAACATTGAAGTCCTAGGCTCAAAACTTGATGATGTGAGGCGTGTATTTAAGAGAAATTAACGAGCACGATTTTTCGACCTTTCCACCGAGTTTCTAACGATTTTTCGTACCATGCACGTTGTCGCGCTTTCCATTTTTCTATCTCTCTCATTATGATTAAAGATATGAACTAGCAGTTCATAACACTTTTTTACGAACAATCCATTCTACATAAGAACAGTGGTAATATTATGACACCCAGAGTACGACCATTCATGCGAAGAAAACCTGGACAAAAGAAAAGAACAGTCCACGTAAAAGGTCACTACAGACACAAACCAACTTAAGAAATGCATGAATCAGTTTTCGTTTCATGCTTCTATGACATTCAACATACTTTCAGCCAAGCTTACTTTAGAAATATGGTTTTCTTCACTCTTCACCATCTGCGCCCAAGAATAGACTCTTGCTAGGGCATCTTCTTCAGGAAATCAATTATTTCTTGAACGTTTGGAAGAATTCCAAGCTTGTAGATTTTAATCAAAGCTATCTTCTGGTTTTCATCAATTACTACATTTGCTCGTTTAGAAATTCCATCCTCTTTTATGAATAGTCCATATGCTTTAGCGACTTTTCCGTGAGGCCAGAAATCTGACAAAAGCCGCGTGTGTTTAATGCTGAGGCTGTCTGCCCAAGCCTTTTTGGAAGGAATAGTGTCTACGCTGACGCCGACGGCAACAGTGCCTAAAGAATCAAACATTTTCTTGTTGGCTTCAAGTGATTTCATCTGTTCGGCACAGACGCTTGTCCACGCCAACGGGTGAAATGAAAGTAGCACTTTTTTGCCTTTGAAACTGGACAACTTAAACGTTTTATTGTTTTGGTCTGGTATTGCAAAGTTTTTTGCCTTATAACCTTTTTTCAGTTTTTCCAATCTTTTTCCTCCGTTATGCAATCGTATTCTCATTCTATTTATTATTTCTGTGACAAGACGAAGAGACAGAGAGAATGCTACAGCTTGCCTCTATGGCGTTATCCTTTGCATTGTAGAAGACGTTTTCTCAGAAAGATCTAGACCTCCCTCTCTGAGGCGCCTACCTCCTCTCCCTTATATAAATTGAACTTGGCACTCACGGTGCTTTTAAAATGAAGATTGACTGGTTGTAGCCTAAATCAGAAGGTACACGAGAATTCCAGTTGTTAACGATACAATTATGGAAGGAATGAGATATTTGTACAGTTTCCCTAATGGGCATCTGAAGTATTCAGCGGTAAAAATAAGGCAGAGATGGGTCGGCGCAACTATGTAGCCTAAATAGCTACTTATGTAAAGCAAAGATGCGTTTCTAGGAGTGAAGATTACCAGCCCAGTTAGGATTGAAACAGTTAGAATTATTCCTCCAGACGGAGAACCAGTAATGGCGCCTAAAAAAGCTGGCAGTAAAGTCAGCAATATAAGAACATCAACGCTTCCACTAGTCAAAAAAGAACCAAAGACTTGAGAAATTCCCATTTCAATAGCCACATTTCTTAATAAGAATGCACCGTAAGCAGCAAATGTGATTCCCCATATAGTCCAATTCTTAAGAGGCTTTACTACTGTTTTGAAACTTGGTTTTGCAATAAGGAGAATAACGGCTATGCCTATGAATGCGGCAATTGCCACATCGATGCTAAATACAACTACTACTATGATAGTTGCCAAAATCGGCAAAAATGTAATCAAAAAGCGTTTCAGCTCTGCACTTCGATTTGTTTCAATGTCTGTTATCATTGTTTGGTGAGTCTTTCGCAGAGCGATAATATATCCAACTATAACCATGACGATGACTACTGGAATCTGGCGTACAATGATTGAAGTTAACGCTAATCCAGTAAGCGAGGCAGTTAGTATAAGCACAATGCTGACGGGATAAACTGGAAAAATAGTGTGCCTAAACCACAAGTTTACATAGGTTTTCATATCTTCTTTCAAACCAAGTTTTTCAGTTTCAGCTTCTACAAGCGGCGCAGACATCAAAGCTCCACCAGCAACTGGAAGAAGTCCAATAACAGCTGGAAGTAAGCTAACTATAAGTTTTGAGTTACTGATTAGTTTGCTTAGGCTTTCGCTGAGGGGTTCTATTAGTTTTGTTTCTTTGTATAGTAGGCTCAGTAACATTATGCCGAAAGAAGCAAACACAAGCGAAACTGCAAGAGGATTAGTAGTCGTTTCAAAAACCACCTTTCCAATCTGCGCCAAGTCAAGCGCAAACAGAGCCAAAAGCAACGCCGCTGCATTTAGGGTTATGCCAAGATTTACTCGTTTGTAAATCATCACTCCCAGAAAGCAGAACACGACAACAAGCGCGGTTAAAGGATCGAGGAATCCCAATGGTTAAGTCATCCTTTCCTTAGAAAACCAAAATATATAGGTCGAACTCTTAATCCTTTTTCTTTCAAAAAGACAATTCAACGAACATAATGTTGTGCTTGCCATGAAAAAGAAAGCTTTCGTTTCAGGACCTATTCAAGGCATGGAAACAAAGCAGGACTACAGAGACACAATTCGCCAAATCTGCATGCGTTGCGGTTTTGATGTCATTGACCCTTGGGAGCGAGAAAAAATTCTTTACAGAGGAACTGAGCCAGGCTGGTGGGATAAAGTTCCAGCTTTGGATTTTATAAGAAGAGATTTGGAAGACATTGAAAAATGCGATGTTTTGGTGGCTTATTTCCCAAAGCTTTCCGCTGGAACATGTATGGAACTTTTCTATGCAAAGCTAAAGGGCAAGAAAACCGTCTGCATATGCCAGATTGAGAATCCAAGTCCATGGATAATAGCTCACTCCGACGCAGTGTTAAAAGACGTGAATGAGCTTGAGAGTGTTCTCTCCATTCTCGCCCATTAGATAAGCGCGAAGACGCAGAACTGCACAGCAAATTCAACATTTACATTTTTCGCAAACTTCTCGCCGATTCGAACAATTGTGCCAAAATTGCCTATCTCCTACCAACCACACGTAGACATCAAGACAATTTTTCGAATATTGGCTTCCGAGTGAAATCTAGCCCGCGTAAGACCTTCTCGAAACTCTGAAATAGGCTCAACAGAAGCCTTACGGAAGTTGGGTTGTAATAAGCATAGAGGTGAAATTCTAATGCGTCTGCTAAATGCTAGAAAACGTTATGTTTTTTAGTAAAAGAAATAAGTAGAAAGGTTGTAGTCCATCCTAAAGCGGTTGTAGTCTAGTTTGGTCTAGGACATCAGCCTGCCACGCTGACGACCCGGGTTCAAATCCCGGCAACCGCACTGAAATCATGCTTGCAGATTTGTTAAACAAAGTAGATAAGGCTGTGCAGTAGATTCTTTTTTCTTTTTCGTTTGCTGTTAACGCCGATGTCTTCTGTAGAACAATGCTGCCAGTGTCGTCGCTGTCGCAAGTATGAGTAAGATGAATATTGATGGGAGCTCGGGAATTACGTGGTATTGATATTGGTATCCGTAAACTTCTACAGTTGTGATTCTGTGTCCAACATTATCTTCAGCCATTATCGTGTAGTTAACCCAAGTGCAATACTCGAAGGCGGGTATAGTGCCATTCCATATATTTTCGCCTATTTTTGTCATGTTCACAGTGACCCATGTTCCATTTCCATTAGTATAGTTTAAAATCACCTGTTTTACGCCGCTAAAATTGTCCGTGACAGTAGCATTGACCTTTACTATGTCTTCTTCGTAAACGCTGTCTGCGCCGGGTATCTGAGAAACGTTCGTTATGTTAGGTGGCATAGTATCCACGCCAAAGTAGACTTTATTGGAAACACCAACGAAATCACATATGTCGCGTGCATAGACAACAACATCGTGCGGTTCATCTGCCAAATCTGTCAAGGTTACGTTGCCTGCAATGGTAACGTTTTCTTGTCCGTCAAGAGAGTAGCCAATCCATGAAGCTGACCCGCTTAAAGTGAAGATTAGAGGAACAGAATCCGCAGCGTAAATCTTGCTTTCAGGAGATATTATCTGGACTTTTGGAGGTTTATACCAAGCTTGTGCATTTTTGCTTGCCACAGATGCTATGATTATGCTCAGCATGATCAGACAGATTATTCGATAGGCTTTCAATTTCATCCTTTCTCCTCACATAACGTTTCGGAAACTGACGCTTAAATGGTATTTCCAAAAAGATAATATTATTTTTGCAAGATAGCGCTTACAAAAATTGCTTGTCATATTCCGTTTTTCGATATATGTCGAGTTTTGAAAGAACCGATTTATTAAGATACACGATAGAAAGATTTTTGGGGAACACGCGATGGAAAATAATTCTGTCAAAAATATTGATTCTCACAGAGTCGAGTTATTCAAAATGCGGTTCATAGTTTTCATGAACATACCGTTATGTAGGTTTATCTAATCAGGGCGCAACGCAAGTTGAAGAGCTTTATGTATTGAGCGTTGCTATTGTTGTTATTGTGAATGGTGCGATTAGGCTTAGTATGAAGCCGCTTGCAAAAGCTGTTATTAGCTCTTCTGAACCGCAATACTGCACAATTATTGGTAGAGTAGTATCCATAGACGTTGCCCCACCAAATGCTATAGGCGCATACTTACTAATCCTCGTAGTAAATGAAATAGTCACTATGGTCAGCAGTTCTCGTAGAAAATTCACTGAAAAACTCGAAGCACCGAACTCTACTCCAAACAGTTGCCCAACCAGTGGACCAGCCAACGTGTACCAGGCTGAAACCTGTGCTTACTGCCATACTGCCAAAAATGTTGACGCCCAAAATGTATCCGCCAACTAATCCGCTTTAACAGCTGCCCAGACGAAAACTACACTAAAGAAAACACTCAGCAACAGAATAATGACAGCGTTCAATCCCACTCTTGGCAGTAAACCCAGCAACTCATTGTTTGAGCCTATACTAAAACCCAAAGAAAAAATCAAGGCTAAGATAAATCCGAAAATGATTCTGTTCAAGTTAAAGCGCTTCTTTTCTCTCACAAAATAGCCCAGCAAAATTCCAGTTATTAACGAAACTGCGAGAACGACAAGATTCAGCATCACAGAATACCCCTGCATCAGTTTTTCTTTGAACCAAAATGTTTCTCGAAAACTGTGTAGATATCTTCTGGTTTTTCTAGTATGGAAACGTTTGCCATAGTGGCTAGCCTCCTAACGTTGTCCGCATCTTCTTTTCTTATCTGCAACTTCATTTCTCGACCACTTGGGAGTCTCGTAGAAATTATCCCCTCCTTATAGTCAGAGGGCATAATGTAAACTGGAACGAATGCTTTCAAAGCTTGCACAGCCGCATTAGAAAGCAGACTATCCGCAATGCCAACAGCAATTTTCGCGACAGTATTCGATGTTGCAGGAGCAATCAAAAGAAATGCGTATCTGCCCATTTGCAGTTGCCCGGAAAGAAACGGTGAATTGGCGTTGACTTCAACCCAGACTCTGTCAAAATGCACCTTTAAATCGTCGTTCACTCTGTAGTGTTTCAAAACCTGTTCTCCAGCCTTAGAAAGATAAACCTCAATGATCGCATTGTCTACATACAATTCTTTAATCTTCTTCATAGCCTCAATAGTTTCGGATAGTTTGTCGCCGCTGCCTGTGATTCCCCAAGCAATTTTTCTTTTCTTCTTAGGTTCCATACTCATGTTTTACGCCTCAAACCTTCGCAAAAACTCTGCAAACCTCCTCACTGTTTTTCTCAAACTCCTAAAGCCTTCTTCATCACCTTTAACGCCTTCTAAAGTGTCTTTAGACCAAAAAGTTGCGCCTAGGTTGGCTCCGAAAAAGCCGCCACTGACTGGGATTGCTCCATTTAAAATATAGAATGTGATTATTTGCTGTATCGCCATTTCTTGTCCGCCGATGCGATCGCCTCCCACAGCGATTGCCATGCCAACTTTATGTTTGAAAAAGTTTTTGTCTGCAGCAACAAGCGCTCTACATCTGTCCATAACCGTTTTTGTTTGGGCACTTATGCCGCCATTGTAGACTGGCGTGGCTAATATTATTCCCTCTGCGTCCTTCAGCAAGGCATAAACCTCATTCATGTCATCTTCGATTATGCACTTTTTATTCTCCAAGCAGTAGTCGCAATGTGTGCAAAAGCCAATTTTTTTGCCTCTAACCGTGAAAAAGGCTGTTTTGAAACCCATTTTCTTTAGTATAGTCAAAGCTTCTTTCAAAACATGTTCAGTTGCTTTTTTTCGCGGGCTTCCACAAATACCAACTATCATAACAGTTCATCATTAGGCTATGATGTGGGATAGAATCAATAAAGTTTGCTGAAAGATGGAAGGGTAAAAGCTTGTGGCTTATGCTTCTTCGTAGAATTCTTCTGCCCTTGGCGGTGTTGGACTTAAGCCTCTGCGTTCACGAATCTGTTTAATCACGTCATTTTGCATCTGCTCGGGAACTGGAGCCCATCGGCTGAACTGAGTCGCCCAGAAGGCTCTACCTTGTGTTGAAGAGCGAAGTTCCTCTGCAAGCCCGAAAGATTCAGCCACTGGCATTTCCGCCTTAATAACTATCATGTCCTCCTCATTCACCATGTCCAAGATCTTCCCGCGACGTTTCTGCACTATGGCGATGACATTGCTGACGAAATCATTTGGAACTTTGCATTCAAAACTTATTATAGGCTCTAGAAGCTTCGGGCCGCTCAGCAGAAAAGAGCACCAAATGGGGCGCCAAGTCATTGGCAGAATCTGTGCTGGTCCTCTGTGCACAGGGTCTTCGTGTACTGAAACATCTTCCAAGTTTACCTTTAACCCGTAGGCTGGCTCCTTTGCCAAGACTGAGGTGTAAACTGCCTCGCGGAACCCTGATTTAATGTGATCCATTATTTCTTCCACATACTGCCTTCCCTTGATTCTGTTAACAAGTATGTTTGTGCCTTCTATGGCAACGACATTGCGCGCATCGTCTGTTGACCAGCCAAATTGTTTCAGAATCTTTTGTCGTTCATCACGTGTTTGCATTTCACTTATTTTCCCAGATTTTATTGCTTCGATTACTTCTTCGGGCAGTTTTTCTATTGTCACCCACAGCTTGTTGTGTTTATTGGGGCTTTTACCCATGATTGAGGGGCCCTTATAGTCGTGGCTTATGGTTTCACGATAAATCACAATTGGCTTGCTAATGTTTACTTTTAAACCTGCTTCTTGCATACGGTAAGCAGTGACTTCCAAGTGCAGTTCACCCATACCGCTTAGCAAGTATTCGCCACTTTCCTTGTTTATCACAAAATGCAAATTCGGATCCTCAGTTGTCAGCTTGTGCATGACTTTGTCGAAAAGTGGCAAATCCTTAACGTCTTGCGGCTCGACAGCCACAGTCACAACAGGGTCAGAAACATACTTCAAACCTTCGAAAGGTTGCGTTTCTACGCCCTCCTCAGCAACGGTTTCGCCTACGTGAATTGAAGGTAAGCCAGAAAGCGCAGCAATGTTTCCAGCTGGAATCTTGTCTACTATGACTCTGTCAGCAGCCATACTCATGTAAACTTGCTGAATTGTGCCCTTCTGGCGACTGTTAATAAGCTGAATCAATTTGCCTTTCTCCACGGTGCCGCTGAAAACGCGTCCGATAGCGACGACTCCACTGTGAGGGTCAACCTCAATTGTTGAAATGCACATCAAAAGCGGCCCGTTAGGGTCAACTTTAGCCATTGCTTGCCCAACTGGGCTATCAGGTTTTCCTGGCCAGATTTGGCTCTGCCTATATAGTTGTGCCTGAAAAGGGTTAGGTAAATGTTCACAAAACATATCCAAAATTGGCTCGTATAATGGTGCTTTCTTGCTTAAAGCGTCAACTTTTCTTCCAACGTCATCCGGTTCACCTATATAAGCGTCAATGATGTCTTTGAAGGTTATGCCCTTGGTTTTCATGTGAGGCAGATTTAAACCCCACTTGTGCAGGGCTGAACCAAACGCTACTCGACCGTCTTCAACTGTGACTTGCCAGTCCTTCTTATGTTCAGCTGGTGCATACTTCTCAATAAGATTATTTATTCTAAGAATAATTTTTGCAAATTTGCGTTGAATCTCTTCTGGAGTTAGTTTAATCTCTTTTATGAGTCTGTCAACTTTGTTTATGAAGAGAATAGGCTTAACTCTTTCACGTAACGCCTGCATCAAAACAGTTTCTGTCTGAGTCATAGGACCTTCCACGGCGTCAACTACTACGAGGGCACCATCTACTGCACGGAGGCTTCGTGTTACAGCTCCACTAAAGTCTATGTGACCTGGCGTGTCAATGAGGTTGATAAGGTATTCTTTTCCTTTGAAAGTGTGTGCTAGGCTTATGTTTGAGGCGAAAACTGTCATCTGTCTTTTCTGTTCAAGCTCCCACGAATCTAAAACCAACTGCTGTCCAGCTCTTTGTTCACTTATTATACCAGCTGCAGCGAGAAGGCTATCGGAAAGCGTGGTTTTTCCGTGGTCTACATGGGCTATGATGCTTGTGTTCCGTATTATCTCTGGGTAATTCATCAATTTCTGAATTTCTTCGACTTGCCTATAGCGAACCATTACTTATCCTTCTAATTTATACTGCTCTTGAAATAAGCTACATGCAAATGAAAAATGTCACCTATTAACTTTTTGCCAACATTTACCCTGTAGCAGACTATAAACTTTACCAATGTACTGAAGCTCGACTTAGCCATGATCGCTTATTTTTTCACGTCATAAGGGCAATCAACTTATCTGCCGTTTCTTTATTGATGTAGAAGCCTTTTCTCGAGAGCCTCTTCGCTCCCAGAAGTGATAGAACATTATTCAACACTACAGGATTCGCTGCTTCTTGCAGATTCTTAAATCTAATGAAGGAAACTCGCTGTTTGCCACTTACGAAATCAAAATACTGCTTTGCAGAGCTCAAAACTGATTCGATACCATGTTCCTTCCACATCTCTTCAGCCAGTCCAACTTTTCGTTCGACAAATTCAGCATAACCAGAGATTTTTGCTACGGGTTTCGTCACGTAGAAAATGATTAAAGAAGCCTTTTTCGGGGGCGCCCAACCACCTTGCACATAGGATTGGATTTGTTTTCCTTCATGATGAAGCCTTAAGAATTCTTGCCACCATTTTTCCTTAATCATTATGACAAACGCGTAGTTTTCATTCATTTGACATCGCCTTATATGATGCTGATGATTGTGATTTAAAACTTATTGAATTAGGAAGCAGCATAGGTTTTCCGATGAGTTTAAATCTAGCCATCATTTATCTCCTTAAGCTAACGCTTTGGGCAAAGAGAAACTAAATCATGCTAATTAACCAAAGTTAAACATTGATGATTTAAATGAATATCAAAAACAGGCTGAGGCTGAGAAACAGTCAGTCGCTAGACATTTTCCTAGCGAAGCCTTCAACCAAGAGTCGCAGCCACAAAGGACCATAATCTTTCTAGGCATTTCGGCTTTTTAGGTAGGGATTTTATTGAAGAATGTCGCCTCTCTGCATGCCAAACATGTGTTTGAAATCTTAGAAACATCACCTAAAGGATTAAGCACTGAAGAAGCAAGAAAACGCCTTGCCAAATATGGCTTAAATGAGCTGGTAGAAAAGAAACGCATCTCAGTAGCTTACAAGTTTCTCACACACCTAAGAGACTTGTTCAGTGTTTTGTTACTTTTTGCAAGCTTGCTTTCTATTTTTGGGGGCATGTGGCATCTCAGCTTCACAATCCTAGCAGTAGTTCTTGTCAATACATTGTTCAGTTTATTTCAGGAATGGCGCGCAGAAAAAGCTATGGAAACTCTCAGAAGTTGGATGCCTGAATATGCCAAAGTCATCCGCAACGGCGAACTGCAGAAAATACTAGTAAGAGAGCTTGTTCCAGGCGATATCATAGTTTTGGAAGAAGGCGACCGTGTTCCAGCCGATGCACGACTAATCGAAGCATTTGACCTATGGACAAACAATGTGCCATTAACAGGCGAGTCTGAACCACAACCAAGAACGAATAAACCAGCAAAAATCACCAATGGCTCATATTTGGATTCGCCGAATCTAGTTTTCATGAGTACAAGCGTTGCCAAAGGACGGGGCAAAGCAGTTGTGTTTGCAACCAGCATGAACACAAAATTTGGGCAGATAGCAGGTTTAACTCAGGAAATCCGTGAAGAACAAAGCCCACTGCAAAAAGAGATAGCACATACTGCAAGATACGATTTCGCTTTAGCCGTTACAATTGGCTGTGTCTTTTTCTTAATTGGTCAAATTTGGCTACACTTGAACTTTTACAATAGCATACTCTTCATGATAGGTGTCATGGTGGCGTGTGTTCCGGAAGGCTTGCAAGTTACTGTGTCGAGCGCCTTAGCAATAAATGTGTTGAAAATGGTTAAGGAAAATGTGCTTGTCAAACGTTTATCAGCGGTTCAAACATTGGGTAGCGTAACTGTAATCTGCACAGATAAAACTGGGACAATTACAAAAGGCGAGATGACTGTCAAAAAAATTTGGACCAAAAACAACACTGTCGAGGTTTCAGGGGTTGGGTACGCTCCAATTGGCAAATTCACCTTAAACGGCAAATCCTTGGAAAAAAGAGATGCTGAAAGATTTGAAAAACTTCTCGAAATTTCTGCTCTCTGCAATAGTGCAAAACTTGAACCACCTTCAGATCATAATAAGTCGTGGAACGTCATTGGAGACCCGACCGATGGAGCTTTGCTCGTTGCTGCTTTAAAATATGGATTAAACATGCGGAGTCTGTCAGTGCAAAAACCTCTTGTTCACATGGTGCCGTTTGACTCTAGAAGAAAGAGAATGACTACAATACATAAAGTTGATGGCAAAATTCTTGCTTACACGAAGGGTGCTCCGAGAAGCATTCTATCTATATGCAGCAAGATAATTGTGGATGGCAAAATAGAGGAATTAACAAGAGAAAATCTGCACTCTATAGAACGGAAAATTCGCGAGTTTGCAAATGAAGGCTTACGAGTAATAGCCGTCGCGTATAAAGAACTGCCAGAAAATGAACCATTAAAGGGAAAAAATGTTGAGCAGAACATGATTTTTGTTGGACTAGCAGCCATGAAAGATCCTCCTCGCCCAGAAGTCAAGAAAGCAGTAGAACAAGCTAAGCAGGCGGGCATAAAAATTGTAATAATAACTGGAGATTACGGTCCAACTGCACAAGCCATCGCTGAAGAAGTGGGCATCGTAGATTCTGGCAAGAGCCGTATAATTCGCGGCGTTGATTTGGAGGCGATAAGCGATGAAGCAATTGTAGAGGAAGTCAAGAAACAAAATGTAATTTTCGCACGTGTTTCGCCTGAGCAGAAACTGTGGATAGTCAGAGTTCTTAAGCAACATGGCGAAGTAGTGGCAGTCACAGGCGACGGGGCTAATGATGCTCCTTCGTTAAAAGAGGCAGATATTGGCGTTTCAATGGGTGCTTCTGGAACAGACGTTGCCAGAGAGGCATCTGATCTAGTTTTGCTAGACGATAGCTTCGCGTCAATAGTCAAAGCTGTAGAGTCTGGACGGGCAATCTATGAAAACATAAGAAAATTTATCGTCTATGTTTTCTCGCATAACTGGGCTCAACTGATTCCATATGTGCTTTACGTTTTGCTTGGCATACCGCTTCCTCTTCTTGTAGTGCAGATTTTAGCTATAGACCTTGCCATAGACGTCATTCCATCATTAGCCTTAAGCCGTGAACCACCAGAAGCGGGCATAATGCAGGAGCCACCAAGAAGCATTAAAGAGAGATTATTTAACGCAAAAGTTTTTCTACGTTCACTCTACATAGGCGCAATAATTGCTGCTGGCGCCATGTACGGTTGCTTAAGTGCATGGTCTGCTGGAGGTTGGCGACTAGGAATGCCATTGCCTTCGGACAGCATCGTCTATGTTAAAGGGACAACAATGACTTTTGCAGGCATAGTAGTAGCTCAAGTGGGCAATGTTTTAGCATGCCGGAGCAGCAAAATTTCCATTTTCAAAACAAGCCTTTCTAGCAATAAGTGGATTTGGTTTGGCATAGCTGCTCAAGTCTCCATTCTCTCTTTTTTGGTTTATGTTCCATTTTTGCAGGCGCTTTTTGGCACAACAGCGCTAGGACTAATGGACTGGGCATTTTTGGCATCTCTTGCGCTTGTCGTAATTTTTGCAGAAGAAATCCGAAAATGGTTTGCCAGAATACTAGCGAAGTAACCATGTGAAACATTAAGTTTTAATCGGCATCTCGCTTATCTACAATTGATGTCTGGCAAAGAATTTTTCGTAAACCGCTACGAAAAATTAGGTTGGAAATACGAAGATGTTGTCCCTAAACAAGCCATTCGAATTAACATTATGAACGCTGACGAAACAAGAGTTGTGAAAAGACTTGAATCGTTGGGCATAGAACTTGAAAGGGTTCCTTTTCTCGAACATGGTTATTGGGTTTCTAAAACAAAATTTTCCATAGGAGTAGCAACAGAATATCTTTTGGGGTATTACTCCATTCAAGAGGCTGCAGCACAAATCCCTGCAACATTATTCAGTGAATTGAAAGACAAAACCGTTTTAGATGCATGTGCGGCGCCTGGTGGCAAAACTGTTCAACTCGCCAATTTAATGCAGAATACCGGTGCAATAATCGCTTTAGACGTTGAAAAGGTGAGGCTAGCTGCCTTAGCGAATCATTTAGAGAGGTGCTCAGTAACAAACACTATAGTTTACCATTTAGATGCAAGAAAAGCTTCACAGTTAAAAACAAAATTTGATCACATACTTTTGGATGTCCCCTGTTCAGGTAATTTTGCAGCCGATAAAGACTGGTTTAAAAGAAGAACAATTAAGGATGTGGAGAGAAACGCAGAGCTTCAGAGGGAGATATTGGCTGAAGCAACTAAAGTTCTGAAAGACGGAGGCGAAATAGTTTATTCCACATGCTCATTGGAACCAGAAGAGAACGAGTTAAACATTAACTGGGCAATAAAAGAGCTTAATCTTAAAGTTGAAAAAGTCAACTGTTATGGAGAGAGGGCAAAAACCAATATTTTCGGAAAACAACTTGATAATTCAGTGGCTGACTGTCGAAGAATTTGGCCTGGAACTACTCAAGGATTTTTTGTTTGCAAACTAAAGCGAGCGAATGCTTTATGAATGTAATAGACGAGTTTGTAAGCAAATTCGGTGCACATCTTAGCCTAAAGAAGAGTCTGATAATTGAAAATAAGAACAGGTATTTTCTGTTAAACGAGAATCTCAGACGTTTAGTTGATAAAAACTTTTTCTATGCGGGAGCCTATCTTGGAAAAATTAAGGGAGAAAAATTCTTTCCCAGTTTCATTTTGTTAAAAATGATCGCTAACAGTAAGGCGACAAAAATATATGTTGACGCTAAAGCGGCTTGGCTTTTCATCTGCAGAAGAGACATTTTCAAACAAGGAATAGTGAAGATAGAAGGTTTCAAAAAGAAGGGTGCTTACACACTGGTTCTAAACCAGTATGGTGAATGCTTGGGCTTTGGCAGAATACTATGTGACTTATATGAAGAAATAGGCAAAGTTGTCATAAAAAACGTCTCAGATATCGGCGATTTCCTGAGAAGAGAAAGATAATGCAACTACGCGATTCTTATCCAAATTCCAACCTAGCTTCCTTTCTCGCAATATCTTCGTTGGAATAAGCAGTGATGTCGAATCAATCAATTCGAAACCAAAGTTTAGATAAAAACTGATAGCTGGAACATTACACGATGTGTCTCAAGAACAAGCATTCGTGCGCCTTTTTCCTTGGCGAGCTTAACAGCATGTTTCCTATACTTCAAAGTAGGCACTAAAGCGGTTTTTCTTAGCTCAATCAGCTTGACCTTCTTCAAGAAATTGTGATTCATAATCATGTTCCTGCTATTCGTTGTTCTTCAACCTTTCTGCGCCAAGGTCTACGCTCGCCAATTTTTGCCCTTAGCTTCCATTTGGGAGTTTTAGGCACTTTTTCAATTGACTCTTTTATCTTATCTAGCTTGGTCTTAATTTTCTCAGTTTCTTCTAATGTGAGATTGTAATTGGGCATTAGCTTAACACACGTGTCAATATTCATCATTACATCATGATATAGACCCCAATTTCTGGCACAGATTTCTGCAAGATACTTAACGTTGATAACGCCTTTCGTGTCCTCTTCACCTAAAGGCAAGTCTTTAACCATTGTAAGAATATCCCGCACATCTTTCTCGTTTAGCTCAAATATTTGAATTTTGGATAATAGCAAATCGCTGATTGAGATGGTATAATCCTCGATGTTGAGTCTTTCTCTTAAGTCAATGTCATGCTCCATCTTTAGAGAGTCGAGAAAAACGTCAACATGGTCTTCAAGATTTTTCTTATAAAACTGTTTTTGGTTGCCAGCAGTAGTTAACCACATGTTTCTATTTTCTTTATAGCCTAAGTCTTCGAATAGGCGACTTATCGCTTCGCTCTGTTTCGACAAACCTACAAAATCTATGTCTAAATACTCCCGCTCACAAAAAAAGGTTATAACACAGTGGTTGCGAACAGCTAATCCTCCAATAAGCCGGAGAATTACACCTCTTTTTCTTGCAAAATCAATTATTTGTTTGGCTTCAGCCATTTTAACTATTTCTTCATTGTCTGGAGAATGGCTAACCCTTTCTATGAACAGTCACCTTTTATCTTTTCTGCTATTTTCTCGATTTTGATAACATTCTGTTGCCGTTTCATCAAATTTCTCAGCATTACCGCATCTTCTTTCAGCTCTCTTCCTCCCACGATGATTGCGTAAGCTATTTTGCGTCTGTCCGCATCTTCTAAAGCCTTGCTTATCTTCCTACCCATAACTTCAACTTCTACTAAAATGCCAGCATTTCTGAGCAAATTAGCAATTTTCAACGCCTCGCCTTTCAACTCGTCTTTAGCGGGGATAACCATAACATTCTTCTTTTCTTCCTTTTGAAGCGTAACGTTTTGTTTCTGCATCGCCAACATTATTCTATCAATTCCATGGGCAATCCCAACCGCCGGCGTAGATTCGCCTCCAAACAATTCAATGAGCCTATCATACCTCCCCCCTCCCCCCAATGCTATGTCTAATTCTGGAACATAGATTTCGAGGATGATTCCAGTATAATATTCGAGTCCTCTTGCAAAACCAGCATCTAGACGCATGTTAATTTTGCATCCGCTTTCAAAGACAAGCTTCAAAATTTCCTGCAAATTCTCCACAGCAGCTACAGACTGCTTGTATTTTTCAACGCTTTTTCGCATTTTTTCTACGATGTCAAAAACCTTATAGCCTTTCAGCTCAATTAATTCTTGAAGAGTTGTGATGCATTTTTTGGACGCGCCAGCCTCTTCAACTAGCCTAAATGCATCATCATACTGCTTTCTATCCATCAACTGCATGACTTGATTTTCTGTTTTCTCATCCATCTTTTCTTGATTGAATATTCCTCTTAAAACACCGACATGTCCCACTTTTAAAGTATAATTCTTTAATCCAACAGATTCCATCAAACTGTTTGTCAACATTATTATCTCTGCATCAGCCTCTGGCTTGTTTGAACCCATTACCTCGAAGTTCGATTGCCAAAACTCTCTATAACGTCCTTGTTGCGGTTCATCATACCGGTAAAGGCTTCCCACACAAAAAAGGCGAAAAGGTCTAGGCTCATTTCTCAGAGTTGTCGCCACAAGTCTAGCCACAGAAGGCGTGAACTCGGGTCGCAAAGCAACCATGCGGTCGCCTAAGTCTTTGAATGCGTACATTCGTAGACGCACCTCTTCGCCTGCTTTTGCTGCTAAAAGCTCGTATGACTCTACAACGGGTGTTATGATTTCTTTATAGCCATAAAGCTCAGCAGTTTTTCTGGCTTTAGCCTCAATATACCTCATTATTTTTGCTTCTTCTGGCAGAAAATCCCGCATTCCACGCACAGATCTAAACGTTGACATACGCTGCAGTCTCCGTTCATTTTAGGGTTAATTGTGAAACAGAATAGTAAACTATTTCCCCGCGGCGGTTCATAACAGTCAAGATGAGCTCTTTCTTAAGGCTTTGAGACTGCGTCATAATGCGTGTTAAATCTTCAAGCGCAATTGGTTTGCCTTCTTGAACGCTTAAAACAAGATATTTAGCAGTGTCCTTACCGTAATCACCGCGTTCATAGACTCGAAAGTCAACGCCTAAGCCGAAGCCTTCTCGAACAACGTAGCCGCGACTTCTCAAATCTCGATAGGTCAAATATCTAACCCAAGCATTCTCCTCTATCTTTTCGTATTGTTGTAGAAGTCTTTGAAACTCTATTTTTTTGCCTTTTTCGTCTTTAACCTCTAACAAACCCTTATCAAAAAGATAGAGAGCCTCATAAAACGTGAGCAAAAACTCGTCTTTTTCGGTCACGCCATATCCTTTAGAAGAGAGTTCTTCCACATTCTGGTTTTTAGGAATCTTAACTCCTCTATCTGTTAGCAAACCTTTAATTATTATCCCTGCAGTGCCGGACGCCTTCTCTTTTTTACTCATTTGAACCCCGAACTGGCTTTTAACTTACTGAAATCTTCCTTATATAAAATGCCACTTTCACAGATGATGGCTGTCACATACTCAAGCGGAGTTATGTCAAAGGCAGGGTTAAAAACTTCTATGCCTTCTGGAGCAATGCGTTGTGAACCTATATGCGTTATTTCTTCCGGTTTTCTCTCCTCAATGATAACATTTTTAGACGTATGTGCCAAGTCGAAGGTGGATTTTGGGGCAGCAACATAGAAAGGCACGTCATGTTCTTTAGCTAAGATCGCGATTGTAAAGGTGCCAATTTTGTTTATAACAGCGTCCCGCACTATTCTGTCGGCGCCCACGATAACTTTGCTAATTAGCCGCTTATGCATTAAATAGCCAACTGCACTGTCAACAATCAATGTAACAGGTATACCACTCTGCTTAAGCTCGTAAGTTGTTAGCCTTGCTCCCTGCAATTTCGGGCGCGTCTCAGTGGCGATAACCCGTATTTTTTTTCCTTGTTCCCAAGCAACTCTTATTACGCCTAACGCAGTGCCATAATCAACAGTAGCCAAGGCTCCAGCGTTGCAATGCGTCAAAATGACATCTCCGTCATTAATGAGTACGGCGCCGTATTTGCCAATTAAGTGATTTGCCGCAGCATCTTCGTTAGCTATTTTCTGTGCTTCCTGGAGGACAAATATGCGCAAAGTTTTGGGGTCTTCTGGATTATTTTTGGCTTTTGCCAAGATTCTGCCTATTGCCCAGAAAAGATTCACAGCTGTTGGACGGGTTTTTCTTATAGTTTCTGCTGCTTTTTCCAGTTCGTTGATTAGTTCTTCTCGTTTTTTAGCTTTTAAATGATAAGCAGTTAAAGCTAAAGCGTAGGCTGCGGCTGCCCCTAAAAGAGGTGCGCCTCTTATTTTCATGGTTTTTATGGCTTCAGCCACTTCATCGCAGCTTTCCAATTCTAGAAATACTGTTTCATGTGGGAGCCTCGTTTGGTCTATTGTTACAACTTTTCCGTTTCGCCATTCTATCGTTCGCTTTTGCATGAATGATAGGCCTCAGTAAACCGTTTATGCAGCAGATGGTATAAAACTTGTCAGAAAGTGGAATACTGTTATGAAAAAAGAAGAGTTGGAAGTCCTTCTCGAAAAATATGGGCAGAAATATTCCGAGATTTTAGGCATAGATCTTTCAAGTGGAAGAGACGAAGAGATTTTCAAATGGTTTTTGGCAGCTTTGTTCTTCGGTGCACCCATACAAGAATCGTCTGTCATCAAAACTTACCAATGTTTTGAAAAGTATAGAGTTTTGACGCCTAGACGCATCCTAGAAACTGGCTGGGATGGTTTAGTTAAAATATTAGACGAAGGCAGCTACACACGTTACGATTTCAAAACTGCAGACAAGCTCTTAGAAGTTATGAAGAATCTCGTTGAAAAATATGATGGAAGCTTAACCCTTCTCTACAATAAGGCTTCTACTACACAGGACTTAGAAGAAAGCCTAAAGAAGCTGGGGAAAGGTATAGGCGACGTAACAGTAAGCATCTTCCTCAGAGAACTCCGTGACATTTGGGAAAAAGCAGATCCAAATCCTACAAGCCTCGTGGTTCTCGCAGCCAAAAAACTCGGAATAGTGAGAGCCGACTCGCCCGAGAACATCTTAAAGCAGTTGAAGAATTTCTGGTCTAAAAACAAGATGGAGAGGAAGTCCTTCATCAATTTTGAGACTGCGCTTCTAAGGCTTGGTAAAGACTACCGTAGAAAAGGAAACTGTGCTTGTTGCTAGGTTAAAGGCGAGCGCCTACTTCATGAGGCGCCTTAACATAGGTTATTACTTCTATTGGGCATTCGCCTGAAAGCTTCAGCTTTTTCTTCCATTCTTCTCCAACAGCTATAAGCGTGAAAACTCCGGAGATTTCCGCTTTCGCTTTTCGAATCAAATTCACCAAGGCAGCTTGCGTTTCTCCACTCTTAATCATGTCGTCAACAACAAGGACGCTGTCACGCTTTTTTATGGCGTCTTTTGGAATATAAAGTGTCACGGTCACTCCAGAATCCTTGCCCAAAACATATGTCTCTTCCAAAAAAGCCTTAACGCCAATCTCTTTACCTCTTTTTGCTACTATAAGGTTCACTCCCAAAGCATTAGCAACCATTGTTCCCAACGGAATGCCGTCAACAGCCGCTGTTAAAACTTTTGTTACACGTTTTCCAGCGAAATTAGCTAAAGCGTGGTTGGCTGCTTGTTGAAGAATGTTGAAGTCGCCTATAATGTCAGTGTTATCAAAATAACCCTCTTCATCAAACTTTATTCTATTGCGAAGTTCAGTTTCCAAACCAACAAGTTTGGATAAAACTTTCCAGAGCTGCCGCGCTCTGGCAGTGTTTGGCAGAACATGACCCTTGGCGTATCTGCTTAAGACGGTTACGGGTAGGCCAGTTTTAGACGCGAGCTCGCGATAGGTTATGTTACGCTTATACTTTGCCGTTCTAAGTAGTTCAATTGTCATTAAACGAAGTTTGAGTTCATCTGCGTGTGTGCTCATAACAGTCCCTTATACACTGATAAGTCAAACATTAAAGTGTTTACCATTTATTATTGCTTTACTAATTTAAAATTTCCGTTTGCAAAGCGAACAAGGAATAGCGGGTCCGCTGGGATTTGAACCCAGGACTTTCAGCTATCTTTAATGCTAGATCTTAGAAGGCTGACGCGCTTTATGGCTTTGTATGGAAGCGTATCCATGCTGCGCCACGGACCCTTTTAAGATTTGATATTAAAATGGTGAATATAGTTTTATCTGTTAAAATTCATTTTCGCTCAAAAACTTTACAATAAAATCCATAAACTGTAGAACAATGATACTTAAAGTTTTTAAATACCAGCCTATTCTATGAATTATTCGGGGGGGGCATATGTCTGAGTACAAGAGAAGTGACATACCTATCCCTCTGGTAAACTATGTAGAGTTGATTAGGAACCGTAGGTCACCTTATTATGATGTGGTTCACCATATTTTGAGCGATATGGAGTCGCGTTATAGAACCACTGGACAAAAATCCGAGGTTGTTTATACTATTAACCCAAGGATTTTGCAGGAAGAGATAGAGAAGAAAATTAATGATGAACGATTGACAACGGTGAACATTTGCCGCTCGATTCTTGCCTTGCTGTATGGAAGTAAGCTTTCTGAAGAAAAGGACTATTACGTCACGACGACCAGTGGAGGAAGAAGAAACTACCACGTTAAGGTTAACGACCGCACATTGCAGCTGATGTCAAGCTTGTTCAAGCCGTAGCTCGTTATTCAATGTAGATTGCTGGTCGATAAGGCATAGACACAGAGGCTTTGTTTTTAGGGTCGTAGCGCTTAGCGTCTTCTTCGCTGTATACTGAGATTTGAGCGTTGAATCGTTGCATCAGAAAGTCCTTTGCATCCTTAATCACTTCTTCTTCGTTTAACGTTTTCATCGTTGGTATGTTCTCCCGTCGTTTTTCTGGTATTTTGCCAACCTCTTTGACCATTTTGGAAGCAAAACCAGCAACCTCTTTAAGGTGTTTCTTTAAATCCTCGTTAGCGGCTAATTCTTTCATTATTTCGTTCAGTTTTACTTCCCTACTTTTTGATTTCTCTAAAACATTGCAATACACAATCCATTTCCATGGTGCTGCAGTATAATAGAATATTTTCTTAGGTGTGATTTTTGTAGCTTTCAAGACGTTTAATGTGTCTTCAATTACTTCTTTTATCAAATTCTCCTGTTCTTCAGCGTAAATATCCACTTGTTTCTTGCTTGGCTTTGGCCACTCAGCAGTTGAAATGAATGTTTTTTCTTGTATTTCGCTCCAAAGCTCTTCACAAACATGTGGGGCGAATGGTGCAAGCAGCTTCAGCCACGTTTTTAATGCTTCTTTCAGTGTTTCAGATTCTTTCTCACCTTTTCTGCGAATGTACCAGCGGAAGTCATTCCAAGTTTCGAATAAGGCTATTTCTAGGGCTGTTCTGGTTTTCATCTGTTCCAGATTTTCTGTTACCTCAGATATGCGATGTTGCAGAATGCTCATCAGCCATTTCTCCAGATGCCCATTTTCTTTGTCTTTAGCGTTTTTGATTATGTCCTTTGCGAATTTATAGAAAGATTCAAGCTTGTTTTGCATGTCCTTAACGTTTTCACTTCTCCAATCTGGGTCGTCCATGCCTTCCGCAGCCAGCAACAATGCACATCTTGTGGCGTCGGCACCATATTCTTCAATCGCATTTTTCATAGTCACAAAATTCCCTTTTGATTTGTGCATTTGCTTGCCTTCAATCATTAGCATGCCGTTTACGCCTATGGCTTTAGGCCATTGCCTTTCCGGAAATAGTGCTACGTGGTGGAAGATGAAGAATGTCAAGTGATTTGGAACCAATTCCTTTGCTGAAACTCTCAAGTCGACTGGATACCAGTAAGCGAATTCTTTGCGCATAGCATCCAGTATTTCGCCGTTTAATCCTGTTTTTGAGGCTATCTTGTTTGCGTTACCTTTTTCGCAGAAAATATAGTTGAGCACTTCTTTTGTTAGTGCTTCTGGTTTTATGTTATATTGCCTTATGTGCTTGTTTATGGTGTAGAAAGCCATGTAAACTGTAGAGTCGCTTAAGGTTTCGATTATCCAGCCTTTGCCCCAAGGTAATGGGGTTCCAAACCCTGTTGTCCGTGCGCAAGCCCATTCTTTTAACCAGTCGATTACTGTTAGGAACCATTGTGTTGCTGTTTCTGGGTAAATCGCCATTTTACCTAGTGCTTCTTTGGTTTTTTCTTTCCATTCAGGGTCGGTGTAGGTGAGGAACCATTGGTCTTGGAGAACTTTTACTATGCATGGTGTTAGGCATCTGCAGATTACTGATTGTGGCAAGTCATACATGCTGTCAGCGGTTCGTTGCTTTCTGAAATCTCTAATCAGTATGTCTTTAACTTCGCTGACCATCTTTCCTGCATATTGCATACAATTCTCTTTTAGAATTCCACCGTGAAACTCTTTCTTGTAAAGCAATTTCGTGGCTTCTTCAGCCTTTGGGTCGTGCTGGTCTTTTATCTTCATCTGCTCTACAAGTTCAATTGCAGGAAAATCTCCGAAGTCTTCAACTTTAATCAGCGAAATCGGTTTTATCTTTTTCACTGCTTTGGGGTCTATGCCAAATTCGCGTAAAGTTTCTGGCTTTTCCTGCAAATCTTTAAGTGCTAACCAGTCATAGGGTGCATGGGCCGGAACGCTGTATACCACGCCTGTTGCTTGTGTCGAGTCAACGAACCAGCCTGGCAATATTAGGAAGCGGTCTTTGGTTATCGGGTTTTCGAAGGTTTTTCCGACCAGTTCTCTACCTCTGAAAGTTCGTTTTGTGCTTACGACTCTTCCTTGTTCCTTCAGTTTTTCAGCTGCTTTTTCGCTTATTACCCATTTTTCATTGTCCACTTGAGCCTCAACGTATGTTGCGTCTGGGTTTATCCATATGTTTGTTACGCCATAGATTGTTTCTGGTCGAAACGTTGCCGCTGGCAGATAGGTTTCATTGTCCAGTTTAAATTTTATCAGCGTGTATTCTTCTGGCGTGACGCCTTCTCCAACTTGGCGGTCGTGGTCTCCTGTCGGGCTTTGGCATTTTGGACACCAGACGACTGGATGTGTGCCTTTCGAAACGTAGCCTTTTTCTTTTAGGCTTTCGTATTGCCACTCAATAAATTTCTGATAAGTCGGCATTATAGTGTTGAATTCTCTTCGCCAATCAACGCTGAAGCCAGCTCTCTTGACAGAGTCTCTGCCTTCATTTGTGTAGTAGGTTGCCATGTAAAGCGGGTCAGCAAATTTTTTGATTTCCTCTTCTGGAACGCCGTCCACTTCTTTTAATACATTTATGAATTCTTTATCGTCTTTTGCCACTCGTTCGCTGGCACCTGCCAATGGTTGACCGGTCCAGTGCCATGCCCATGGAAAAAGCACATTGTAGCCTTGCATCCGTTTGAAGCGTGCGTATGCGTCTACACGCGAGGCTGTAAAAGTGTGGCCTACATGCAGTGGGCCGTTCATGTATGGGTAGGGAAAGGTTATGAAGAACTTTTTTTTGCTTGGGTCTGGGTTTGCTTCGAAGATTTTTGCGTTTTCCCAGCGCTTTTGCCATTTTTCTTCGTTTTGTTTTAAAAATTCCATAAAGGGTTCTGAATTGGTTGGAGGGATATTAAAGGTTTTGTTTCTACGAGACGAGAACGCGGTCCCTCATTTTTGGCACCGATAATAGATATGCGCATGCTTGCATTAAACCTTTACTGCGCTTTCTGCACTGTGGAGCCTAGCCCCTCCCTTATAAATAGATTGAACCTTACGTACACTTATGAAGGAGGTTGGTTGAAGCCAAAGGCTTATTGGGACTATTGAAAACTAGTTTTTGGAAAGTTTATGCCGAAAAATAAGAGTTGGTTTGAAAAATTACAGGCTAGTAAGGACTTGCCGAAAGTAGAGAAGAGGTGAAATAAATGCAAAGTATCCAGGCGGTGTTGAAGTTCAGAAAGGCAAGAAACACGTTGTTTTAAATTATAAGGAAGTGCTTGCGAAAATATAAAAAGTGTTAGCGTTTTACAAGTTTGTATTTGCGGTTTGTGCAGTCAATAATTTCGTTTTCAAACAATTTGCGCAAAGACTTGAAGACTTTCTTTTCGGATTCACCGATTTTTTCAGCAATCTCCGCAAGTGTTAACTCATCAGAATTCTTTAATGTAGAAACGACCTGCTCGTCAACTTTGTTAAGCTTAACCATAAGTGCTCACCAGATTTTATCTGCTTATGAAAGCCTTCTTCTTATAAATTTTTATTTAATAATGTCACATAAACAAATGCCATTATTGGGGTGTTGGGTGCAGAATGCCTTATTATGTTTACATGATTCTATGTGAAGGCAATAACTTCTACACGGGCTATACCAGTGATTTGGATTTGAGAATGCAGTTGCACATGAAGGGAAAAGCTGCTAGATACACGAGAATGCACAAACCAAAGAAAATAGTCTATGTCGAAGAATTTGCCTCCCGAGCAGAAGCCATGAAAAGAGAGAAACGCATCAAAAGACTTAATCACAGTCAGAAAATGGCATTAACAAATGCAAAACTACAATAAAACTTTGATTATTATGTTTCTGCGCAAATGTAGTTCTTTTTCTGTAGTTCGAGCGGGCATCCCCCGCCGCAGACTTGTAGTTCTGGGCACTCTTTACATTTAGGCTCAACATATTCTCTTTTTCTTATTTTCGCGGCGAGCGGGTGATTCCAAATCTTCTGCCACTCATCTTTCAGAATGTAACCTAAGCTTTCGAAATAGCTTTGACACGGATAAACAGCACCATCAGGACCAACACACATGTTAACTATAGCAGCTGTACACGATTTTACGCCCAAACCCAACTTAACAGGATCAAAACGGCAATATTGTGTTGGCGTATACCAAAGGAACTTTAGGCCAAGATGATTTGCCTTGACATGAATCTTGGACAGAATCTCGTTTAACGTTTCAAGTGACAATGCAAATTCGTCACTTATGGTGCTTGCTTTTCCAGATAGATGAGGCTGTTGCATCCAAAAGCGGCGATTCTAAGCTCTTTAAGGAAGTCGATTGTTTCCATAAAGTCTGTGGCATTATATTTGCTTAAAGTTGTATTGGTAGTCACATAAATGTGTGTTTGAACAGCATTCTTTATTCCAGCAACGGTTTCTTTCCAGCTTCCTTTTGTTCCAGTCATCAAATCATGGATTTTAGCCTTATGAGCTTCTAAAGTTACTTGAACAAAGTCTAGCCTGTTTTTCTCCAAAGTTCTAACATAATTCATGTTTTTCAGTTTTCTTCCATTAGTGATAAGCCCAGTAACCATGCCTTTCTTCTCAGCATACAACACCAATTCTGGCAAGTCATCGCGCAAAGTCGGCTCGCCTCCAGTAAAAGTAACAATAAACACGCCAATCTCGCTTAGGCGGTCAACGACTTTTTTCCACTGTTCCGTGGACAATTCAGAAGTTTCATGCGGTCCACCAGCATAACAGTGCACACAATTATTTTGACATCTAAAAGTAAGTGCCAAATCCATGCGCAACGGCGCTGTATACTGCTGTGTGAAAGGTTCAACACTTTTCACGTCAAGAAAAGATACGGGACAAACTTTCTCTGTTTGCGCCAACGTGCTAATCGTGTAGACGAGTTTCTCGTAGTCGCTCTGTGCAGTTTTTGTATTCACTCGATACATGCGGCGTATCTTTTTTAACACTTGGTTAGTGGGCAGTCCTTGCATGAAATAATATGCGTATGCAGTAGCTGACTGATTAAGATAAAGCACAGTGTTAGCGTTGATGACTATAACGCCGAGTCCGTCAGGCTCGATGCGAAGCTGCAAAGCCAAACCTGCAAACTTGTCTTTTCCTCGATAAGTGTATCGCCCATGAGGAATCTCCGGTGGACTTAAAATCTTGCGCAAGAAACTCAATTTTAACCTACACCTCCACCGGCACAGGCGCAAGCACATGATACACAAGCACATGCACAGGCGCACGCTGCACACGCGCACACACATCTTGCCTCACTTCGAACAGGCTCTACTGAAGCTTTTGCTGTGGGCATGGGAATAATTGCATTTGCGAATTTTTCGAGATTAACTACAAAATTGCTGGAGGTTTTCTCTACTGCAGTTGCAATGTTGTTTGCAAAGTCTGCGCCTGGAATCGTTGGCGGCTTAGCTGACTGTATAGGCATTTCTATGTTTGGTTTGTATGTAGGGTTTGGGTGATAGTGATGATAGCTGTACCAATACCAGAGCCAGAATGGACTTGGTTCAAAAGCCTTATCGCGGAAAGTGTCATTTGTGCGGTATTTATAGTTCGGGTCAAGCAATAACCATAAAAGTTGCTCGTCATAGGCTTTTGAGGCTAATTCTGGCGTGCCAGCTTGCTCCACCTGTTCCCAAGCTTTAGCCACAATCTTTTGGTAGTAGTCAACTGTGTCGCGGCGGCAATATCCATGCATTTTCTCTTCCACAGTGTCTCTTAGAAACATTATTGCATGTGCAAGCTTCTCCTCGTCAAGCATACCGTCGTCTTTAATTGCCTTAACAAAATCGATTTCATAGTATCTAAGCGGATTATCTGGTTGTCCAGTTCTTTTTTGAAATGGCTTTATGACTTTCAGTCTTAACGATGGAGTTGTGGATTCAACCCACACTGCTCTTTTTTGTAAGAGGCTATAGAGGATTTCTGTGACAATTTTTGTGGGCTGCATTTCTAGCAGATAGGAGGCTTCTACTGCTGTTAATCCGCGTCTTATTCCAAGGGTTTCCATGCTAACCTTAGGCAGTAGGTATGGTCTTTTGCGGACTACAAAGAAAACAGCGCCAATGGCGAAACTGATGAATACAAATGCAAAAATTGCAGGTCCATACTTTTGAAGAAAGGCGATTAAACCAGTTGGCTGCACATCATAGTATTGCACGTATTCCTTTGGAAAAGAAACGCCAACTAGAAACTGTTCGTTTGGCGGAAGATTATACTTCTCCCAGTATACTTCCCATCTCTCGTTCACAAATCGCGTGTCGTTCCAGTAAACCTCTGTTGTTTCTACTTCGCTTATGTTGCTTAAGCTTGGAGGCAATGCAATCGCTATGCGAAGATTAAGTATATCTGCATCATACCATGAGGGAATGAATTGCATGCCAACATTGCTAGGGTTAGTTGTGTCTTCCCAAATCATGTGAGCCACGTTCGTCATAAGCGTGAACCAGACAGTTTGACCAGCGCTTAAGGGCGAATAAAGGTCGACACGTACTTTATAGTCGCTTCCAGAACT
>JACAEI010000012.1 GCA_013388905.1 Candidatus Bathyarchaeota archaeon | reverse complement strand
TTCATAGTTTTTTTTGGCGAGTACATGCGTTTTTGGTATAGTCTTCTATACCTAGTCGTGGCTTTGGCGAACATAATTGCAGTCAATGTGTATCTTGGCATAATGAAGAAACTGCTTAACCATGCAAAGGTTTTCATGCTAACCGTTACTTTTCCAGCTTTAACATTAGCTGCGTTTTTTCTATCCAACTATGCACAGGTTGCAATTCACCCGTTGATAATGACGCCGCAAATGTCTTGGGAAGCCACCTTCATCGGCATAGTTGCTTTTGACACGGTTGTTGTGGGGATTGGCACATATGTCTTTTTCAAACCGAAATGGTGGTACATAGCCATAGGTGCAGGTACAGCGATAGCAGGCGCAATAGTATATGCGTTTATTAAACCATCGTGGGGAGACGCAGCCTTCATCGTTTCTGCCATAGCCCTTGCAATAGCCTGCATCCTCGTTTTGGGCATAAGCGTCTACATTCTCGCAAAAATTTGGATAGAAACATTGAAAGAAAGAAAAAGAAGCAAGGAGGTGAAACAACAAAATGAAATTCAACTATAAGAAAAGTCTCAAGTTTGTAACAATGTTAGTGACAGCATTACTAATAGCAATAGTAAGTGCTCAAATCTATAACTACATGTACATTGACGGAAGCGTCTCTTTCACTACTGGCACCGGACTAAAATGGGTCCAAGGCGCAGACGCCCCATCAGGTACATCAATTGCAGGCGCTACTGTGACTCTGCCATTCACAGCCAGAAATGGAACGGTAGCAAATTACACCTACTGTCTCTATCTTCAGAACCTAGATAACTCCTCCCATTCAATACTCATAAGCGTAACTAACGACGCTACTGCCAGCTATTACAATGAATTTAACATGTTCATTTTTAATAATGCTACTGGAACACAAATAGATGTCGTGAATCTCTTAACCACTGATTCGTATTCTGGCACTGTCGGTGCTTTAGCAGTCTGGCGTCTGACTTTCGAGGTTTATACAAAATCAACAACCACTAGTGGAAGCGATACTTTCGACATACAGTTCAGATATGAGTAAGAGCCCCCTTCTTCCTCTTTTTTCTTTCGCAAACCTCTACTTCTAACCCTAATGTACTAAACGGAATAGCTCCATAAATTGCATAGTCATTCATGACACTAAAATTAGAAGTATTTTTATCTTCTACTGCCAAATAGTAAAGGTTTATGGTGAAAACTGATGGGAAAATCGTCTCTGGCTTCTGGCTTCTATAGGCTAGACCCAAAAGAACGTCTAAATTTTGTTAAGAAATTTGCGGGTTTAACTAATGAAGAAGTGGCTTTGTTGCAGAATACTGGTTCTTTGCCTTTAGATTTGGCTGATCGCATGATAGAAAACGTTGTAGGCGCTATTCCTATACCTCTTGGAATAGCCGTAAACTTCTTGATAAACGAGCGGGACTATCTAATTCCTATGGCTATTGAGGAACCTTCAGTTGTGGCTGCAGCAAGCTATGCGGCTAAAATGGTTCGCGACGGCGGAGGCTTCCATACAAGTAGTACGCCGCCAATAATGATTGGACAAATACAGGCTGTGGGCATGAGAGACCCTTATGCGGCCAAAATGCGCGTTATACAAGCAGAAGAGGAGATTTTGAAGAAGGCAAATGACCAGGATCCAATGCTTGTTTCAGTTGGTGGCGGAGCAAAGGACTTGGATGCAAAGATAATTTATACAACGCAGGGACCAATGTTAATCACTGAGTTGCATGTTGACTGCCGCGATGCCATGGGCGCCAATGCTGTTAACACTATGGCTGAAGCAGTGGCACCAATGATAGAACGCTTAACTGGCGGACGCATCTATCTGCGCATTATTTCTAATTTAGCCACCAAACGTTTAGCAAGAGCATGGTGCACTGTGCCAAAAGAAGCTGTAGGTGGAGAGGAAGTCGTAGACGGCATAGTAAACGCTTATGCTTTCGCAACTGCAGATCCGTATAGGGCGGCTACGCATAATAAGGGCGTTTTAAACGGTATAATCGCCGTCATAATCGCAACATGCAACGACCACCGCGCTATTGAAGCTGGGGCTCATGCTTACGCTGTAAAAAACGGGCATTACACGACGCTTTCCGTATGGGAGAAAAACAGCAAAGGCGATTTAGTGGGTTCAATTGAATTGCCAATGGCAGTGGGCTTAATAGGCGGAGCCGTAAAAACACATCCCATAGCAAAAATAGCAATAAAAATATTAGGTGTGAAAACAGCAAACGAATTTGGAGAAGTTTTGGCTGCTGTTGGCTTAGCACAGAACCTAGGCGCTTTGAGAGCATTAGCCCATGAAGGCATACAACGCGGTCATATGTCGCTTCATGCAAGAAACATTGCAGTTGCAGCAGGCGCAACAGATGAGCTGATAGACTTAGTCGCTGAGAAAATGGTGGAGGAGCGTAAGATCCGCATGGATAGAGCAAAAGAACTAATAAAGCAGTATAGGACTTCTCGGAAAATCTAAAAAGGCAAAAGACAGCATCATTTCAATCGGGAACACAATGAAAATTATTTCTGGACCGGCCTCTAAACAGTTAGGCGAAAAGATCGCGGAGCTTTTAGGCGTAGAGGTGGTGCCACTGTTTTTCAAGAATCATCCAGATGGAGAATCCTACGTAAGGCTTGAAGGCAACGTAGAGAATGAGGAAATAGCGGTAATACAGACGACGAGTCCACCACAAGATACTCATCTTATGCAATTGGCATTAATAGCTGACGCAGCCAGAAGGCACGGAGCTAAGAAAATAAGTGCAGTTGTGCCTTACCTAGCTTATGCACGCCAAGATAGAGCTTTTCTTTATGGTGAAGCAGTAAGCATCGAAGTAGTTGCACGCATTCTCAAGGCAGCTAAAATTGACAGTCTAATAACAGTGAATGTTCATAAAGAGAAAGTGCTAAATAAATTTCCTTTTCCAGCCAAATCAATCTCGGCGATTCCATCGTTAGCTAAGTTTTTTAAGCAAAAAGGTTTTGACAAGGCTTTCGCCTTAGCTCCGGACAAAGGCGCAATGTGGCTTGCAGAAGAAGCCCGAAGAGTGCTAGGCGGAGAATATGACTATCTTAGGAAACATCGAGACCGATACAGTGGGCAGATCAGCATAACAAAAAAGGCATTTGATGTGAAAGGAAAAAAAGTGATAATTTTTGATGATGTTATAAGCACTGGAGGAACCATAGCTTTGGCAGCGAAAAATATGAAAGAGGCAGGAGCAGATAATGTCTATGCTGCATGTGTTCATCCACTTCTGATTGGAAATGCCGAAAAACGCATCCTAGAAGCTGGAGTGGAAGAAATTGTCGGAACAGACAGCATTCAAAGCCACGTTAGCAAAGTCTCTCTCGCGCCTTTAATATGCAGAGAGCTAAAACATCAGGAGAAAAAGCGTGGCTAACTTTTTCTTTCTGCTTTCCGGCGAACACGAAACTTTGCCAACCTCCGAGTTAAAGGCTATACTTGAAGCAGAAGGCTACACTTTTAAAATACTAGAGAAACTTGACCAAGTGCTAAGAGTTAAAGCAGTTTCAAACTGTGTAACAGTGTTAAAGCGTCGAGCAGCTCTTACAAGACTTTGCAGCTTAGAATTATTCAATTGTGAATCTGACATGAGTGCAATACTTAGAGCTATGGGTTCAACAGATTTCAGAAAAATTATAGAAAGTGGAGAAAGCTTTGCGGTTCGTGTAAAACGTGTAAAAGACTACTCTCCAAAACTTGACAGTATGACTCTTGAGCGAAAACTTGGAAAGGTCATATTAAACAAAACTGTAAATGCAAGCGTGAAATTGAAAAATCCAGACAAAACCTTAACTGGAATCTTAACAAAGAATAAATTTATTTTCGGTTTAAAACTTGCCGAAATCCAGCCAAAATCATTCGTCGAAAGACGCCCAAAACATAAGCCTTTCTTTCACCCTTCAGCCATGCCAGCAAAACTCGCAAGATGCATGGTAAACTTGGCTAAACCAAAAGCTGGAGAACTCGTTTTAGACCCGTTCTGTGGAACTGGAAGCATGCTCATCGAAGCTGCGCTTATAGGTTGCCGAGTTATAGGTTTAGACGTTCAGAGGCGCATGGTGAAAGGAACCAGCAAAAACTTGGCGTATTTCAACCTTGAACCAGAAGGCATAATTGTTGCGGATGCAAAGAAACTACCGATAACAAAGGCTGATTGTATTGTAACTGACCCACCTTACGGTATATCTGCAACCACACTTAAACGCACTACAATGCAGATAGTTGAGGAAACCTTAATGGCTGTTCAAGACATACTTGACAAAGGAAAGCAAATTTGTATAGCAGCGCCAAAAACATTAGGCATCGGACGTTTAAGCACAACTTTAGGATATAAACAGTTAGAATCCCACTTTGTTTATGTTCACCGAAGCCTAACAAGAGAAATAGCCATACTCGAAAAGATGTGAATCATATGAGTCTAAAAGTCATTTTCCTAGGCACAACAGGAAGTGTTCCAACCACAAAAAGAAGCTTACCATCCATACTTATTCAACGCAAGGGCGAACAAATAATGTTCGACTGCGGCGAAGGCGTACAAAGACAAATGATACGAGCGAAGACTGGTTTCCATAAGAAAATGAAAATCTTCATTTCGCATATGCATGGAGACCACATCTTAGGCTTACCAGGGTTATTACAGACAATGGCTTTGCTTGACCGACAAGAAAAGCTTGATGTTTATGGGCCTCCTGGAATAAAGGGGTTCTTGGAAGGTGTTAGAAAAACTGTGCAGTTTGTTCTGACTTTTTCAGTTGAGATTCATGAAATCCTCGAGGCTGGCGTCGTATGCGAAGAACCGGAATATGTAGTTCAAGCAGTTTGGGCGAACCATGTGATTCCAAGCTTGGCATATGCCCTATCAGAAAAACCTCGACCTGGAAAATTTTATCCACAAAAAGCTAAAGCGTTAGGCGTTCCAGAAGGACCATTATGGTCGAAACTGCAACGTGGACATAAAATCAAGCTTTCTAATGGTCGAGTGATAAAGCCCGAAGACATTATTGGACCATCTAGACCCGGAAGAAAAATTGTGTATACGGGCGATACGAGACCGTTCAAAAATTTCGCCAAGTTTGCAGCTAATGCGGATTTACTCATTCACGATGCTACATTAGATAATGATTTGGCAGAAAGAGCAGAAGAAGATGGACACTCAACGCCTGAACAAGCAGCTAAAAGCGCAAAAAAGGCAAATGCGAAACAACTGGTTCTTACGCACATCAGTGCTAGATACAATGAAACGAGCACATTGCTAAAGCATGCAAAGAAAATCTTCAAAAATACTTTGGTAGAAGAAGATTTTATGAAGTTAGAGATTCCACTTTTTAAATAGCCAAACATGCTAGGAGAACAGTTGATTTAGCTTTTGCACGCTTTCGGATACATGCTCTACAGATTCGACGATTACAGTCTTATCGTAGCCCATTTGCTTTAAAATATCTGCAAAGTTTTTCCAATCAATATTTCCATAACCGATGCCTAAGTGCTGGTCATGACTTCCATTATTGTCATGAGCATGGATGTGCACAATCTTGTCAGCAAAAACCTTTAGAAAAGGCTCTATTTGACCATTCAAATTTGCATGTCCAACATCAAAAGCCAACTTAACATCGTTGCCAATTTCCTGATAGAATTTAGTGAAATCATCAATGTTTTTCATTAAGAAAGGGTATGGTTCTGGCACATTTTCTATAACTATTTTTACGCCGTAATTCTCCGCAATCTTCAAGAGAATACGCGTGGTTTTTTGGTTTTGAATCCAGTCCACACCCGGATAGAACATGCTGATGCCTGTTTTTAATCCAGGATGAAAAACCCATGCGTAAGCGTTTAAGGCATTTGTGTAAGAGATTGATTTTTCGAGTCTTTTCAGCATAGCCGTGAGCATTTGCTTAGATGGTGAAGCGATGTTTATGTCTGCAAAAGGCGCATGTACAGAATATTGAAGGTCGTAAGATTCTCCTATTGCATTAAGCGCTGAAACGCGTTGTTTGTTTAATGTGTGGAATCCGTCATCAATTATTTCTATGTAGTTTGTGAGCGCTTTAGTTAGGTTTTCTCTCATCCTCTTGAAAGGTTCGCCTAAACAGTAGAGCATGGATAATCCGATTTTAGGCTTCGTCATAAGTTTGCCTCTAATCAATTTTTGAGAATCTATCCTTCTAAGTTCTGGCTTATAACTTAATTTGTCGTCCAACTAAAATTTGAGTTTGGCAATATGTGATAGTCTTTAACGTTCTTTTCTCGCTTTTACTATCAATTCATATTTATTCGAATTTTGAATTGAATTCTGAATATATATGATTACTCATAATTCAGACTCAACTTTCACATAAGTTAAATTGTTGATTTCGAAAGCTTCTATTAGGCAAAATTGATTTGCTACGGAAGATGCTAAAATGACAAATACGTCAGAGCAAGACTTTCGCAGTTTAGTCGAAAACGCTGCGGTGCCCATTGCCACCACAGATTTAAAAGGTAGGTTCACATACGTCAATAAAGCATTAGCAGAATTGCTGGGCTATACGGTTCAAGAGCTTTTAGGTCGTCCATTTAAAGATTTCTTACATCCTGCTGAAAAGGGCAAGATAACTCGCTTATTCCTTAAAAGCATATTATTACGAAGGCAACCAAGAAATTTCGAATTCAAAGCTATACATAGGAACGGTCACGTTCTGTATTTAATGTCAAAACCCACGAAATTTGTTGTTAACGGCAAGACAGTTGGCTTTCAAGCAATCATCGTGAACATAACTAAGCGTAAAGAAGTAGAAAAATGTCTGGAAGAAACAAACAAAAAACTTGAAATGCTCTTCGAGACCGCGATGGAAGGAATAACGATTGTAGATACAAAAGAGAACTTGACATTTGTAAATAAGGCATTCGCCGACATGTTAGGTTATAGAGTAGATGAACTTAAACACATGAACTTGCGAGAATTAGTTGATGAAAAAACCTTCTACGAAATACGTAAACAAACGGAATACAGAAAGAAAGGAGCAGTAAACCGATATGAAATCATCATGCATCACAAAGATGGCAAACCACGAATAGTCCAAGTCTCTGCATCGCCTTTCTGGAACGAAGATGGAGGCTTCGCAGGTTCAATGGCAATCACTATGGATATTACTGAACACAAACAAATGCTAGGAAAGTTGGAGGAATATTCCCAGCAACTTGAAGAATTAGTTGAGAAGAAAACTAGACAGCTGAAGGAAGCTCAGGAAAAACTTGTTAAAAGCGAAAGACTGGTTGCTATAGGACAAGTTTCTTCAATGATTGGACATGACCTTCGAAACCCATTAACAGGCATTGCTGGAGCAACTTATTATTTGAAAAAGAAGTTAGCTTCAAAAATAGATGACGTTTCAAGAGAAATGCTTGAACTTATTGAAGAGAACGTTAAATATTCTAACAAGATAATAAACGACCTCTTGGAATACTCGAGAGAGATAACATTAAAGCTTACAGAAACTACTCCAAAAGCCATAATCCATGAAACTCTAGCTTTGGTCAAGGTGCCAAACCACATCCAAGTTTTGGATAACACTGACACACAACTAAAAGTAAGACTTGACGCGGATAAAATGAAACGGGTGTTTGTTAACATTGTTAAAAATGCAGTAGACGCTATGCCAAACGGTGGAACACTAAAGATAACAAGCTCTCAGAAAGATGGCAACTTGCAAATTGTCTTTTCTGATACTGGAACTGGCATACCTAATTGTCTTCTGGAAAAAATTTGGACACCATTCTTCACAACAAAAGCGAAGGGCATGGGATTAGGTTTACCGATATGTAAACGCATTGTAGAAGCTCATGAAGGCAGCATCTCCACACAAAGCAGCTTAGGAAAGGGAACGACTTTCACAATTATTCTTCCTATCAAGCCAAAAATTAAAGGAGGAGATGAAAAAGTTTGGGTGAGCGAGCCAAAATCCTTGTTGTCGACGACGACGAAAGCATAAGAAAAGTTCTTACGACAATATTGGAAGAAGAAGGATACGTTGTTGACACTGCAAAGAATGCTAAAGAAGCCATCAAAAAGTCGAAGAGCAAATTCTACAACTTGGCTCTAATTGATATTAGGCTTCCAGACATGGCAAGAGTAAAACTTTTAACAAAAATGTGCGATACAACACCCGAAATGCGCAGAATAATCATCACTGGTTATCCAACGCTACAAAACGCAATCGAAGCCTTAAACAAAGGCGCACACGCCTACATAATGAAGCCATTTAACATAGACACAATTCTAAAGATAATTAAAAAACAGTTGAAGAAACAAGAAGAAAGAGAATATAGCCAAAAGAAAGTAAGAGTTCATTGAAACACGAGTAAAAGAATTGGAAAGAGAAACGCTAACTTAAAAAATCACGCTAGAAAGTCTCTTCTCATTTTTTCGCTATCTTAAAACTCGCATCAACATGAGAACCGTGCCATGCCCTTAGAGAAACTGCTGGAAAAGTTTATTTTATTGCATTATGCTAACATTCAGAGCTACTGGCGGATAAAACGTCCGCTGGGATGTAGCCATATAGGCTGAACCATAAACTATGAAAAGGTGAATTGAAAATGGCATACAAATATATTGCGGAGGCATGGGCAGACACGGAAAAATCTTTCGTAGATGAGTTGATGCGCCAAAGATTAATAGAATGGCGTAGGCAGCCAACAGTATTTCGTGTGGAAAAACCAACAAGACTGGACAGGGCGCGAAAATTGGGCTACAAAGCAAAACAAGGTTTCGTCATTGCTTGCGTCCGTGTTAGACGCGGAGGGCTTAGAAAACAGAGGCCGAAGGCAGGAAGAAGACCAAAACGGATGGGTGTCAAAAAGTTTAAACCAGCCAAAAGCCTGAGGCTGATCGCGGAAGAAAAAGCAGCTAGAAAATTCCCGAACCTTGAAGTATTAAACTCCTACTGGGTAGGCGAAGATGGACGCTCAAAATGGTTCGAAGTTATAATGGTTGACCCTCATCACCCAGTAATAAAAGCTGACAACAACATTAACTGGATAAGCCAAAAACAGCACCATAGACGAGCTTTTAGAAGTTTGACAAGCGCCGGCAAAAAAATAAGAAGCTTAAGAAGAAAGGGACGTGGCGCAGAGAAGTTCAGACCAAGCAAAAAAGCTGCTCGCGGAGGCAAGTAGCCTTTATGATGGCAACTAAGCCAATGGTTTTCAGAAAAGGTGGAAAACAACGCCGCGGAAAAGGCTTCAGCCGAGGAGAGCTGAAAAAAGCAGGGCTAAGCTTAAAAGAAGCGTTGAAATTTGGCATTCCGATAGATTCTCGACGGAAAACTGCCCACGAAGATAATGTTCAAATAGTCAAAACTTTGTTAGAGGAGAAAAAAGGCAAGAAACCTAAGCGAAAATCTAAAAGTTAAGATACTCCTAATAAACGATAGTGACATTGATTTGTCTTCTAAAATTCCGATAGTTTACATTGATATTCGCGTCTTTGCTCACGCAACAGAGGATACGGAAAAAGTTTTGAACGCAATATGCAACATTCTTCCAAAAGAAGTAATCGACACTGTTACTTTCAAAAAAAGCAATTTGACTGGACACCATGGAAATCCAATAATTCTTTTTGAAGCACGAATTAAAGAAAAGAGTGTTTCTCAAGCAGTTTTCGAAAAGCTAACTTCAAGTTTAAGTATGTTAGACAAGGAACAATTGAATAGTGAAATTATGCAACATTTGGAAAAAGGAAGCCTCTACTTAAGATTTGACAAGCAATCAGCCTATCTCAACGAGCTGAAGTTTTCTTCGATAGATCCCATACATTTCAGGATACAATTCCAAAAGCACAGCGAAGAGGAAATAATAGAAATTTGCAGAAAATTTGGGTTGCTCCCATGAGAAAGGCTTATGCTGATTTGCATTTGTGCCCAAACTTGAGAGATTTGGAAAAAACTTCACAAATGATAAGTGAAGCCTCAAGGTTGGGATATCGCCTAATAGGTGTAACTTTTCCACCAAACTTTGCTGATGAAGAAATTCAACGATTGCGAAACGTTAGCAGAGAAGCAAAAATAGATTTGGCTTCACGCGTGGATTTGAAACCTAGAACGCCGAGTGAGTTAATTCACAATTTAAGAAAATTAAGGAGAAGATTTGAGATAATTGCTGTTCTATGTGAGTCTAAAAGTGTGGCACGACAAGCAGCCAAGGACAGACGTATAGACCTTCTCAACTTTCCTTCACTCGATTTTCGTAAAAGATTCTTCGATAAAGCAGAGGCAGAACTGGCCTCGAACAGTCTGGCTTCACTTGAAATTGACATGAAACCGCTCCTCACTTTAGAAGGACCAGCAAGAATTAAGCTACTTTCAAACTTGCGAAGAGAAAAAGAAATTGCCCAAAGTTTTCATGTTCCAATTGTAATCTCAAGTGGAATCTCGGACAAAGCCCTAATGCGAAAACCAAAAGAGTTAGCTGCTTTGGCATCTCTCTTCGACTTAGATGAATCTTCTGCTCTAGAAGCGGTTTCAAAAAATCCTTTGACAATAGTTAAACGAAACAGAGAAAAACTTAGCTCGAAGTTTGTCGCGCCTGGAATACGGATAATTCGGAGAGGAAAAGACTGTGAATAAGGTAAGGCGACGATACCTAGCTCTGGAAATTAAAGCAGCAAAGATGACTGATTCAAAGGAATTTATAAACACTGTTTGGAGTGCAATTCTAAAACTTTATGGCGAATATGGCGCAAGTAGGACAGGCTTAACACTGATTAATTATGATATAGCGAAACGGTTCGCTGTGATACGCACGTTGCATTCGGCTGTTGAAATGATTCGAACAGCATTAGCCTCAGTAACGAGAATAGGCGATGAACCTGCGGCTGTGCACATTGTAGCTGTTTCTGGAACGTTAAAGGGGCTTTATGAGAAAACAAAGCAATATTGCTGATTTAGTTTTTTGATTCATATTGAGAATTCTCAAAATAAATATTTAACAACAAAGTCACAAGTAATGTAGCATACAGAGTTGAGCATGGTGCAAAAGACAGGCGATCCTGAGAAAATGGGTTCTAAAAGAGAAAAGAAGAAAGAAGCGAGCAAGCCATTATACCTCATGCGTTACGAATAAACGCTGTAGAATGCCTTACACAACTTTTCTGTTTTTTTAACTATTTTATGTAAGAATATCGCTATAGAGATTTATTTCATAAACAGATAATAACATCTGGCAATATGATATTTAATATGCGCTAGGAATGGGGAGAAAGTGATGAACAAAATTATCCTAGTTGTATTCTTCGCAGTATTGATTTCTTTCACGCTACCTACTACAGTGTTTGCCGATACTCACACCGAAGTAACTGCAGATGTTGCCAAGCAGATGATAGATTCAAACCCTTCTATAGTCATCCTTGATGTTCGAAACCAAAGTGAATATGATGCAGAACATATAAGAAACGCGAAACTTATCCCGCTTTATGAGTTGCCGAGTCGATTAGGCGAGTTGGGCAAAAATGATACTATTTTGGTGTATTGCAAGGGTGGTTTCAGAAGCCACAACGCAAGTCTTCTTCTCGATAGCAATGGTTTCTTGTATGTTTATGACATGCAAGGAGGAATAAACGCTTGGAAGGCTTTTGGTTATCCAGTGTATGTAAAGTATTCTTCAATTCAGCAAGCCATAAATAGTGCAAGCCCTGGAGCTACGCTTTTTGTTTCTTCAAGCACTTATTACGAGCATGTAGTTGTTAACAAGTCTATATCGCTTATAGGCGAAAATAAACATACAACGATAGTTGATGGTTCTAATAGTGGGACTGTTTTTGACGTAACATCAAGTAACGTCAGCATCAGCGATTTCACAATGCGGCAAAGTGGGTGCGGATGCTACGGATTCTGTGGGATTCGGATCGAGAATTCTCAAAACATAACTTTAGAAAACAACAACATTGTGTCTAATGGCTACGGCATTATGATTAACTCGGCACGCGAAATATTGATAGCCCACAACAACATTTCAGGAAACGCATATCCAGGAATCACCCTTATTAACTCTTCAAAAGTCTCCATCTTAGACAATTTTGTTGTAGGCAACATTGCAGGTGGAATAAATCTTATAGACGCTAACAACAACACTATTTCCGGCAATACCATTTCAAATTATTTGTATGGTTTAAATTTCTCAAAATCTGAAACTAATAGTGTTTTTGGAAACACGTTCTCAAATTGTTTCAATGGAATATATCTGACTCAATCTAACGGCACTTTGTTTTTCTACAACAATTTCATTCAAAATACCCGACACGTTCGTAGTCTAAACTCGACTAATAATTGGGACAATGGCGCTGAGGGAAACTATTGGAGCAATTATACTGGTGTTGACTCTAACTATGACGGAATAGGTGAAACACACCATATCATTGATTTAAACAACACAGATAACTATCCATTAATGGGCATGTTTACAACGTTCCCATTAAAATACAAACAAGAAACACACCACGTTGATACTGTATCCAATTCCACGATTTCAAAGTTCCAATTCAATGAAAATGCCAAAACTATAGGTTTCAACGTCACAGGTCCAGATGGAACATGGGGGTTTTGTAGAGTAACCATACCAAGCATTATAATCCAAGAGTTGTGGCTGGGAAACTTCACCGTGTTGGTGAACGGGCAACCTGCACAGTTCAGAAACTGGACAAACGACGCAGATATCTACATATACTTCACATATCAACACCCAGAAAACACAATAATAATTATCCCGGAAATTCCTTTAATTCTGCCTTTTCTAATTATTTTCATGCTTTTTGGTGCTTGGCTGTTAATCAGAAAAGGGCGAAGAAAAAACTTAAAACCTCTGCACAAAACCCTTATTTTCAGGGAATTCCTCATTACATGGGGGATGATGTCGCCGTCCCAGTCTGATTTATGCAGATGAAGAACCCATGACGGACAGACCCCAACAATTTAACCGCATTACGTGTGCAGCTTTGCCTCTCTAGCCTTTTTTCGTTTTAACCCGAAAATCAAAGCCAAAATCATTCCGGCTATGAAGCCGCCGATGTGCGCAAAATAGGCGACCCCTCCAGATGCGTCAAAAAATGCGAAAATCCACTGAAGTAGGAACCAACCGCCTAGAAATATTACTGCTGGAACAGGTATGATAAGATAAAAAACCAATGCAATAATTTTTGATTTAGGATATAGCAAGAAGTAAGCGCCTAAAACTCCTGATATGGCTCCAGAAGCCCCAACAACACCTGTTGTTAGGTCTGAACTCATAGGTATGCCGATTAAATTGCTTATCACAGGCGCAAACAGTATGCTCATAATATGCGTGAAGGTTGCAAATAATCCTGAAGTGGTATAAAAGATGATATAGCCAATATGCCCAAAAACGTCTTCTATATTATCACCGAAAACGTAGAGAAAAAGCATGTTTCCTAACAAATGAAACCAATTGGCATGCATAAACATCGACGTAAACAAAGTATAGAGACGTTGCCCATGCATGATATCGTTTGGCACCATTACAAACACTCCAGGACGACTTACTGTGCCCCACATCTCCTGTGCAAAATTTTGGTCTAAAAAAATATTTAAGCTTGAAAGAAAGAAAACCAAAAAAATAATTACGTTTGTGATTAAAATTAAACGGTTAACGTGAGGAGTAGTTAAAGAACGGGTTAAGTCTTTAAGCGGCAACAAGCGCTATATCACTCGAAGATGAGAAAGGCGTAGAAAGTATTTATCTTTTAACGAACCATGCATTCAATCATTTTTTCGCATGTTAAGCATTCGTCAGGAATAGGCGTGTCTCTTCCACGCTTTTTCAAATATCCTACAAAATGTTGACATTTAACATCTACCTCATGTTTTGCCACAGCAACTTTCTTTGCAGGTTCCAACGAAACTGAAACTGTTTTGCTCTCATCATTTCTATCACGTCTTACATCGTCAACTTTGGAAAGACAACGTGGACAAGCATAATAAGTCTGAACATTACCACGCGAAGAAACAGTAGCCAAAAGAGGTTTATGAAATTCACTGTGACACCCCTCACATTGGAAACTGTCATGCTCATAAGTAAAGCGGGTTTCCTCATCCATCTTCAGCGAGCTTAAACTTCTTTCCATTTAATGTTCACCAGAAAAGTATATTAAATAGCAATATTTAATAAATCTTTTTGCGTACACGTTCAACATGAAAACACATTATTGGATTGCCGAGTGTATTTGGAATTCAGAATTTTTAATTGCTTGTTTTGTAGTTTGTTAAGTGTGGTTGAGGTTTGAAGACTCCTGTGGCTTTTAAGGTTTTGTTGAAGAGGCGGGGCTATTCTAATAGGGCTGTTGACGAGATTTGGAAGTGGTATGATTTTTTTGAAAGAAGCGGAGTTAACTTCTAGAAATTTGTAAAAGTGCACAAGCTGTGTGAATGCAGTCGAAACAATACCACTTATCAAGCTGCATGATGTAGATTACGTACGCTTCATGCTTGCAAATGTCACATCTATGCCAAGAAATTAGCGCAGTTTCTAGTGAGACCACCTTATACATCTATGCTTCTCCCTTCTCCTTTCAGCATGGAAAAGAAGCCAATAATGATACACCATAATATAGTTTGTGGAATAATCTTCTATCTGGCAAAAGTGGGCCCGGCCGGATTCGGACCGGCGACCTTCGCCGCTTCCTCCGTCCATTAATGAACCGTGTGAGGGCGACGTCCTAACCAACTAGACTACGGGCCCGCCTTGTGGCTATTGAATTTGAATACTTATTTCTGTTTCATAAAACCTTTGTCTAAAAACCTTTGAACAAGAAACAGTGAAATTTGTATGAACAAGTTAGAGAATAATGATGGTAGTAAAGGTCGAGAAGAAACTGATGTGCTTCTAGCTGTTTTGTGTTTTTTGGTTTTCATTTTTATTGGTTATCTTTTGACCCATTATTTGCCACGTTAATGTTTATGCGTTTTTAACTGTTATGTCTTTTATGTTTTTAACCCATGGAATTGAAACTGCATCTTCTTGAAACCAGTTCAGCAATTCCTGGGCAATTCTTTTGTCTGTTTCTTCAATGCTTTCATCGACCAACTCAAATGTGATTATTACTGTTTTTCTTTTCATATTGACACTTCCAGCGTCTATTCTTAGTTTTTGTTTCATTGTTTTTAAGGAATGTTTCTTCTTTTGACGTATCTCAAATTATGATTCTGAATCTGAAAGGATGAAACATTGTTTCATAAGATTTTTCTATAAGTATATTCTCACTTTAAATTTGAGGTGCAGGTTGGAAGTTTACATAAGCTTCTCCTCCTTTCTCCCTTCTCCTTTCGAAAGGCGAGGAAAACTTGCACCTCTCCCACTGTTTATGCTTGTTAATTCAGAAAACTTCAAAGTTCCTCTCTTTAATGATAAACTGTCAATTACATAATGGCTGAGATGACTTAGCTTCAGAAAAAAAGAGGGTTCAAATCTCTTCCAGGCTACCAGGAACCCCAAGTCTAGATGGTGTTCAAACTCCTGGCTTTGTAATTATGGAGATGGGTTGAATGCTGCAGTAAGGTTGTGATCCATCCATGATCTTCTGTGACACCCTTCTTTTTTCTATAGTCTACAGCACATTCGACAAGTCCATAGCTGTGTGCAGAATCGCGGGCCCAAAAACGTTTTGTGTTCTCAGCATGAAGAATCCCATCAACAGTGAAACAGGAATCAAGAACGTTGCGCTGATCACTGCCTGCAGCGAACTCGTTCCCATCACAAAAATCTTTTGAGGTAGATGAGCAAAAGCCATAATCACACTCGCAACAATTAACCCTTTGATCTCTCCTAGCCAAACTGAACATCGGAGCTGAAGAAAACCCCGAAACAGTAACTCCTCTCCGAAACCAACAGCCAGATAG
>JACAEI010000035.1 GCA_013388905.1 Candidatus Bathyarchaeota archaeon | reverse complement strand
TCGGGCTTTAGGTCCAGGTGGATCAACAACTATTTTTGGATAGGCGTTCATTCCAAATCACCAGTAAGGATTAACGATTTGAAAAAAAAGTTCTTTATATAATTACCTATGCACCTAAACAAAAAGAATCATAATTAGATCACAACGTAGACTACCTCATTGGTTTCACAGTTAGCACCGTAGAGGGAAAGAATAACTTACTACGATTTAGCGACAGTAATTTCGATAGCTGAAACTTTGGATTTTTGGCTTTCGCTTCTTGCGACTTCTTCCGTGCTTAGGTTGATACTGTGAATTTGCAGGTCCTTCGCAAAAGAACGCCTCAACAGTTCAACCGTGTCGACCGCTCTACTGATCGCTCGCCCCCTAGCCTTTACAGTTACTTTTTGGGCACCAGAATTGAAGAAGGTTAGGCAAGCAACCACGTAGTTCATCACAGGCTTTTTTCCAATGAGGACAATGTTTTCGTTATTGACTTTTACGGTTTTTGTGGGTTTTGTTGTTTTCTGTGGTGTTTCTTTTTTCTGTTTCTCTTCTGTCATATTTTACCTCCTTTATTGTTGATTACGGTGGATGGCAACGTAAAGCAGATTATACGATAAAGTTTTAGATTCTTATATTTTTCCGTATGGTGTGGCGTCAGACGCACTACAGGCGGCTAGTCTGCGGTAATTCTCCCAGTCATCGTCAACCCATTTCTGAATTCTTTCAATGTCTTTTTCAGTTAAGCTACGGAATCTTCCTTGCAAAGCAAAATATTCCTTGACAGATTTACGCTTAGCCTTATCAATCAATCGGTCACTGGGAGCATTAAGCTTAAACTTTCCATTCTCGATTTCGTAGAGAGCCCATAAACCAGTTTGAACAGCAAGTCTTCCCAATTCAACTGTTTTGCTTGTATCATAGCGCCAGCCAGTTGGGCATGGTGCTAGAATGTGAATGTATTTTGTTCCTTTAATTTCCTTAGCCTTTCTGAGCTTGTTTACGAAATCTATCGGATATGAAGGACAGGCTGTCGCCACGTATGGTATTCTATGGGCAGCCATAATCAAAGGCATGTCTTTTTTCCGCTCTCTCTTTCCAGAAGGTGTAGTTGTAGTCCATGCACCGAAGGGTGTCGCCCCACTTCTTTGCATTCCAGTGTTGCCATAAGCCTCATTATCATAGCAAATGTAAATGAAGTCTGTTTCTCTTTCGGCAGCCCCAGACAACGCTTGAATTCCTATGTCAACTGTTCCGCCGTCTCCAGCCCAACCGACTACTGTTATGTCTTTGATGTTTCTTTGGCGCAGAGCGGCAACAATTCCTGAAGCCGCGGCGGCTGTTGATTCGAACAATATGTTTAGAAGTGGAACGTTAAAGGAAGTGTATGGATAGGGTCCTTGAATTACCGTTGTGCAGCACGCGGGAACCACGAGAAAGACTTTGTTTCCTAAGGCCTTGAAGAGCACGCGTATGGAAATGGCCGGTCCGCATCCTGCACATGCTGCGTGTCCTTCTAGTAAATATTCTTCTTTTGAAAGTTCTTTTACTGTGACCACTACTATCACTCCCTCAAATCAACCCATGTAGTTTCTTTTTCCACCTTGCCACTATGCATCCATTTCAGTGATTTTTTAGCAATTTTTTCGATTGTTTCGGAGGTTACGTCTCTTCCGCCTAAACCGGCGATGAACCCAGCAACTAAAGACTTGTCTTTTTTGTTGAAAAGAGATGCTTTGATTTCTGAGGCGAGGAACCCTTCCATTCCAAATGATATGTGACGGTCTACAGCAGTAAGCATTTGCGCGTGTTCCGCAATTTTTCCAATTTCTTCGGTTGGAAATGGACGGAAAGTTCGAATTCTTGCTAAGCCTACTTTTAATCCTTCCTTACGTAGACTGTCAACTGCTATTTTTGCATCACTCCCCATTGTCCCCATAGTCAGTAATATTAAATCTGCATCTTCGCACTTGTACTTTTCAATAAGCCCGCCGTGTGTTATGCCAAAACGTTTCTCATATTCTCTGTCAATTTTTGGAATAAGCTGTTTTGCGTTTTCCATGGCTTCCTGAATCATATAGCGGAATTCCATGAACCATTCTGGCGAGACCAGATTAGCATGTGATATGGGATTGTTAATATCAAGTGTCCATCCAGATTTGTATAGCGGCAGAAAAGCGTCTATTTCTTCCTGGTCAGGAATTTTCACAGGCATATAGGTATGTGACAAAATAAAACCTTCAAGGCAAACCATGGCTGGTAAAAAGACTCGCTCGTTTTCGCAGAGTTTGTAGGCTTGAATTATAGTGTCAAAGACCTCTTGATTGTCAGCGCAATAAAACTGTAACCAGCCTGTATCCCGTTGAGAAAGGGAATCACTAAAGTCTGGCCATATGCTCCAAGGAGCGCCCATAGCACGGTTTACAACAACCATAACAATAGGTAAGCGTGAACCAGAAGCCCAATGCAAAGTTTCATGCATCAAAGCCAATCCATGCGCGGATGTTGCCGTGAAAGTTCTTACACCAGTAACAGCAGCGCCTATACACGCCACCATAGCGCTGTGCTCGGATTCAACACGAATATATTCAATATCCATTTTTTCCTCTTCGACAAATTCAGCTATCTTCTCGACCACTGTTGTCTGAGGAGTTATGGGATATGCCGCGACAACCTTAACCCTAGCAGCTTTAGCAGCATACCCGGCAATATGATTCGCTGTGTCTATAATCATTTGTTCCATCCTATTCTTTCTCCTCCCTGCACATTGTTATCGCTTTAACAGGGCATTCGTTGGCGCATATCCCGCAGCCTTTACAGTATTCGTAATCTATTTTGGGAGAATCGTCTTCTTGCCGTGTTATAGCTACGTCTGGGCAGTAAATCCAACAAAGTGTGCAGCGCGTGCATTTTGAATAGTTGACTTCTGGACGGAAAGTTCGCCAGGACCCAGTTTTACCCATGCTACCAGCGGTTGGAATGGATAGTGCTGTTATGGGCATTTCTTTACGAGTTTTAGGAATGCGATTCATGAACTCACCATCCTTTCATCAGACGCTCATAGGCTAATTCTGCGGCTCTAGCGTTTTTCTCTTCTGCACTGCCTGACCATGTATCCTTTACAGCTTTCAAAACGCTTGTTAACTTAACTTCGCCCGTTGCCCTAGCGAAGGCTCCCACAATTGACGTGTTAACAACAGGTAATCCGGCAACAAGTAGGTTTAATTCAAGAGCTATTCCCGTCGCATCAACCGTGGCAACACGGCAATTTTTCAAGCCAATTTCTTCAGGTCGCTTTCTAGTGTTCATAATAATTATTCCATCTTTTTTTAAGCCCTCAGTTACATCCACAACCTTGTAGATTGCATGGTCAAGCACCATTACATAATCTGGATAGTAAATTTGACTATGCACAAGTATGGGTTTATCGCTTAATCTTGCAAAGGCTTTAACTGGAGCGCCCCGTCTTTCTGCACCAAAATAAGGAAAAGCTTGAACCCACTTGCCCTCGGTGAAAGCAGCATGAGCCAAAAGTTCAGCGGCAGTAACGCTACCTTGACCACCACGACCGTGGATTCTAATCTCCTTAAGCACTGCTTTCGCCCTTCTATACGGAGAATTGAAAATGGGATTGTTCAGACTTATTAGTGTTAGCTTAAACAATCATCAAAATCAACATTAAAAGTAGACCGCTAGAAGCCAAAAGGGGGACTATTACCCTTTTTGCTTTTTGAAGAGTTTTATCTATGAGACGACATAGTGTTTCAAGCTGTTTCTGACCGATAACTTTGACGTTGGGAATAGTTATGCTCTTACATGCCACTTTAACGGGCTCTAAATCGGACAACGCGGCAAGCACTGCTTTTTTGATGTATTCAATTAAAGTTTCGTGCCGTATAACTTCCCCGATAGGGTGATATCCACGATTTCCCAATATTACAGCGTTCACTGAATGTGTATCTGTAGTAAAAACTTCGCCTTCATCAATGCCTACTAAATTTAGAGCAGAAAGGATGCTCTCACGCAGTCCAGAAACCATGTTGTTGCCATCAATAACCACGTAAACAGCTTTCTGCTTTCCGGCTCTGACAACAACCGCTGTGATACCACCAGGCCCCATACCTTCTTTGAGACCGAGGTTTTGTGGAAAAACTGTGGCAGCACCGACTTCAAAAGGTAGTGGCTTTAGACCATCTACTTTTTTCAAACAGTGAGCCCCTACTTTTTTTAACACTACCAAAGTTTTTTGTGCGTTTATTGCTCCGTTGATACTATTATGTGCGTTAACAGTGATAGCGCCGGTCAACCTATGCATTTGAGATTCTTTACGGACAAATGCACCTAATTCCTGTGGCAAATCTTCAGTTGTTTTAGGTGCAAGAGTGAAAGAGATAAACGCAAAATTATCGAAAATTTGGCAACATGCAGTAGCCAAACCATTACTAACCTTGACAAAAGGCGTCGCTTTGTCTCCAAAAACTTCAAACTTTGCACACTCAACAATATGATTTATTACTTTTTAATTTTGCACTTGAGAGGCTAAATCGAATTCGTGACCAAACAACCCATGAGGAACACACACAGTGCATCCAAGTTTCTCTTCCAAAGCCGCCTTAAGCATTGAAGGTAAAAGACTACTCCCCACGTTTTTGAATGGCCCCGGATGAATGGAGGGAACAGCAATTACCGCCTTAGGTTTTGAGGAGCTGAATTGTATTAATAAAACCTCGACATCTTGACTTTCGCCTAATTCTTCAAGAAATTCTTCAAAAGGCTCATTTAAGCCTACTATCCAGTTCAGCAGAAAAGCCTTGAAAAGAGATATCGTTGAAATTCCTAACGTTTGCTGCCCTACGACGTTTAAAAAGTAAATGAAGCCGAAACTGGAAATGATTCCGATAACTGGTGAAAAAACGAAAAAGAGCACCAAAAAAGTGTTTAGCATGTAGCCAACTCCTATCCAAAACACAAGAAAAGGAATTATGCAGAAAAATGGTTGCAAGAGAGAGGTTATAAGAAGGCGGTTATAATCTGTGGAAGATGTAGAGAACAACACGATTGAACGCAATATTATGACAGCTGAAAAACCTAAAAGGCAAAGTCTAACCCACCATGACAACCCGAATATCGTGGCAATAGCAACACCTATGAAATCAAAAAAGAACCAAAAACCCAAACAAAAAAGGGAAAGCCCTACAGTTCGCCTCGAATCATATACTGCGTCCAGCCTTAAAACGAACATATTCACAATGTTGTCAGCAATAAAATTAGTGAGAAATAAAGAAATGCCAAGAAACAAACCACTAATTAGCCCTTCATAATATGGAAAAAGAATAATTATAGAAATTAGTCCACCAAGCGTACAAATCAAAACTTGAAGTAAAAGCATCTTTCTGTATGATGGAAGCTTGAATAATGATGAGTAATGTTGAACTGCCATTTCCATAGACTGGTTCAAAGAGCCCGCAGTTGCCACTTTTATCCTCTCAAACGATTTGGTGTATGAAATATAACAAGCATATTAAAGTGTCGTAAAACCCACATAACTATTCATTAAAAATAAGACATTCTTTAAACAACCAATACATAATGCACTTTTTCAATTTAACATGGAAAGTGAAAAATGGAAATATCGTATCGAAGGAATAAGGGTAGCTCAACATTAAAGCAATAATATTTACGATAGGGCAACTGTTTTATCCCTAAAGTGTTTATTATAAGGTTTTGCGAAACTTATGCCAGAACAAACTCTTCCACTAACCATATTCCACATGCTTGAAAGAAATCTAAATAAAAAAATACGCGTGATTTTGGACCCATCTTATGGCTTCGAAGGCACACTTATGGCTGTAACACGGGAACCAGCCGGGATATGGCTTTCAGACGCTGAAGCTATAACGATGCGTGCAACCATCGCTCAGCCTATTCCACAGGTTGCAAGCAGAGAGGAAAGAAGCGAAATATTCATCCATCTTAATTCCGCTCAGCGGATAGAAGTCTTACATTCTTCTTCTAGGCATTAAAAGTATTATGACTTAGAAGAATACGTTTGCTAAAACACCCACTATTATCAGCGCTATTGCTAAGGCTACGAGGATTTCGGGTCTAACTTTGACGCCTTCTGTTTCTTCTTCAAAAAATCTGAGGAGTCCGGCGCTTGCTGCAGGCATGGGCGATGACTTTTCTTTCTTCTTTCTGCTCATTCAGTATCATCCTCATTGTTAGCGTACTAACTCTACAATTTTCTTTATTATTAATGTTTTGCCACCTCAAAAGAATTTTATTTATGAACGAATGAGTATGTGATGCCAAAAGGTGTTTGCAATGTTAACCCCACAAGATGAATACAACCATACTTTTGATCTTTTACGGCAACATCACAAATGGTTTCAAGAAAGCATACCGCTTATAGCAAGTGAAAATATTCCAAGCCCAGCAGTCCGCGAAGCCCTCATAACAGATTTTGGGAATCGCTATGCTGAAGGATGGCCAGGAGAACGCGTCTATGCTGGATGCCGCTTTATAGATCAAGTAGAATTCAAATGCATCGAGCTAATGAAGAGGCTCTTCAACGCAGAGTTTATAGATGTTAGACCTATCTCAGGTGTTGTTGCGAATTTGGTTGTTTACACGGCTTTCACCGAGCCTGGCGACACAATGATGGCTCTTTCGATTCCATGTGGTGGGCACATAACAACAGGAAAAAAAGAGCTAGGCGGCACAGCAGGTGCAGTGCGAGGCTTGATTGTCGAGTACCTACCTTTAGATTATAAGGAGCTAAACATTGATGTGGAAAAAGCAAAAAATAGAATTAAAGAGCTTACATCAAAGAATAGAGCGCCAAAACTTGTCATGTTTGGTGCAAGTGTTTTTCCGTTCCCGCATCCGGTTAAAGAATTAGCTGAAGAAATCCATTCTATAGGCGGAACAGTGGGATACGATGCTGCACATGTTGCAGGTCTCATCGCTGGAGGCCAATTCCAAGACCCGCTTAGAGAGGGAGCAGACGTTGTCAGTCTAAGCACACATAAAACATTCTTTGGACCCCAACACGGTGGAGTTCTGTCTTGGGAGAAATACGCAGACAAAATCAAACGTGCTACATTTCCAGGAATGGTCAGTAACCATCATCTGCATGCTGTCGCAGGCTTAGCGATTGCCTGTGCGGAGATGCTCGAGTTTGGCAAAGAATATACAAGTCAGATAGTGAAAAACGCGAAGGCATTGGGACAGGCGCTTTATGAGAGAGGATTCAACGTGTTGGCAGAGCATAAGGGTTTCACACAGTCGCATGTGATTTTAATTGACATAACAAAGTATGGCGATGGTGGCACAATCGAAGAAACATTAGAAAAGGCAAACATAATAATAAACAGGAATCTATTGCCGTGGGACATTAAGGAGGGAAGACACTTTATGCACCCAGGCGGCATCAGGCTAGGTGTCTCAGAAGTTACAAGGCTCGGAATGAAGGAGTCTGAAATGGACGAAATAGCAGAATACATCAAACGCATAATTATAGACAATGAACCCCTAGAAAAAATAAAGGCAGATGTAGCAGAGTTTCGAAAAAATTATCAGACAGTCCATTATTGCTTCGAAAATTCGACAGAAGCCTATAAGTACATAAAAATCCGCTAAAATCTTATCCTATTGTAAACCTTGCTGTTGTGTGTTCATTAAGCGGTCAAAAGTTGAACTTGCAGCCGAAAAGTTTCGGTCCAGCCTTCCAAGAATAATCAGAGAAGCTCATGAAAAGTTCAATTTCTCCAAGGTTTCTGAAACCTTGTTTGTAAAGAAATTTTATAGTTTGTATGTTTCGTACCACTGGTTTTACGCTGAGAATCCTTATACCCATTTGGCGGGATTCAGAAATGACTGTTTCGATAAGCTGTTTGCCTATGCCTTTACCACGGTGAGCTTTGCTTACTATAAGCGGCTCTACTTCAGCCTCATTTCCTTCAATAATTAACCCAACAAGTCCAACCGCCAAAGAATTGTGAACAGCAACCCAAAGCCTGTCTGAGCCAACCTTGGCTAGGTGTTTGTCAAAATAATCTTCTGGATGTTCTCCACCAATGGTTGGTTCTTGGTAGATTTCACGATGCCTCTCAACCAATTCTCTCCACAGAGAACGACATTGCTCTCTATCATCTTCTTGGTATTTCCGAATGACGTAATGTTCTGACACTTGTTTCACCAAAATTAAAGCTAAATTATCTATTCTTAAATATTGCTTGATTTCAGCTAGTATGGGTGAATGACTTGAATGTATCTGAATTCCAGAAGATGATGCGTCAACTCTACTTCCATAGAGATTCGAAGCGTGGCATTGACGGCACATATAAGTGGCTTAAAGAGGAGCTTGAAGAATTGGGAGAAGCATTAAAAATGAATGATAAAAAAGCCCTAGAAGATGAGTTTGCCGATGTTATGGCTTGGTTAGCTTCACTTGCAAACATCATCAACATCGACCTTGAAAAGGCGGCCTTCAACAAATATGCTAATAAATGCCCAAAGTGTGGACATTCACCATGTCAATGCACTTTTTAGCTTTGGTTCACTAAGCGCTTCTGACCGAGACCAGTAAGCGCCCAGATGTGTGGTTTACCAGGTTTCCGCTCTACTATTCCTTCTGCTTCCAAAAGTCTTAAGTGGTGGATAATGACTCCATAATGCATCCCTGTTTCTTTGGCTATAGTTTTAGCGTTAGAAAAATCTTTATCCAAAACATTCAGTATTCGGGTTCTAGCCCGTAGACCAAGCCTTATGTTTTTAATATTTGTTAAATAAGCGTTCGGATGGTAAGCTTCTCGTAACATGTACACCCTAAAACAAATTACGCGTTGGGGTTAGAAAAGTTTTCTTAGGCAAAATCTGATAAGCTTATTTGTTTCGGTTTTTTGCTGTTAAATAAAGCGTTAATTTCCTCTGTCATAAGCGAGATTCTTTGAGCATAATATTGCGGTAGCTTGTATTTTTCAATCAATTGCTGCGCTGCCTCCAAGTATTTTTCAATGCCGCCGCGATACACTGTTAGGGTTAACGAACCTCCACAAAATACACATCTGCCATGTAATGGTGGGCGGCGGAAGCGCTTGTTACATGATTTACATCTAAAACTCTGCGTTGAAAAAGCTCGCAGATTTCCAGCAATGTCTCGAATAAAGTGTTTGGTTAAAACTTTTAAGGCCACCTTTCTAGCATCTACTGCTTGGATTTTCTCTGATAACTCAAGCTGGCTGTTCATCTTTTCTACCATTGTTTTGAAGCGTTTATAGACACTTTCAGTATTTCCCATGTTTATGTTTGAAACTGGAGTTGTAAACTGGAAGCCTTCAAACTGTGCCTCCGTTCCAAGCCGATGTTCAATTAAATCGATAATGCGACAGACATATCTTGCCTCCACGTTCTCCCAAGTTTTCTCGTAGAACTCGACAGGATACGCTTTAGCAACATCAGCATCATGCGCTTGTCGCTGCACTTCTTGCGTATTGACAATTGGAATTAAGAGCAACGGCGCATCCATTATTCCACCTATCTGTGCGGGCAAATAAACACGAGAGAAATTTAGAAGCGTGTCTAGCCCCAGCATTAAGGCATCTTCGTCGCCGTCACAATCTCTTCTTTTAGCCGAATGCCAAATTGGATGTGCATAGCAGACACTAAGCCCAGTAAAACCTATCACCCGACCTAAAATACCAACAGAAGTGTGAGGAGCCAAGCCAACAATCAAGTGTCCAACAATGTCTTCTACCTGCTTAATATTGTAATAAGATGGAAGCCCATAAATCTTCATTAAAAGTGCATCCAAAAAGTTTGCGACATGTACAAAATATTCAGCACATTTGGTTGGAATAATGACATCTTGAAGTTTGAGTTCACATATCTGATTTGGATCAGTCAGTGGCACACCATTAACGTCTTGAACGTAGCCAAGCTGTATAAGCTTCTTAATCGGGACTCCAATTTCGGCTGGTTTAAAATGAGTTAATGGAGCATTAGTTGTGTCAAATCGTATTGTTCCATCTTTGTAAACAGATAGGTCATATTTTGCGCGTAAGATTCCTTTTTCCATGATTTCTGGAGATTTTGTCTCATTCATTAAACTTTTGACTCCCTTTAAAATTTTAGGGACAGAAACGCCTAGGCGACCGCAGGAATTCTCCAACAATTCTCTAAAATTAATAGCTTGCTTTTGATATTTTTTAGCTGGTAATTTGCAGATTGGGCACATTTCCTCTTTTAGATTTTTTCCACAACGGGGACAAGACCTTTCATAAAGTGTTTCAGAATCACAAGAAGAGCATTTAACCCTAAAGGTAAAAGTGCCGCATTTTGGGCATTTGCGTTTGACAACTTCAACGAAAACCGGTTCTTTCTCGGCTACTTCCAAAACATCCCTCTGAGAACCTCCAGCCAAGCCTACTGGAAAAAGAACATGCACAATTGGCTTCATTTCGCGCCTTTTAGCTTTTTCTGGTCGCCCCATTCGAGCGCCTATAAAGGTAGCAGCTTTCTCTCTAACTTGAACGTTTGATAAAATACCAATTGCTTCCAAAGGAGATCTAGCTGAAGAAAAGTCTGTATTATTAGAGTTATTGCAGCCAAGAGAAAAAGCAAAAGAATGCGCATCATCACCTTCAATAGCGATTTTTTTGTCTACAACTTTATGTGGTAAACATATTTTCTCCAAAGCCCTTTTCACATTTGTCTCCATTTCACCAACAACTTTACAAACGGCATCGTCTTCACGCACCACTTCTGAGTCTTGCAACCAATTTTTTAATACTACAAGCTCTTTAATTGATGCAAGATTAGACCAAAAAAATGTGAAAGATGGATGAAGCGGCACTTTCAATATTAGTGATAACATTATTGCTTCATTGATAGTAGGCTTGTTGGCAAAAGGATCGACTAAAAAGGCTTTTAGTTTTTCTGCTTGAATATTTATGGTGTCTGCAGCTTCTTCAAAATCACCGTTAAATTTTTTCATAAGAGCATTTAGCAAATCCTCAGCCCACCATTCCTCAACGTACCCAGAAGGGGCAAGGCGTTTACTATTATACAAGAAATCTCCAAAGCTGATTAAGATGTCGCCTAAAAAGAGGATTTTCTCAATTTCACTTTTTATTTGCTTAAACAATTTTTCACTGGATACTTTAACTACAGAACCGTCCTTTAGCAGAACAACAGGCGGCTCTATGGTGTCGACAGGAACAGCAATGCCACCTTTTCCTGGGAGTTCCAAACGCATTTGAGTGCCAGCAGCAAGAAAACCTTGAAGTGCAAGCATAGTAGCGGGATGTACACCTATAGCAGCCAAACCAGTGTTTCGCGCCCTACCATATCTTAGGCGAAAACCGCCACGCGTCGAAGGAAAAGAGAATACGGGGCGGCCTGCAATAACTTCATCCATAAAACCAGACGATTTTCTCTCTGACCTTTTACGGAACTCCTTTAGCCAATCCCACCCTTGAATCCCAAGCTTTTCAATTATGGTTAAAACCTTTAAAGCGCGTCCAACAACTCCGTCATTCACAACTCTGAGAGCTCCGCCTCTTACACGGTTTGTCTCTATTCTAGGAAGATTCCGGAAAGAAGAAACTTCAACAGGGTTTGATTCTGTCCCGGTGACTTCTACAGGAAGCCACTGAAGTGCCTTTCGCAACTCTTCATCTGAAACATGATATTGAAAACGTCCTACAGAGCGTTCATAGAGTCTTATCTCTTCCAGAAATCGTGATATTTCCTCTTCTGTAGGCTTATAGCGGTCAAGTCCTAAGAGTCGCCTTACAAAATCTCCCACAACCAACGTTAAAGCTTGATCAGTTCCTCCGGCAGACCTTATTGGCCCCGCAAAGTAAATTGCAAGATAGCGACTGCGATCTTTGTTTGTTTTAATTTTTACCTTTGCCACTCCTTCTAAAGGTGCAGCAGTTAAACCCTCTGTAAGAATTGCCAAAGCAGTGCGTATGGCTTGTTCAGCTGCTGGTTCAGCATCCATGTGTCCAAATTTGCCATAAACAATTTCTTCAGCAACTTTAAACGCCAATTCTTCTCTTGGAAGTTTTAAGCTTAACTCTCTGATGCTCTCGGCGACACCTTTAGGTCCCACAAGCCCTTCCACAAGATCCGCCAAGTCTCTAGCAATTTTACACTCAGTGCTTAGTGCTGGGTCAAAGCCCTTCGCTCTGGCTTTTTCGCTTATACTGTACAATTGCGCAAGTTGATTTTCCAGGCTTTCAACATACTGATGATATGCTTTACTCGTTGGACTGTTCAAATGCTACCCCGCAAATCTTTGTGTGGCAATAGTTTATTTCGGTTTTGCAACATAAACAAGTCAAAAAGCTCACAGTAGAAGTTTTTATTTCACATGTACCCAAAGCAAAATCGCACAGAATAAATTTATTCTTAGCATTTACTTATGTTGTAATTAGGGTTTTATATTCTAAAACGTTTAATGCCTTCAATGATTTCAGCAACCTTGCTTTTAACCTCAGCGTTCTCAATAACATTGCCGGTGACAATGATGTCAGCTCCAGCTGAGGCTACAGCTAAGGCTTGACTTCTAGATTTTATGCCCCCTCCAACAATTAAAGGAACGTCAATGTAATTCTTGACAGCGCTAATCATCTCAGGCGGAACAGATTTCTTTGCACCTGAACCTGCCTCCAAATATATGAAACGCATGCCTAAATATTGCCCTGCTAAGGCATGCGCAATGGCAATTTCAGGCTTATCATATGGAACTGGAACCGCTCTTCCGACAATGCTTGCAGTGCCACCTTCGCCGACGATAATGTACCCCATGGGGATAGGTTCTAAGCGATACTTCTTAACTATTGGTGCTCCCAGAATTTGGGCGCCCATTAAAAAGTAAGGGTCGACAGAATTTAGAAGGGACATAAACCATATGGCGTCCGCATGGCGACTTATACCAGTTACGTTATTTGGAAAAAGAATTACCGGAATTTGAACGACTCGTTTAATGGTCCTAACTACGTCATCTAGATGTGTTGTAGAGAAAAATGTTGAGCCACCAACCATTATAGCTGAGGTCCCGCTTAATTTTGCTTTTTCAGCGATCCTTGAAGCTTGTGATGACGTTACCTTTTCAGGGTCTATTAAAGTTATATGGATTGTGCCTTCGGAGTGAATTTTCTCAAGCAAATATTTTTCAACAGTTCCAACCATTAGAATCAGCCTAATTAAACGACTTGCCCTCTGTTGCAGCTGAAACTTTTTTAACACTACCATAAACGGAGTCAGTAAACATACAGTAAACGTCAATTTCTCCTTGTGCAGGCTTAACTGGAAACTCTTGTTTTAAGCCACAACTGCCACAACCCACTACCGCTCGCCCTTCTTCCTTGAAGATCTCAACTCTGACAGTTTCCTTTCCGCATTTAGGGCAAGAGAAGAATCTAGGCAAACGTTTCTTGGGGATACGAACAACCTTCCTTCTTCTTCGCCCCATTTCCAAATCCTTCTAAATCATAAAATCCATGCCATACCAGTATTTTTATGTTTGCCCTTAAATATTTGCCTATACTCATAAACAATGAGGATGTTAGCAGCTTGAAATTGACGCCTTCTATATTAGATTTAGACTGGCAAGACACATCCACAAAAATAAAACGGTTCATTAGTAACTATGTGAAGCAAAGCGGGGCAAAAGGCGTAGTTTTAGGGTTATCAGGAGGAATCGACAGCTGCACCGTAGCGGCGCTTTCTGCACTGGCTATAGGCGGAGAGAAAGTTTTAGGACTTATGTTGCCAGAAGAAGAAACATACAACAAAACAGATATTAAACATGCAAAGCTCGTAGCACAAAAGTTTAGCCTAAAAACAAACAATATAGATATTACCTCAACCTTGAAAGCGTTCTATGCTTCAATACCGAATTTTGATCCATCCGACAATTTGTGTAAAGGGAATGTGAAGGCGCGAACTCGAATGATTTATCTTTATTATTATGCCAACAAATTCAACATGATTGTTTGTGGGAGTTCAGATAAATCTGAAACTATGATGGGGTATTTTACCAAATGGGGTGATGTTGCCGCAGACATATCGCCGATAATGGACCTATATAAAACGCAGGTTCGTAAACTTGCGTTGCATATAGGTATACCAAAGGTAGTAATAGCAAAACCGTCTTCGCCAGCCTTGTGGCCTGGTCAACTTGCTGAAAAAGAACTTGGCATAGAATATGAACTGTTAGATCTTATTCTTTATGGGCTTGAACACTTTATGGACACGGAAGATATTGGAAAACAATTAGGTATCGAGGAAAAGCTGGTTAAGAGCATAAAAAGCAAATGGCTTTCTGCAGAACACAAAAGGCGAATGTTATTAACAATGAAGCTAGAATATCGCACAATAGGGACAGATTTCAGATTACCTCGTAATCCATAGCAGAACACTAAGGAGAGTGACGTAATGAGAAAAGAAATCAAAATTGCTCTCGCGCAAATTAACTCTAAACCAGGAGATAAAACGGAAAATATAAAGAAAATTAAGGAAAACGTGGTGAAAGCAAAAAAACATGGTGCGGATCTTGTAATCTTCCCAGAATTATCATTAACCGGTTATGTAGTCCGAGACCAAATATATGAACTCGCAGAAACTATACCGGGACCAGCAACCAGAACCATTGAGGCTATCGCCAAAAAAAGCAATACATACATAATCTTCGGTATGCCAGAAATAAGTGAAAAAACACAAGCAACACTTCACAATGCTGCTGTACTCATAGGCCCGGAAGGACTTGTCGGAAAATATAGGAAAATGTATCTGCCAACCCACAGTGTTTTTGAGGAAAAAAGATACTTTCGCCCAGGCTATCAAACGGCAGTCTTCGACACAAAACTTGGAAAAATAGGGTTAACCATATGCTATGACATATTCTTCCCAGAAGTGTTCAGATTAGCACGCTTAAACGGTGCCCAATTAATAGTATGCATTTCAGCTTCTCCAGCGATTCGTCGAGCATTCTTTGAAATATTAACATTAGCAAGAGCCATAGAGAATACTGCTTTTCTAGCTTATGTTAATTTAGTAGGCATAGAAGATGGACTGCAGTTTTGGGGAGGAAGCAGACTTGTCGGACCAAACGGAAAAGTTCTTGTTCAAACTAGATATGACGAAGAGGACTTTGTGACATGTGATATCAACTATGGCGACATAAAACCTATGGAAACATTTGTCCCCACTTTGAAAGATTTGCGCTCTGAACTCCTTGAAAAACTAAAAAATTCTGCAGAAAACTTGTAAATCATGTTTTGCTGTTATGGTTTCTTTAACGCCTTAACAGCCGTTTCTATGCGATCCAATGCTTCTTCTAACTGTTCATAAGCTGCAGCATAAGAAAATCTCATGCAACCTTCACCATAGCTGCCAAAGGCTGAACCAGGAACTGCTGCAACATGAGCTTTTTTTATAAGGAGTTCCGCAAATTCTTCTGAAGTCATGCCAAAATCCGTTATATTTGGAAAAACATAGAATGCCCCTTTTGGCAAGGTACAACGGAACCCTTCAATCTCTCTAAGCCGCGAATATATCAAACGGCGTCGTCTATCAAATTCCCGTACCATTTCTTCAACAAAATATTGAGGTTCTCTTAACGCGGCTAAGGCAATGTATTGCGCCAGGCTATCTGCACATGCAATGATATATTGTTGAGCAAGCCAAATAGGAGAAACGAGTTCTTTTGGTCCATAGAGGAAACCAACACGCAAACCTGTCATTGCATATGTTTTAGAGAAAGAATTGACAACGATTGTACGTTCACGCATTTCTGGGAAGGTAGCAGCACAGTGGTGCTTAGCGTTGTCATATATTATTTTTTCATAAACCTCGTCAGAAATCACAACCATATCGTGTTCAACAGCAACTTTTGCCAATGCAGCAAGCTCATCATACGATAGAACGGCGCCCGTCGGGTTATTCGGATAATTCAAAATTATCACACGTGACTTCTTTGTGATTAGTGACATCACATCATCAATGGATGGTTTAAACCCGTTCTTTTCCAGCAAAGGAACAGAAACCGGGACCCCTTCTGCTAAGTGGACGCATGGTTCATAACAGACGAAACCTGGGTTAGGAATTAGAACTTCATCACCCGCGTCTATTAAGCTAATAAGTGCAGAAAAAATTGCTTCAGTGCCGCCAACAGTTATTAAAATTTCAGAGGCAGGATCATAATTTAACCCATAATCTCTGTAAGCTTTTCGAGCGAGTTCCTCCCGAAGCTCTGGAATGCCGTTGGTTGGTGTATAATGGGTTTTGCCTTCTTTTGCTGCTTGCCAGCCAGCTTCTAGCGCATGTTCGGGGGGAGCGAAATCAGGTTCTCCCACGCTTAAATTAATGATGTCTGGTGTTTCTTGGGCTAAAGTGAAAAATCGGCGTATTCCAGAGGGCTTTATGCGTTTTAGGCGGTTTGCAGGCTTAAAGTTTGAAATCAACAGACGTTCCTCACTATGGATTGCCAAATTAAGAATAAAATGTTTGCGTTAATAACTATAGCAAAGGCATACGCATCCGACAGCCTTAAAAGCATAGTCTGTATACAAAACTGTATTCAATCGGCATAAGCGTGGAGAGGAAATATTGAAACTAAAAGAAGGCGTTCAACCATGGCTAATAAGCTCACTAAACGACTCTATTACTAAAATACTTTCACAAAATAGCCACTTAACAGAAACACAGCTTGAAACATTGCTTATTGACATTTTAGCTGATAATATTGCAGGAAAAACGCTTAAATACGATGAAAAAGCCAGATTAAGGCTAACAAAGGCAAAAATAAGCCGAGGCGCCTTCAATAGGACACTAAAACAGGCGAAAGAAAATGTCATAAAATCCATCTACACCATACTGCTTTTAGGATATTTGGGAGTATTTGAAAGCACAACTTTAGATCCCTATCTCGAAATAGCGAACAAATTAAAAGAGTATTTAGAAGCATACAAAAACATGCCAAACAAAAGTGCAGAGTTAAGTGAACACTTAAAATCCATGGAAATTGTACGAGAAGAGCTTGAAAAATGCCTAAAACAGCTATCAAGTGGGTCTGAAAACCAGCTGTGACATCACAAATCACGCTCATTAAATGGACAATTATTAGGCATAAACAATGCTCGCAGATAAATAACGCTGAAAAGAGTTGAAAACGCAAAAATAACCTCAAAACGAAGACTTATTCACATTGCGTTATCAGCTTAGCCCGAAGAGCCTTTACTTGGTTTCGTGATGTGTGATATCATGCGTTATCTTAAGTGAATACTATACCATAATCTTTAAATCTCTTATCCATTAAAGTGTGATTTGTGATGCAACATGAATAAATCACACCTAATCACATTTAAATCACAGAGGCGAGTTGCTTGACGGAAATTTTGCTAGTTCTTGTTGGCGTTCTGCTTGCGATGACAGCAGCCGCCGCGGTAGAATATTATAGACAGCTACGAAGTGTTAAAAGAGAGTACGAAAAAGCTAGAGAAGCCGTTGAAGACATTGTTTTAAGTTTTAATAGGCAGTTCAAACAGGAAGCTGACAAGTTGGAGTGCATAGCTTACAAGGTTGAGGCTGCTTCCTCGAGAAGTGATGACGCGGTAAAGAAAACAGAAGAAGCAAGCAAGAAAATCCAAAATTTAGAGAGTCAAATCAGCATTATTAGGGAAGATAGAGAAAGGGAGATAAGCCGTTTAGAAGAGGTTGAGCGAAAAGTGCGTGATGTCGCTGTGTCACAAGAGGCGCTAGTTGCAAAGCTTTCCGCAGTTGAAGAGCAAGCTCGACAGTTTTTAGCAACCCCCGAGGCAAAAATTGAGGCAGTAATACCCATAAAAAGAGAGAAAGCCTTGGCCCCATTAACTGAAACAGAGTTATCCGCGCTTGAGATGCTGACTTCAGAAGGCCCTAAGACAGCGCCTGAGATTAAAGAACGAATAAAGCTTAGCAGGGAACATACGGCGCGGTTGATGAAGAAGCTTTACGAAGGTGGATACTTAGAGAGGGACACCAGCAAAATTCCGTTTAAATATAGTGTTAAAGAGGAAATGAGTAAACTTCTTAAGAAAGCAGAAAGCGGCACAGCATAACATAATTTACTATAGCGAAAGAGATTTTTGTTCGTCAAGTTTTTTTAGGCGCTTATCCATTTCAGAAAGATTCTGTGATTCAGGCAATCGGTAATTATTGTTTTCCTTTTTAGCCAAATATTCGGGGTAATGTGTCACTTTTATTGGTACAGCAAATCTGATTTTGGGCTCAGAGATAAGCAAGGCTTCGCCTACATCGAGCATTTTTATCTCAGTGTCGCTATACTCCAAGTAAGGCGTGTTTTCAGTTAGGTAAGCTCTATCTTTTCGCAGCTCTGTTTTCATAATAACTTTAGTCCACAACTCAGCGAAAACGTCAAAATTAATCCGAGAAGGCCTCGGCGTCACAGCGTTAAGTCCAACCCTGTATTTACGGTATGTTAGAGCAATATCAGAGAATATTGTTCTCGATTTGTTTGGATCAAGAAATTCATGTGCTTCTTCTAGGGTTATAAGAAGAGTAGGCAGATTTTTCCATTCTTCGTAGTTTTCTTCCCACATGCGCTTATAATGCTGGGCTACTGCTGACGCTGTAAGGCATACTATTTTGTTTTGTTCGTCAGAGCTTATTCCGGAAATGTCGACCAAACACGTTATTCCATTAGCTATGTTCTGGGTGACGCTGTCAACAAAGCTGTAGTCAGATACTGGGAAAAGGTCATAGGAAAGAGAAGATAATTTAAGCATTAGAGCTTCTATAACATGTTTCATCTTATAGTCTGCAATGCGACCCACGCCAACATAGCCCTCTGCACCATAAACCTCTTTAGTATCTTGGATCCACCCTTTGCCCAACTTTCTGTAAAGTTTTTGGGCAAGCCTAAATTGAGGAACCCCTAGGTCAGGAAAGAGCGTAATCAGCTTTTCCGGAGTAATTGTGTATAAACCAACAACCATTTTCCGATCTCGTGCAGAATAATATTGAACCTTGCTATGGAAGAATGGGTGGTCTTTCAGTCCCTTTTGTGGTCTAATTCCCTTTCCATCAAGAAGTTGGCCAGCAAAATCGAAAATGAGAGCAACTGTTTGTGGGCTGTTGTCAATAATTTGTGCATTAAGAATAAGTTCTGTGTTGGTTTTTCCAGAGCCAGTCATTCCGAACATGCCCATCATTAGCGGTATTGCCTCTATATTTATTCCGGCAGACCCCAATAGTTGCTCTCCAGAACGAAGGCGACCTACTTCAAGTTCTCCAGAAAGTTTTAGAACAGTGCAATCTTCTTCGTTCGCTGTAAAAACCTTATCTCTATAATTTGGATTGAAGGTTGGAGAACGGATTTTACCATCCTTCTTTTCCAAAAATAGAATAGCGTCAACACTTCGAAAGCTGGAGTAAGGACCAAAAGCTTCCTTGCCTTCAGCTTCGCGCAGTTGTTCTATCGTTTTCAAAGTAGAGCTACTTTGGGCGTTAACAACTCGGGCATAAAAGCTTCTTTCGTCAGAATCTATTCTAACAATCTGCCCATAAGAGAGCGCTACTCCATGATTCAAGAAGAAAGATATTTTGTCTCCTTCCGTTCCACACACAAAACCAATTGATTCAGACATAATCGCCCCAGAACTCCCGTTGGTATGCATATCTTATTCCATGAATCTCGTCCACAAATCTGCATGTAAGTTCTTCTCTGCGAAGAACATCCAAGAGCCCAAAGGCGCTAAGTTCTTTTTCAATAAGGTCATGGTAATGGAGAAGCATAGATACGGAAGGTGCAGAGAACTCGTGGGCAAGCCAAAGGGCAATTGGATAGCCCATACATCTTGGATCTTCTGAAGAAAAAGTTAACGGCGATAATAGCTCATTAACCTGCCGTGTTGTAAGGTAATCCATGATATCACAGCGGAAAATGCGATGACTTTCTTCGCATAATTTTACTATGGATATATCACCATAAAGACTATGATCTTTCTCAGCCTTTCTAATTGGATGATAAACCCATATACCATAAGGCGAGAGTATACTCGTAGTAGCGATGAAGTCGCGACCTTTATCGTCATGAAGTAAGGGCGAATTCTTGCTTATAGCCAGCAAGTTAATTCCTTTTTTCTTGCATTCATCATACAGTGCCACACGAAATTTTCTCTCACCGCCAAAATAGCCGCCACCATCCAAGAGAAGGTAGATACTACGAGGATCCTCGTAATATTCCCTATCTAAAAGTCGCAAAGCCATCTGGCTTTCCAACTCTATTCGAAAGTCCGTCAAATAATTACTACGAGTATACGCGTCTCCCACTACAGAACATATTCTCTCTGCATAATCCCAGTTTACGCTACGCCCCTCAAGAGTAGCTGACGTAGTCCGCATCAGATAGATGCCCCAATTATTTGCTCTTTTTAAAGTTCTAGTCGAACAGTCAACTGCCCAAAACTGTCCTTTGAAATTGCTGATTTTCCTTAAGGGTTTTATGTTGTCTATGCTTGGTTTTAAAGCAATCATCGGTTCTTCACGAACTTCGATTGGTCCGGTCACCCGCCCTTTTTCTATGTATAAGCTAAACTTCTTTCCCATTTCAACTAAATCTTCTTTGATCAGGGCATTCAATGGCAACCCTTCTATGGCAATTCACATTTTGTTATCTCATAGAGTTAGAATAATTATTTATTATCTTCGCGAGCTTGTTCAGATCATGTTGTTTGTTGTCTAACTGTGACTTGGGGAAAACTCGGGGCCAATTTATATTTTAAGCTTCTAGAGGAACCAACTTTTACGAGTACTCCTTTATTCGCCATTCTGGCAAGATAAGTGGCTACTGTGCTAAGGCTTATTGGTTCCTTATATTCTTGTTCATAAACCGGATGAATGTCACGAGAGGAAAACCAAATCAAAGGAAAATGCTTGCAAATTAACACGCGAACTTTTTCATATTTCGAAACATCACTACTTGAAATTTGCTGACTGGCTTCAGGGTTTTCACTATTAGCAGGCACTCCACCCAGCAATTCCACCAGATCTAGAAGCCTAAGAGCTTTTTCTCTACTTATTTGCCCTTCAAAGGACACAGTATATTTATTGCCTTCACCGTCGAATACTTCAACGCGCATTTTCCTAGTTGGCATTAACCACTTGCACCGGAGTTGGTGTTCACAATTTGCAGTTCACAAGTTATAGGTTTTATGGTGAAAAAATAGAAAGCAAATGGTACTAAGGCAAACAAGAAAAAGGAAAAGAGACGAGAATCATGCTTTTTTTGTAATTACAAGTATCACAGCCTCTTTAAACAAGAAAAGCGTAAAAAGGCACCACTTAGCTTATATTTCCAGTGGAAGCGAAGGGGTGGCGTATTCACTGAAGAAATACATAAAAACGTTAATAAAAGGAGAAAGCGACAGAGAAAAGAGACATCATCGAGTTAATTTCACAAGTAGTTCACAAAAGTGTGAAAAAAGAATAGGGGAAAAAATTGTAACTTCTCTGTTTAGCGTAAATAAGGACAAAAATTGAGGAAAATAATCTTGTCACTTAGAAAAAATAAACATGAAAAAGTAAGAATTCATGAGGGACACCCCTAAATATCCAGTGGAAAAAAGTTCATTGTATATGGTGTTCTAACCTCTGATAAAATTTTTCTTCTTTTGTAATCTAAAATTTTATAGGAAAATTATTTAATTACTAACTTGCATTTTATCTATTGGAGTATGTATATTTCTTTTAAATAAATTAACTTATCAACAACTTTCGTGTAAAGATTTCCAAAAGAAATAGGGGTGTCCCTCTTCCTTTAAACTAACCTTACTTTACTCAACGTTTTTTATAATTCTGTTCTTTCAAATCCATTTTTCTGTATGATAGTACTTATTTTTTCGGCATTAAAATGAGGCGTTTACCTTTAGAAAAAAGAGGGAGAAGGACCTACGGACAACACTAACATACTCAATGACTTGTTCGACAGATTTGTTGGCGAAGCGCACATTTTTGAAGATCGGGAGGTTCTGCGGCATGATTACTTACCAGAAAGATTGCCCCACAGAGAGGAGCAGATTCGACGGATAGGAGAAATAGTGGCACCTGTCTTGAAGGGAGCAAGATGTTCAAACGTTTTCATTTATGGGAAAACTGGAACGGGCAAGACAGCAGTAACTAAACATGTATTAACTCATCTAGAAATTAAATCGAAGGAATTTAACGCACCAGTCAAATTTTGTTATATTAACTGTCGTATGGTAGGTTCTGAATACCGCGTTTTTACGGGATTGTGCCAGAGTATAGGTGTCGCTGTTCCTTTTACAGGCTTATCAGTTGGAGAAGTCTTTGAACGGTTTAGAACAGGCTTGGATTCTTCAAAAAGCATCTTTATTGCTGTTTTGGACGAGGTTGATGCACTTATAAAATCTCGCGGTGACACCCTTCTCTATGAGTTGACAAGAATCAATGAAACTTTAGACAAAAGCAAAGCATCACTTGTTGGCATATCAAACGACCTTCGATTAAAAGAGTTTCTTGATCCTCGTGTTTTTAGTTCGTTAAGCGAAGAGGAAATTGTTTTTAGGCCGTACGACGCTAGTGAGTTGCGAAACATTCTTTTTGAACGCGCAAAGATTGCCTTTTCTAAAGGTGTTTTGTCCGATTCTGCCCTAAATTTGTGTGCAGCTTTGGCCGCAGCAGAGCATGGAGACGCAAGGCGAGCTTTAGACCTGTTACGTGTTGCAGGAGAAGTTGCTGAAAGAAAAGGTGCAGCGGTTGTGAATGAAGAACATGTGCGCGAAGCTGAAAAGCACATTGAACATAACCGTGTCGTTGAGGCTCTTAAAAATTTAACTTTACATTCAAAACTTGTGGTTTTAAGCGTGTATCACTTGAAAAAAGCTGACATCCACCAAGCTAATACGGGTGAGATCTATGAGGTTTATGCTGAGATATGCGACGAATTAGGTGTTACACCTTTGACACAGCGTCGTCTAAGCACTTTGGTGAATGAACTTGATTCTATGGGGCTTTTGAATGCAAGAGTTATAAGCATGGGAAGATATGGACGTACAAAAAAGATTAGGCTGGAAATGGCACGCAGCCTTATTAAAGACGTATTTATCAGTGATAATAGACTTGGGCGCTTGATTGATTATGACCCGAAATGTCTTTCTAAAAATGTCCGTAATAGGGGTTGAAGATGGAAGCTTCCAGAAAGGTGTAACAAAAACGGCAATTCTCGCTGTAGTTTTACTTAAAGAAGCAAAAATTGAAAAAGTAAAGATAAAAAGAATAGCTGTAGACGGGTCAGACGCAACAGAAAAGCTCGTAGAAGCTTTAAAAGAATTGAGCTTTAGCGCAGTTTTTCTAGCTGGAATTTCCTTCGCGGGCTTTAACGTTATTGACCCAGTTGTGATTCATGAGACATTTAAAAAACCAGTCATCGTCGTATCACGAACAAGACCAAATAATATAACTGTAAGGAGGGCTCTCCAAAGGCATTTTGATGACTGGAAACAGCGGTGGGAAGTATTTAAGAAAATAGGTCGTGTCTATAGGATCCTCGTAGTAGCAAAAGAATTACCTATTTATGTCGAAACTGTGGGTATAAACATTAAGCAAGCGCAGAATATTGTTCGTTCTTTGGTTTTTTGTAGTAGAGTTCCTGAGCCGATTCGTGTAGCGCGATTAATTGCTCGGGGGCTTTCTTAAATGAACGGAAGGGTTGTAACTTCTAACGTTTGAAGGTTTATTAAGGGTACTTTTCCGGGGGTAGGCACTAATCCTAATCTTCGCATGTAATCTGTTTGTTCTTGCCATGCGCCTGAATTTACTGTTAAAACTCCGCGGTAATTGCAGTGTCCTAAGACATGGACATGTCCTGCATGAAATATGTCGGGAACGTGTTCAATAACCAAAGAATCTCTACTTTCTGCCGATAGCATCGTTTTTCCACCATATATTGGCGCTAAATGGCGACTTTGTAATAATAACTTCATTGCTTTTTCCGGATGGTTAAAACTCATGCCGGGAACTGTTGATATAACATCATCAAGGCTACGGCCATGGTATAGTAGTACTTCGACATCGTGAATGCTTACTAGACATGGGTTTCCAAGGGAATGAACCTCTCTTGATTCTTTAAGTATTTCTAAGAAGGCATCCGATATTGCGGGTTGGGGCAGTGCCTTTCTGGGTGCGTCATGATTTCCTGGTATGATTAGCACTTCTATGTAGTCGGGAATCTGTTCGATATATTTTGCAGCAAGCTTATACTGCCCATATGCATCTTTAACCGCCAACTCCTTAACTTGATTGGGATAAATTCCTATACCGTCCACGATGTCTCCGGCGATTAGAACATATTTTACGTAACTTGCCAGTTCTTTCATTTTTTCGTCGCCATATTTCCCATTAAGCCACAAAATAAAATGATTAAATGCGTCTTTCTGAAACTTGATGCTTCCCACATGAATGTCTGATGTAAGAACGGCATAAACAGGAATAGGTGCCTTATGTGGAATTTTTTGTGCAACGTCAGGTAGAACAATGTCTTCAACAATTAATAGGTTACTTCTCGTCTTTACAACACTTAAACAGACAACCTGATCAAGCATGAGTAAACGTGCCTTCTCCATAAGCTCTGAAGAGGCATCATGTGGAACGAGCACTGTAGTATTTGCATGCAAATCCTCAACAGTTAACAGTACCTTCTGCTGATATTCTCGCTTCTCCGTTATCATCCCAATTATTTTGAGCTTTGCATTTGCTGATGCCTTTAAGGCATCGATGATAGAAGCCGCACTTTTAACATCCATCCTTTGTCTCAGCAGCTTCTCCGTTCGTTTAAACCTATCTCTGAAATATTCCAGATAATCCTCTATGGCTCCACTTGAACTTATTTTGCTGGCTGGATCATCAAGTATTTTGATGTTTGACTCAACTTCTTTTGCATATGGGTGAAGTTGCCGTTTACTTTCAGTTATATAAAATTCAGGCGGTGTTTGAAAAGGTGCCTCTAAAAATTGAGTGGGCTCTTCCTTCTTGGGTTCTGGCAACTTGACCATTTTTTCTAAAAAGTTTCTATCAATAAACACCGGCTTTTCCTTCGAAACTCCAATTTCTTGAATCACTTTAGCCATTATTTCCGTTGGGTCTTGTGTTGAAGACAGCAAACATAGAAATTCAAAAGCCTCTCTATTTATTTGATACCCTGCGGAAATCGTTAACTCAATGGCTTTTTGCAGTTTTTCAGTTTCGCTCATATCTCAAGTTTTCTCCAATTCTTCCTTTTTGGAATGATTATATACCCTTCTTTCTCATCGCCAAACGCTTCTGTTTCATTTCTCATATATAGATATGCTGTGAATGCAGCTATGACTGCATCAATTTCGTGTGGTGTCAATGCTCGCTCGTAAAGGTCTCCTCCTAAGCCTATTTGCATTAGAATGGTTTGAATTTTTCCCCACTCCTTCAATGGCATGTTTAGCGCTTTGCGTGTTGATGTTGGATGTACTTCGATTGCCTTGAAACCTTTTCCTTCTATTAACTTGTTTAGTTTTATGGCGCGCAACGTTAGCTTTTCTATTGATGGAAGGCGCAGAGGAAAAACGCGATAACCGTTCTTTATCATTTCTTTGTCTGCTTTTCTGAAGATTCCTCTTTTTGGTAGATTAAAGGGGGCGTCGACCGCTACGAGGGCAGGGTTGTTTTGTGTTATGTTCCCAAGTATTTGCTTATTTGTGTATAAGAGACCTGTTTTCACCTTTCTGTTAACCAAAACTGCTAATCCCGTGGGATTTTCCGACTTCCCGGCCAAGTCTATACCGATTATAACTTTTCTCGTCAACTCTAACACTCAAGCTTAATTTTTATATACATAGTGATTATTTAGATGGGTTTAAATCTTAAAAACACTTTTTCTGGTATGGTGAAGCGAATGGGCGAACTGCGTAAAGTTCAGCAAACTCCAAGCGGTACCTTCTTTGTTTGCCTGCCAAAGCCTTGGGCTGAAAGTCACGGTTTGAAGCGAGGCGCTGTAGTGTCAGTTACTGAAACCAGTGACGGTAGACTTTTAGTGGACACCGAATATGGTGTTGCGCCTTCTCCACGGAGCATAACCTTGAAACCTGGACCCTATCTGAACCGTGAAATCATTGGAAAGTATCTGCTCGGTTTTGACATCATTAAAGTTGAGGCGAAGGATCGTATGAGTTTTGAGGTTCGAGACACGGTTAAGAACGCTACCAGCCGATTAATTGGATTGGAAATTGTCGAGGAAGATTATTCACGTATTGTTATGCAGTGTTTGTTGGAGCCATCAAGTTTTCCGCCTGAAAAAATTCTTCGCAGAGGCTACACTATTGCTGCCGGGATGCATCGCGATGTTGTCAATTCGCTAATTGATGGAGATGCGCACTTAGCCAAGAGTGTTATAGTGCGTGACGATGAAGTTAATAGACTTCACTTTTTGCTGGTTCGCATTTTACGCACAATAATCCAAAATCCTAGTCTTAGCGAAAAACTTGGTGTTAGCCTAATTGAATGCTCGGACTATCGTCTTGTAGCGAGCTTAGTAGAAGCTATTGGTGACGAATGCGTTCGGTTAGCCATGAAAGTAAACGAGTTAAAAGGTGTAAAACTAGCTGAAGACTTGAAAAAGATTTTTGTAGATTTGCACACTGCCAGTTTCGAAGCTCATGAAAATGCTCTAAAGGCCTTCTTATCTAGTGATATAGGCTTAGCAGAAGATGTACGGCTGATGCGCGGAAAAATTGAGAAAATGTTCGCAGATATTGAGAAAATAACTAAGGTGCAATCCCTTGATGTCGTTCCGCACATTCTCGCAGCTGGTTCAATTCTGAGGCAAATTTATGAACATAGCGTGGACATGGCAGATTTGGCGATGCCCAAAAAACTGTAAACAACATTTCCTATAATGGAAGGGCACTTACCTTTTGTGCAGGTTTAACTAACGAAACATGTTCCCCTAATCTTAACTCGTTAGTGTATTGTACTTCTCCACTTATGTTGCAATGAGCTTCGATTGTGATACTTTCGCCATAAACATTTTCTGCATGGGCTCCACTTCTTAAAAGGATTCTTTTCCCGTGGATGTTCTCTACACGGGCTTCTTTGCCGATGACAATGTTGTCCGCATTTATAGGTCCACGAACTTCGCCTTTTCTTCCAATTTCAACGAAATGCGCAGTTACGCCTTCCACAGTTGTTATTGCGCCGCCAACTTCTACACGTTCTTCTGCAATAACTTTTCTTGCACGTACTACTCCACCAACTTCAATATTTTTTGCGGATAACTCTTCGCCGACTTCTACCTTGCCTCCAACTTCAAGGTTTTCAGAGAGCTTCAGGATTCTGCCGACTTCAACCTTTCCGCCTATCTCCATCTTGTCGCCTTCAGCTGTACCTGTAATCTCTACCTTGCCTCCCACTTCAATTTTTTCAAACTTCAAATCCCCTTCAACCCTAAATGAACCGCCGACCTCTATTTTTTCACCCTTATTTTGCGCTTTTAGCCGTACAGTTCCGCCAACGTCCATGCTTTCAAATTCTAGCGGCCCATTTGACTCAAAGGTTCCTCCCACATCTATTTCGCGAATTTTGCCACCGTTAATTCTTGCAGTCCCTCCCACATCTAATTTTATTATGTCCACTTTAGATTCGATCAAAACGCTTCCTCCAACATCAACATCTTTAACTTCTACTTCACCAATCGCCTTGAAACTTCCTCCCACGTTAACATCCTCTGCCTTTACATCGCCATCTACTTTCAAACTTCCTCCAATGTCGATTTCCTCAGCCCTTAGTCTTTGACTTACAAATAAGGCTTCGCCAACGTCTACATGCCTTGCAGTCATGTTTCCGTAAACTTCTAAGCGGCCATCTTCGAGTTCGACACTATTTTCTATGTGTAGGTCACCGTGAACCCTAACGCCGTCTTCTGCTTCAAGATTTTCCGCTGAGACATTGCCCTCAAAAGCGTTGTTTCCTTCACAGTAAATAGTGCCTAAAATCTTTATTGTTCGTGCAGCTCCTTTTCCTTCGAGGGTTGAGTCTCTGCCTAATACTAGTTCACCTTCGACATAATCTAATGTTGCAGTGCTTCCTGATGGAATGACTTGCTTGTTACCCATTTTTCTACCTTCCATTATCAATAGATATTAACAGTTTAAAAGAGAAGCTCACTTTCTGTGACTATTTCGTTGTCATTGAAATGTGAGTCGTTTCTGAATGAGTAGGTCTACACTATTATTCCTGCGTCAAGTGATTTAGGCAATTTATTTTTTATCTGGAGTTTCATGTTCCCCCTTTTCTTCTTGAGTAAAAATGAGTCCACATATTTCTTTAAAAGTCGACGCACATGGGGAGAGCACTTGCTGTAGGCACAGACTGTTACTGCTTCTCTCTCCTTTCTTCCAACGCGGCAAAGAATTTACGCATGTGCTTGAATGTTTCTAAATACTCCAGTCCCCATTTGGTTGTTCTGTATCTTTTATGGTCGCCTAAGGCTATTTCGCTTAGGAACCCATGTGAAACTAGAAAATTCACCACTTTTTTGGCTCTGTCCACTGGCATGTTTGCCCCATAAGAGATTCTGGTTAAAGAGCACAAATCCTTCTTAGCAGCCATTTCTATGACATCTGCATAGATATCATACTTTGTTCTTTTCCGTTCGGCAAACAACAGATGATTTCTCCAATTTCCACTATTATTAAATGTCAAATTCTTAATCTTAACTATGGTGAACACACATGCATTCAACAATTTATAGCGGCAAACAATATCATATCGCTTGTGGAAAAGGCGATTTGGCTGGATACTTGCTTGTACCAGGCGACCCTGAACGAGTTCCGAAAATCGTTGGATTCTGGGATTCCTCAAAAGAAATCTCTTGTCATCGCGAATTTCGTAGTTTTACAGGCAAATATAAAGGGGTTCCAATCTCTGCCTTGTCAAGCGGCATTGGTCCTGCATGTATGGCTATTGCTGTTAACGAGTCTTCTCGTATAGGCGTTCACACTTTCATTCGTGTGGGTAGCACTGCCGCTATACAGGAGGATATAAACTGCGGTGACGTGATTATTTCTACAGCAGCTGTACGCCTTGACTATACAAGCAATTGTTACGCTATGCTCGAGTATCCTGCAGTCGCAAGCTACGAAGTTTTGTTGGCGTTGATTGAAGCCGCTGAAAGCTTAAACATAAGCAATTACCATGTGGGTATAACTGCGACCACTGCGGACTTCTATGCCGGACAAAACCGCCCACCTACAAAAGGCTGTACGCAAATGAAGAATTTGCTTCCAGTGTTGCAAAAGTCTGGAGTGTTAAACTTCGAGATGGAGACGGCCACACTGTATACTCTTGCAAGCCTTTTCGGGTTAAGAGCGGGTTCTATTTGTGCTGCTTACGCTAATAGATGCCGAAACGAGTTTAAACCAGAAACAGGCGAGGAGAACGCCATAAAAATTGGAAATGAAGCCGTAAAGATACTGCATGAATGGGATAAGAAAAAACGTAAAAGGGGGAAGCGCTGGTTTTTCCCTTCACTGTCGGTTGAAAGGTGAAAACTCTTTTAGGATAACTATGCATTCTTCTTGTTAGCCGGGGTGGCGGAGTGGTTATCGCGCTGGCCTCGAGATCAAAACGCCAAATGAAAATGGGCTTTGAAGAATAAGTGACAAGTAAGCCAGTGAGCCCTCGGGCTCGCAAGGGTTCGAATCCCTTCCCCGGCGCTTTCAACATCGTTATTTTTGAAAAGTATATGAAAATCTTTTCTTTTTTTGGTAAAGTTCTTGCCTCTGCCTTGCAATTTCTGGGCTTAAAATATGTCTGTTACTGGAGTCATACTAAAAGTCTTATATATTAAACGTGGAAAAATTTCTGCAAAATCCATCGATGTGATCTTTATGCAACACAAGATTGTGTCTCTCACTCTAATTTTCTCGTTTGCCGTTGCAAGCTGTGTTAACGCAATTGTTGTTGAGAAGGCGAGGTGCGATGAGGTTTCTCTTCCCATAACTTCTAGAAGTTTTCTCATCGGCGTGACCCACACGTTCAAGTTGAATGGAACTCTTGAAGAGATATACAGCACAGCAGGTTCGGTTGCAGATGTCATGAACCTTTGGTTTGCAAATGTGCCATGGTATAACACAACTGAACACTTGAAAAAGCCTGAGACGCAAGGGCTATTGTGGTTGATAAATTCAAGTGGTCTAACTCCGATTTTTCAGCTAAACTTCTGGACTGTGGAGGGAGGAAAGGTAATTCTGCAAATTCCTCCGTACATGAACTCTACCACGACGAATCTTGGAACACCTGAACTTCGCCAGTTATGGATTGAGCAAGCAGTAAACATCTCACGAGATTATCATCCGAAATACTTCTGCATAGGAAATGAAATAGACACATACTATTGGAATTGCAGTCAAGACGACTTTGACAACTATGTCAGCTTGGTAAAGGAAACCTATAATGGAATAAAGGCAGTGTCTCCAGAAACAAAAGTCTTCGTAGTTTTTAGGCTTGACACAATCGATTCTTATAAGGGGTGGTTCTTAATAGAAAAATTCGACAAAGACAAAATTGACCTCTTCGGCTTCACCTCATATCCTTACATGCTTGGTTATCCAGGCGACGCATGGTACGAAAGACCTAGCGACATGCCCTCTGAATACTACACACGAATAATTAATTACACGGGAGACAAACCGGTTGTTTTCAGCGAAATAGGATGGACCAGTTCCGAGCTACTAAGAGGCGGGTCTGAACAAGAGCAAGTTGAATTTCTGCTCTGGTTTTTGGAACATACAAAAGACATGCCTTTGGAAATTGTGAGTTGGCTATGTTTACATGACCTTCGCACAGTTGAAGAAGAGACAAATCCCAATGCCAAGCCTAACGATTTTGTAGGATTAAAATACAAGAATGGAACAGAAAAGGAAATTTGGATTTATTGGCAAACACTTTATATAATTCCAGAGTTTCCAGTAGCGTGGCTTGCTTTTTTCTCTCTAATACTTGTTACACTTGTTGTGATTTTGCTTCATACAATGCCAATAAAGTGTTCTAAAAAGCATGATCAAACATTAAAAGACAACAAAGATTTATCAAATTATTAAGTCCTAATTTGATAAATTCGCCGAGAATTTAAACCGAGATGTAAACCTATTCCCCGGCGCCATTTTACCAGTTAAAGCTTTTTCCTAGGCTATTTTTGGTAAAGAAGTCTAATTTACTGTAAATTACCTTAATGTAGTCTTTTCACCTGTCGCAAGGTAGATCACTGATTCGCAGATGTATGTTGCATGATCAGCTATTCTTTCAAGGTACCTTACTACGAGTACACTGGAAATTGTGCACTTGCTTGTTGCTGGCGCTTTTTTGATCAATTTGTCGAGATATTCGAAATACATTTTGTCTACTTCTTCTTCTGTTTTGGCGATTGTTTTGGCAAGTTGTGCGCTGTGGCTTCTGAGTGCGTCAATGCTTGTTCGAACCATGTTCAGGACTTTTTCGCTCATTTTTTCAATATATTCGGTTATCCATTCTTCGCATTCTTTCAGCCCGCCAAGTTGTTCGTTGATATAGGATATGTCGAGGGCGTATCTGCTGTATCGAGCAAAATCGTAGGCAATTTTCATGTAGGATTTTATGGTTCTGAGGTCGGATGCTACTGGTTGAAACCGCGCAATAAGCTCAAAAGTTTTGTCTTCAGCTTGGTCGGACATGGATATAAGCGCATCCGACATTTCATGAACTTGAGAGTATACACTTGTGCCGTTGAGACATCCTTTTATTGATAAGGAAACCGTTTCGTACGTGAGTTCTCCCATTCTGCAAAGCATTACTGAAAGTTCTTCCAAACCAGTATCTATTATTCTGCTCATCTTTTCTCACCTAGCCAAATTCTCCTGTTATATATTTCTCCGTCAATTCACTCTTTGGATTTTCAAAAATATCTTTAGTTAATCCATATTCTACAAGTTTCCCCAGATATAGAAAGGCAGTAAAATCCGAAACCCTTGCGGCCTGCTGCATGTTATGGGTAACGATGACCACTGTATAGTTCTCAGCCAAGATTCGTATAAGTTGCTCTATTTTCGCTGCTGCTGTTGGGTCCAAAGCCGATGTTGGTTCATCCATTAAAATCACTTCTGGCTCAATTGCCAACGCTCTTGCGATGCACAACCTTTGTTGTTGTCCTCCAGAAAGGCTTGCACCTGATTTTCCTAATTCCAATTTAACTTCATCCCACAGATGAGCCGCTCTTAGACTCTTTTCAACTATCCCATCTAATCTATGCTTATCAGCAACACCGTTCAGTTTTAATCCGGCCGCAGTATTGTCATAGATTGACATCATTGGAAATGGATTTGGCTTCTGGAAAACCATGCCTATTCTCCTTCTGACAGTCACTGGATCAACGTTTTCGCTGTAGATGTCTTCTCCATCTAGCAACACTCTTCCAGTGACCTTCGCCCTTGGCGTCAACTCATGCATTCTGTTAAGGCATCTTATAAGTGTAGTTTTGCCACACCCTGAGGGACCTATTATAGCTGTTACCAAGTTTTCCTTAATTTTCATTGTGATGTCTTGCAATACCTGTTTGCTTCCGAACCACGCACTTAGGCTTTGAATTTCAATCTTGTAGCTCATGCATTAGTCTATCCGTACTTCTCTCTCGTGATATACCTTACAATTATGTTGATAGCGAGTACGATGAAAATAAGGATCAGAGATGCACCCCATGCCCGAGGTAAATCGGCAGTTCTGAAGGGTGACTGGGAAAAATTGAATATCGCCAAGGGCAGTGCTGCGGTGGGTTGGGTGAACCCGCTGAACCAGAATCTGCTGCCAAGTATTGTTAGGAGTAAAGGGGCTGTCTCGCCTGATATTCTTGCGACTGCAAGAAGAATTCCTGTTGCAATGCCTTTTTTGGTGCTACTTAGCACTACTGTTAGCGTTGTTTTCCATTGTGGCACACCAAGCGCGATTGCGGCCTCTCTAATAGTTATAGGCACGAGCTTTATTGCCTCTTCTGTGGTTCTTGTGACTATTGGAATCATCATAATCGCTAATGCTATGGCACCTGCGATGACAGACCAGCCTATTACAACAACTATCAATGTCCAACCAAAGATTCCTAGCGCTATCGAGGGCACGTTTGTCAGAACGTCGTTTAGAAATCTCGCTACCGAAGCAAACCGTGATTGCCGAAATTCTGCTAAGTATATTCCTGAGAAAACGCCTATTGGAATTCCCATAATTGACGCCAATGCCACTACAATTAATGTTCCTTGAATGGCTGGTCCTATTCCTCCGCCAGGCTGACCTAATGGAGGAATCTCCTCAAGGAGAAGGCTGAAACTTATTGCTGACAATCCTCTGCCAACTGTTTCAACGAGGATACTGATAAGCGGGATCAACGCAATGATAAGAGCTGCATAAGCTAGCGATATCATCATTCGGTCTTCTAATTTTCTGAAGCTGTAACTTCTCAACTTAAAACATCTCCACTTCCTTAATTTTCCGTGTTGAACGCCAAATTATCAGCCTCGCTGAGGCATTCACCACTATTGCAAGAGCAAAGAGTATTAGCCCAACTTCCATCAATGCAGAAATGTAGACTGGAGGAGAACTGGCTTCAGTAAACTCGTTTGCCACAATCGAAGCCAATGTGGAACCAGGTTCAAAAAGAGACGTAAACATATTAAACGAGTTTCCAATGACCATCGTGATAGCCATTGTTTCTCCAACCGCTCTACCTAATCCAAGCATTATCGCTCCTACCACACCAGAGCGTCCATAACTCATGACAATTCTTGCCTTTTCCCATCTAGTGGCTCCTAATGCAATTATTGCCTCTCTTTGACTGTTCGGAACAGCGGCAAAAACATCTCTTGATATGGCAGACACTGTTGGAATAATCATTATCGCAAGAACAATGCCTCCAGTTAATACTGACGACCCACGTATTGTACCTTGGAAGAATGGCAGAAAACCCAGCACCGCTTGCAGATGCGGATAGATATCATTCTGAAGAAATGGAATCAGGACGAGTATTCCCCATAAACCATATATTACGCTGGGTATTGCTGCAAGTAATTCTACAAAAAAAGAAATAACATAGTTAAAATTCTTTGGCGCAAACTCGGAAAGGGCTAGAGCTATGCCAAGGCTAATTGGGACACCTAATAACAAGGCGATTGCTGAAGTAATTAAAGTGCCCCAGATAAGTGGTAATGCGCCAAAAATAGGTGGAGTGTTTGGGTTTGAAGGAAATGGCTGCCATGTTGTTCCCCATAGGAAGTTTATGCCATAGGTTTGAATTGACAGCCATGAACCTTGAGTTATTTTGAAGATTATTAATCCAAGAATTATGAAAATGTTACATGCAATCAACGCAACGATTGTTCTGAAAACTGAATCCTCTGAAAACCTCTTTTTAGGATTAGTCTTGAGTTTTGAAAGAAAATTTTGGGATTTCTTATGTTGACTCATTGTCTTCTCTCTATGTCCAATCGTTGACTTGTTGACCGTTGAAAGTTATCATTCGTAGCGTAGCTTCATTATGCGTTACAACTGCTTGAGGCAAAGGAACATATGAAAGTCCAGAAGCATAGTGTTGCCCGTCATGAACTGCCCACCATAAGAACCAAGTCAAAGCCTTAGCTTTTTCCAACGTCATTCCAGACCTAACATTGAGTTCTTTATAGACCAATATGTAGGAAAAACTGGCGATTGGGTACGCGTTGTCAGCTCCTTCTACATTGTGAAGGTTAAAATAGCTTCCTACTGATGCCCAACTTGTGTCTCCTGGCGGGAGAATCAACGATACAGCGGACGCTGCAGCAGCTAGTGTTTCTAATGTGGGTTCAACGAATTTGCCAGCTGCGTTCTGCACTGTTCCGTAGGAAATATTACTCTCCAGAGCATAGGAAAGCTCTACGTAGCCTATTGAATTCGGGTTTTGCTGTACTGCGGTAGCTACGCCTGGATTGCCTTTTCCGCCGACAGTTTGTGAAGGCCAGTTGATTACATTGGCTGCTCCATACGTGGCTCTCCATGTTGTGCTTTCGTCTGAGAGGAAGCTCGTGAAGACTTTGGTTGTTCCGCTAGAATCTGATCTACGGCAAACAATTATTTCGGCATCCGGCAATGTTACACCAGGATTAATAGTTGTTATTCTCGGGTCGCTCCATCTAGTGATATTCAAGCGAAATATGTCTGCGAGCACTTGACCTGAAAAGTTGAGTCCTTTTGGTATTCCTGGGATGTTGTAGATGGGCACAACTCCTCCAATTGTAATGGGGACATGCAATGTTCTTGGTGTTGCGGAAAACTCTGAATCTTTCATTGGTGGATCACTTGCGCCAAAGTCGACGGTTTTTTCGGTGAATTGCTTCACTCCGCCTCCACTGCCTATTCCTTCATAGTTGATTTGTACTTCTGTCATGTCTTTGAATTCCGCGCTCCATTTTTGGATTAGCGGAGCTGGGAATGTTGCGCCTGCGCCGCTTAATCTGATTGGCTGATTGGTGAAATACATGCCATAGACTGCGAAGCCTGCTGTGACTGCGATGAGGATTACCGCTTCTGTGATAGCAACTATTTTGTAGTTCACTTTTTATACATCTCCTTTTCATACTCGTCTTTTCAAGTTGCAAAATGTTGTCAACAATTATATATGTTCCCACAATAATATATTGAGTCTATATAATAGAAACATTTATCAATAGATTTGCGATGTTGGTATATAGGCGAATGAAATGCGAGACATTTCTAAGGCAATGGAAGGAGAAGCCAGAAAACTGCAGATAACCGGGGGATCGACTTACATCATTTCACTGCCGAGAAAATGGGTGACGCGCAATCAACTGCGAAAAGGAAGTTTCCTAATTCTTCGTGAAGAAGGAGACGGCTCGCTATCATTGGCACCTTCGGGACCGGCAAAACAAGAAAAGAAAGAAGAGGCAATCATAAGAGTATCCAAAAAAGATGAATCGGGCGCAATAAGAAAGGCAGTCTCCGCATACTTGGTTGGGTATAATTTGATACAAGTGAGAGCGCAAGGCCAAGAACGGCTCTCTTCGCTACAACGGAATGCTTTGAAAGATTTTGCTAGGCGATACTTGGTTGGTACTGAAATTGTAACAGACACGCCCAACGAGTTGACCTTGCAGATTCTGCTCAGTTATCCTGAACTTACTGTTGAAAGCTCATTGAGAAGGATGTCTATCATAACCTCTTCCATGCATAGAGACTCAATGACTGCTCTTAGAGAGATAGACCATCAATTGGCTAAAGCTGTGATCGACACAGACACTGAGGTGGATAGATTCAACCTTTATATAATACGCCAACTCAAGCTAGCCATTGCTAATCCACGGATCATCACGGAAATCGGACTATCTAATGCGAGAGACTGCCTTGGTTATAGGCTCATAACCAAGTCTGTGGAGAGAACAGCCGACCACGCAGTAAGCATTGCAGAGAATGTTTTGATGCTGAAGAAACGCATAGATGACGAGGTTCTCAGAAAAATCGAAAACATGAGCACTTTAGCCATTTCTGCGTTTGAAGATACGATAGATTCATTATTCAAACACGATTTCAATCTAGCTGAGAGCGTCATTGAAAGAGCAAAAGAAATTGCCAAATTAGAAAAAGAAGCCATCCTGTTATCTCAGAAAATTGAAATCGAAGAAATCGCCAGTTTAAGGCTGCTTATTGAAAGCGTAAGAAGAACAGCAGAATACGCCAGCGATATCGCGGAAATAGTGCTTAACCTGAATATAGAGTCCGTGCTAGATTGGCCCACATCAAGAACAAAACATATTTGACTCCTAATAGAGGAGCCTACAACCATTGCACGCACACACATAACATTTTGTAATACGGTCGAGATTCGAACTCTCGCCAATAATAAATATAGCATGCTTTTACTAGTAAGTTGGTGCTGAAATCCCTTCCCCAGCGTCAAAGCCATATGCGAGTCAGAGAAGCATGAAAGCAACGGCGATTGCGCATCCAATTCAAGGATTGATTAAATATCACGGGTTAAAGGATGCTACGCTTAGAATTCCATTCCATGACAGCATATCAGTCTGCATCGACGCTTTGCACACTACAACAACCGTTGAAAGCGTTAGCTCGCTAGAGAAAGATTCAGTTACAATCAATGATAAAAAGGTTGAAGGAACCGAATTTGAAAGGGTGCATACAGTTCTGAATAAGTTAAGAGAAAAGACTGGTTACTCTGGATTTTTTAGGGTTGTTTCCCGAAACAGTGTAACAAGTGGAAAGGGACTTGGTTTTTCCGCTTCTGGTTTTGCAGCATTAGGCGTTGCTATATGCGCCGCCTTAAAGTTTGATATTGACTACGTGTCACTGTCCGAGTTAATTAGATTAGGAGCGGGCTCAGCTACAAGAAGCCTTGCAGGAAGCTTCGCCATATGGTACGCCAACAAAGATGGAAAGTCGTATGCTGAACCGATAGTTAAGCCCAACGCAGTTGATTTGGGCATGGTTATTGTGCCAGTGCCGTCAACTATTAAGACTGAGGAGGCGCATAGTGAAGTCCTCAGTTCGCCAATGTTGAAGGCTAGGCTAAGACATGTGGCAAAACTTGTTAGGGTGATGGAGGAAGCCATAAAAACCGGAGATGTGGCTACAATAGGTAGACTTGCCGAGGAAGACAGCTTAAATCTGCACGCCAGCACGATGACAGGGAAAGCGCACCTAGTTCTTTGGGAGCCAGAAACAATTCGCATAATAAAAGAGGTGCAACAAATGCGCCGTGAAGGTATACCAGTATGGTTTTCCATGGACACTGGACCATCAGTTTTCATTAACACTTACATAAAGAACATGGAGACTATAGCCGATAGGCTACGTAGCTTAGGTTTATCAAATGTCATCAAAAGTAGAGTGGGTGGCAATCCATTCCTAACTGATAAACATCTATTCTAAAATCTCCAAAACTACGTTGCAAACCAAAAATCATCTTAAACTGTCTTCCTCAGCCGCTTTAACACTGCATCCAAAAACTCCATTGAGAAATTCATTTACTAAGACACCTAAGTAATATACAAGATTATTAAAAGTTCAGATTGTATTGATTCGGTATTTGAGAGACGCTATTTTAACGCTGAATCTTTACTACTGCCAGTGATTTTATGCTTTCTTCCTTTTTAGGCAATTTCACAGTTCTTATTTTAATGTTTTTCACAGTTCTTTCCGCGGCTTTTCCCGCGTCTCTTCGAGTTGGATATTCCCCTTTAAGCTCAATCCATGGCAAAGTGTCATCAATTTTTATCCAAGCAGCATACATTTTTCTCACCAATGTTAAGAATTAACAAAAGGTTAGAGCGAGAGTAATTAAAACGGTTATGAATTCTAAATATGAATCTTTGGATAGCATTTGTTTGGAAACGTATTTAAGGGGTTCTGTATCACTTTTTAGGATTTAGGAGCGAACGTGAAGGTGGAGTTTAGGGGCTCGCACAAAGAGACTCTGCTGAAGGGGTGCCTATGGATGGGCGAGAGCGATGAAATTTCAGAAGGAGACAGTTATCAATGTGCATGTAGCTGAAAATTCGCCCTTGGCAAACAAGACTTTAAAAGAAGCCAAAATTCCAGATGAAACCGGCATGTGGGTTCTTGCCATAAGAAGAAAGGGAAAATGTATCTGACCCAAATCTGACTCCAAAATTGAAGTTGACGATGTTTTGATCGCTGCGGGTTACGCAGAAGGGGTAGAAGGTCTCAAAAAGTTGGCAAGTCCATAATTCTAAGTGCGCCGTTTAACAAGTAGCTAGGATACTTATTTTGGATTCGTTAACACTATAAACTCGGAATCCGATTCTATCCCAGGGGTCACCATTCATGAAGAAGAGAGAATCAGTAACAGAAAATCATAGCCATACGTGCCCGAATCCATCGTGTGGCAAAGTTTTCAATAATCCCATAAAATCTGAAAATCTATGCTCCAAAAATGTTGAAGTTTATGATGCTTGCCCCTTCTGTTTAGCAGAAATAACTTTGGATAAAAATTCCATAATTATCGATGAAAAGAAAGATTTCAAGACAAAAGAAAGTGAAGAGGAAAAATGTCCTGAAGTGAAAACATCAGTGGAGAATCTTCCGAGAGTGCATGGATGTTCACATCATTTAGGATATCTAAGTCAACGTTCGCCAAAGGAGAAAATACCAGAAGAATGTATGGTGTGTGAAAACATAGTGCAATGCATGCTTAAGAACGTAACTAGTTAGGTTGTTTGGCAATGATACGCACATGTCCTTTTAAATCTTTAACGACTTTCCTTACAGAAGGGTAGGAGACACTATACTTGGCTGCAACTCTGCAGAGAAGACCTCCGGGCGCCATTACGTCATCGATTCCGCAAGCAAAAACATTGAATGCTGAAGCAGTGACAATTATTGCTATCGGTTTTCTTAAAAGGATTGGAAATAAGGGCGATTTAAAGCCGAAACGTGTTTCGTTAGAAGAAGGAATCTATACTGTTGAAGTTGAAATGAAGAAGCTTGCAGCCATTGTGCAAATCGATTCAGAAACTCACGAAATCAAGGAATATGAAATCCAACCTAAAGGCGAAGAAGCACCATTCATTTCGGTTTCCCCAAAAATCCTTCTAATAATATTTGGAATCTCTGCAGCAGTTTATATGTCGCTTCATTTTGCATTCAAAATATTCGGCTTATAGAACCCATTACATTTTATTTTGTAGTAGTATGGAATGCCGCAGAATTCAGAAAGAGAGCAAAAATGGTATGTAGCCTGAAATGGCGGTTATTTTTCGGTTTTCTTCTTTCTTTCTGGCTTTTTCTCTTCTTCAGTTTCCGGAGTTACTTCTTCTATTGGTCTTTCTTCGGGTTTCATTTCTTCTTCTTTCTTTTCCATTTCGCTTGTAATTTCCTCTATTGGTTTTGGTGGCGGCGTTGTTGCCATAGTCCATCCTATCCATGCACCTATGCACATTATGGCGATGAATGCTAAAAACACTGGAATTACTAAGAGCCAAAATTGAAGAGTCCATCCTAATGGGTCTGCTCCCGGCCAGAAGAATAGCCCTATAGTGTATAGTATTCCTATTATTAGGCATACTATGAATATTATTCCGCCGATTGTTTGATCTTTACTAACCATTTGGCATCACCACATTTAAGCCATGTTTACTCCCTTTAACTTTAAAAAGCTTACCATGGCTTTCGATCTTTTCGCGTTATGTTGTTCCCATTTCCCATGTTGCTATATATCTCTGTTGTTCTTCGGTTAGCTCGTCAATTCTTATTCTCATTGCATCTAGTTTCAGCGTTGCAACAGTCTCATCTATCTCTTTGGGCACCGCGTAGACTTTAGGCGGCATTTTTTTATTTTTAGCTATGTACTCTACGCAAAGGGCTTGATTTGCAAATGACATATCCATGACTTCGGCTGGGTGCCCTTCTGCTGAGGCTAGATTTACAAGCCTTCCTTCTCCCAAAAGATACAGTTTTCTGCCATCCTTTAGTTTGTATTCATCTAGGTTTGGCCTTATATTCCTCTTTGTAGTGGCAAGTTCTTCTAAGTCTTTTAGGTTTATTTCTACATTAAAGTGTCCACTATTAGCCAGTATCGCACCGTCTTTCATTTTTTGCATGTGTTCTTTTCTTATGACGTTTATGTCTCCTGTGGCCGTTACGAAAATATCGCCTGTACCTATGGCTTCGGTTAATGTCATTACAAGAAAACCATTCATTGCTGCTTCAAGTGCCCTGAGCGGGTTCACTTCGGTGATTATTACGTTTGCACCCATTCCTTGTGCTCTCATGGCTATTCCTTTTCCGCACCATCCATAACCGCATACCACAAAGTTTTTTCCCGCTAAGAGAATATTCGTGGCTCTCAATATTCCGTCAATTGTGCTTTGTCCTGTTCCATATCGGTTATCGAACAAGTATTTCGTGTATGCATCGTTCACAGCTATTATCGCATATTTAAGGGTCTGAGTTTTTTCCATTGCTCGAAGTCTTAAAACGCCAGTTGTTGTTTCTTCCGTTCCCCCCTTAATGTTTGACAGTCCCTCGGTTCTTTTGTTGTGGAGAGTTCCAACGAGGTCTGCGCCGTCGTCAAGGGTTATTACTGGTTTGTGATCTATAACCTTTCCAACACACCAATAATACTCTTCAGTTGTTTGTCCTCGCCATGCAAAAACGTTTACACCTCTCTCTGCCAGTGCTGATGCAACGTCGTCTTGTGTAGAAAGCGGGTTAGAACTGCATAATGCAACTTTGGCTCCGCCGGCAAGAAAAGCTTCAACGAGAACAGCAGTCTCTTTAGTTACATGTAAACATGCACCTAAAGTTAAATCTCTAAATGGTTTTTCTTTTTTAAATCTTTTTTTAATTTGATTTAAAACAGGCATGTGCTCTGAAGCCCATTCTATTTGCAAATTACCCTTGGGCGCTAGTGCGGTGTCTTTAACTTTGAAGTCTTCCATTTCCTATTTCGCTCCTTTTATGCTCATTTTAGAACTACCTATTTAACGTTGGCGTTGAGCTTGTTAAGTAGATTATTTTTTGCTTGTTCAACCATGCTCATGGCTTTTTCAACGTTTAATGTTGTTAGTTTTCTATTTTCCATGACTATTCTGCCATTTATTATCACTGTCTCAACGTCGGAGGCTTTTACCGAATAAACTATGTGGCTTGTTTCATTGTATAATGGACAAAGATGTGGTTTTTGAAGGTTAATTATGGCTAAGTCCGCCTTTTTGCCTACTTCCACCGAGCCTATTTCCCTTTCCCATGACAACGTTTTCGCACCTTCGATTGTTGCCATCTTCAAAATTTGCTCTGCAGGCATTATCGCAGGATTTTTGTTTACGGCTTTATGCAAAATAGCAGCAACTTTCATGACCTCAAACATGTCTGCAGAGTTATTTGAGCAGGGGCTATCAGTTCCCAATGAAACTGTCACACCTGCCCTAAGCATTTTTAAAACCGGACTTATGCCAGAAGCAAGTTTAAGATTTGAAATTGGATTATGTGAAGCTTTCACTTTTCTTTTCTTCATAACTTTAATATCCTTATTTGTTAATGCGACACAATGCGCTGCAGCTACATGTTCATCTAAAACTCCCAAAGAATCCAAGTAAGCCATTATTCCTTCTTTTAACTTTATTTTAAAAGCGTGTTCAATCTTTTCAACTTCGTCTCTTGTTTCCGCGGCATGAATATGACTTGTTATAGGGGCTTCCTTAGACCCATATCTATTACTCAGTTCTCTTCTCATTTCATGTAGTTCTTTCATGTATTCTGGGGCAACAGTATATGGTGCATGTGGATCAACGCTGACACGGATCAACCCGTCGGCTTTGTTGTGCCAGTTCTCAGCCAAGTCTCTTAACGCTTTCTCATCTTCTTTTTTTCTCCATGAAAAACAAACATGACCAATTACTCCACGCAGTCCAGCATCTGCAAAAGCTTTTGCCTCATTTTGCTCAAGCGTATAATGATACATTGTTTTGACTGTGGTTGTTCCGCCCATAATGGATTCTATAGCAGTTAGTAAAGCTCCGACGTAAATGTCATGTGCTGTCATGTGCTGTTCTATGGGCCATATCCATTTTTCTAGCCACTCTTTGAGTGGTAAATCATCTGCGTATCCTCTTAATAGGCTCATAGCGGCGTGCTGATGAGTGTTTATGAGGCCGGGTATAATCATTTTGCCTTTTGCGTCTATCTTTTCGTAGCTTCTTCCATACTTTTGTTTCAAAACTTGAGTCTTTCCGACATCGATTATGGCTTGGTTTTCGATGGCAATTGCGCTTTCGCGAATTATTTTCTTATTGTGCATTGTTATGATTGTGCCGTTTTGGATGAGTAGATTCATTTTAATTCGCCGTGAAAACGATGGACAATGTCAAAGGGTGTAACCTTAGTATTTTTAAGCTTTCCTTTTCACTTGTCTGTTATCGCTGAGAAGTGAAAAGCTTTGGACGATGTTGACAAGGTTATTTTAGTTCTGCCTGTTCTAGGATTTTTGGATGTTCTCTCGACATTGTATGCGCAAGCTTTGGGGTATCCTCTACAACTGTACGAGTTTGGTTTTTTCGCCAGCTTTTTTGTTAGTGTTAGTTTAACTTATTTTTACGCGATTGTTTACTTGTTGGTTTTTGGCGCTTTTGTCTATTTTTTGTGGTTTATCAAAAATAAAGAGTTGAGCCCTTCGCATCTCTTTGATAAGATAATTTTTGTTTTTCTTGTGGGCATCGTCTGTTTTATTTGTTTAAGACTAACTGCTGTGTCTGTTGGAAATTTTCTATTACCCTATTTTGTTGCAGGCAAGGTTTCTCGAGGAATAACTATAGTGCTTATATACTTAAGTACTGCTTTTGCTCTAATTTTTTATCTCTGGCGAGATGTCATTAAGTGGGTGAAAAGTGATGGCACCGCAAAGGAGCAATAGGAGTTCTCTGGAAGTTTCTGAAGACGTTATACGGCAGTATCTCTCTTCCTTGTATAACACTGATGTCGAAATCTGCGGAATTTGGAGACTAGAATGTGAAAAGCTTGAAACCTCTAAAGATTTGAAGGGCTTTGGCTATGGCGTGCCATATGTCATCGAATTCCGCATTGACAATAAGCTCAAACGTGTTGTTCTAGAGACTATGCGCTCCTAAGGCTTTGGACATGAAAACTTTGCCGATCGCGGGCAAGTTCTGCTTTGGCAGTATTCAGCTTTTAACAAGTTGCCCAAACATGTACGCTCCGTCGACGTAGGCGCGTTTACTGTCGATGGTAAAGGCATGAAATCTCTGGGTGACTGCTGCGAGTTTTTTCTTTTGACTGAGCTTGTGGAAGGCAAACTTTACCACCATGATTTAGATCGCATAAAAGAGAGTAAGCACTTAGACGAGTTGGACAAGCAGCGTTGTCTAGCTCTGTCGAATTATCTAGTTGATATCCATAAGGTTAAGCGGGACGCCCCATGGCTTTATGTTAGACGTGCTCGAGAACTTGTAGGTCATGGTGAATGCATCATGGGTTTATTGGATAGCTATCCACCTGGGCTCGACTTTGTCAGTGAATCAGATTTGATTGATATTGAACGCAACTGTGCCATTTGGCGTTGGCGTCTTAAACGCAAGTCTTATAGGCTTAGTCAAGTGCATGGAGATTTTCATCCATGGAATGTTATGTTTCGTGAAGGCACAGACTTTACTGTTTTAGACCGTAGCAGAGGCGAATGGGGCGAAGCTGCTGATGATGTTACCGCCATGACTATCAACTATATTTTCTATTCTTTGCAGACGCATGGCAAATTAACTGGGGTTTTTGAGCAGTTGTTTAAGATTTTCTGGGAGAATTATTTAGAAAAGACTGGTGATTGGGAAATTTTGGACGTCGTTCAGCCCTTTTATGCTTGGCGTGGATTGGTTGTAGCTTCACCTGTTTGGTATCCAAGCTTAAGCAAGGAAGTGCGTGCGAAGCTTCTTAACTTTGTGAGGAATGTTCTGCAAATTGAAAAGTTCAATTTGGAATCCATAAACTCTTACATTTGAATAAGGTCAAGTTTTCTATGGATAACGCATATCCGCATATGACACGCCGCGCTTGACTCGCTCCTCCTGTTCTTTAACCCATTTTTCTAAGCCGACTTTCTGTAATCGCCTTCCATCTTGAATTAGTGTTTGATAATGTTCTGCCAGAGATTGAACGAGCGCACATGGATATTCCTTGCACTGCGGACAAACTTCAACGTTCCTTTGTTTAGTGCATTGGCGAATTTTGCAGTCTGGTGGTCCTCCGCCCGTTCTACATGTGCAATTAAACTCTGCTAGTTTTTGGAGAAAGTTCCAGAACGATGGAAAAGCATCTTTCATTTCAGGTACATATTGATAAAAATCGTCAAAGCCTTCCTCATGAAGACTTTTTTGTAGTTGACTTGCTTGTTGGGGTATACAACTTCTTTGTGCGCATAAGCCACAATATAAACCGCAGTGAGCTACATGACGTAATAGGTTTTGGTTTGTCATGGTTTAGGCAATAGCAGTTAAAAGAATAAATAGTTTTTCGACTAAGAATTGTTGTTTGTGGTGTTTGCGTTTGGGCGTCGAATCTGTTGATGATTTGAGGAGAATGCTTACGAGAATGGGCTATACACCAAAAGCTGTCGAGGAAATTTTAAAATGGTATAAACAAAACGATTCCTAAAAGATGAGCATGGTGAAAGGCGTTTACGTTTTAATGATTTCTGTTAATAGAGACATTAGAATTAATGTTGGCGCATTAGGCAAAATAAATTTTGACAAGGGTCTATATGCTTATGTAGGCTCTGGTCAAAACAATCTAGAAAAGCGTATAAGAAGACACCTTGGAAAAACTAAACGAAAATTCTGGCATATAGATTATCTGCTTGATTCAAATCATGTTAGAGTTGTGAAGTTCTTTCAGAAGGACGCAGAAAAACCGGCTGAATGTGGAATCGCGGAGAGAATAAGCCTAAAAGGTATGCCAGTAGATGGATTCGGTTCTTCTGATTGCAAATGCAAAAGTCACCTATTCAAGATAAAGGATTATCAATTCTTTAGAGAATTTATGCAGGAATCCACATAAAGAAATGGTGGTGGAAGAAGGCTTTCATGACTAAAAATGGCTGGTGCGTTTGGATTACTGGTTTGCCAGGTAGCGGCAAATCTGTCGTTTCAGAGGCTTTGCTTAGGCTTCTTAACAAAAAAGGCATCAACGCTCAGCTATTGGCTTCTGATGCTTTGCGTAGGGTGTTAACTCCTCAACCTACTTACACTCTTAAGGAGCGTGACATAGTTTATGACACGCTTGTTTATATTGCGAAATTGTTAACACAAAACCACGTAAACGTCGTGATTGATGCTACTGGTAACTTGAGACGCTACCGTGATAATGCCAGAAAACAAATCCCTGACTTTATCGAAGCCTATCTAAGATGCCCCTTAGAGGTTTGCATGGAACGTGAATCCAAACGAAGAAAAACCTATCAAGCGCCAAAACAAATCTACGCCAACGCCAAAAAAAGAAAAAAGTCAACAGTGCCCGGTATTGGGCAACCATATGAGTTGCCCTTAAACCCTGAAATAACCATAGACACTACAAAACTTACACCTGAACAAGCAGCTCAAAAAATATTAAGCTTGATTCTCAAGCGTCGATGATGTTCAAACAAAGCTTAACTATGACCTTAATTGTAATGGTTAGTTAAGGTGTTCAATATTGGATAAAAATCTGGTTGGCTATTGCGGCTTATACTGTGGTGCTTGTGGAATATATCAAGGAAAGATAAAACAGGCAGTTGAGAACCTGCAAAAAATCATAGAGACCTATGGTTTTGACAAAATTATGCCAGAATTAGCCAAGTGGGAGTCATCTCTTCAGCACTATCAAGAATTTGAAAAAGTTATGGGTGGACTAGTCAAACTCTTTGGTGAGTGTCCAAGTTGCATGTCAGGTGGTGGAGACCCGAGCTGTGCGATTCGCGAATGTTGCAAACAAAAGCCTTACACTACTTGCGCTGAATGTGCTGAACTGGAGACATGTGAAAAAATAAAACGCTACGGGCTTGGAACTTTGACAAATTTGCAAAAAATCAAAGCCATAGGCATTGAGAAGTGGATCCAAGAGATGCAGAACAAGGTGGCTGCAGGTTACTGCTATTTAGACGAGAAAACTTGATCTGCGAAGACTTGCTTTTTTGGTTGAAGAAGTATGCCAGAGCTACCCGAAATAATAGTCAAAGCCAGACAAATGAATAAAGAAATCTCGGGAAAGCGCATTGCAGACATCGAAGTTAGGCAGCCAAAAAAACCTGAACATGTCGGTTCAAGATTTCATGAAAATAGCAAAAGAAAAAATTGTGAAAAACGTTTTAAGCGTAGGAAAATGGCTCTTCATAAAATTAGACCCCCACTATTACATGCTTATAAACCTCGGAATGAACGCAGACCTAATATACTTCACACCAAAGCAGAAACTTCCAGAAAAATATCAATTTAAGCTAACCTTTACGGATAAGACTGGCTTTACAATCCAGTTTCAATGGTTTGGCTACGTTCACCTTATTCAAGAAAAAGACTTAAGTAAACATAAATTGACTGCGCATCTTGGCATCTCCCCAGTAAGCAGTGAATTTACATTGGAACATTTGAAAAAATTGCTGAGCAACAAAAAAGGTAAAATCAAAAGTTTCTTAATCAATCAGAAAAACATCGCAGGCATCGGAAACGTCTACATTCAAGACATTCTATTTAAAGCTAAACTTCATCCAAATCAGCAAATCAAGACACTTTCCGAGAAAGAAATAGACGCCTTATACAAGGCAATACACGACATATTAAACCGTAGCATTCGACTGGGCGGATTAGCCTACGAAAAAGACTTCTACGGGCAGAAAGGCAAATTCACATTGAACGAGTTTTTAGTGGGATATAAACCCGGAAAGCCATGTCCAACATGCGGCACTTCGATAGAAAAAATCAGAACAGGAGGCACGGCCTCATACATTTGTCCGAAATGTCAAGCATTAAAATAGCCTACCTTTTAATATACTTCATAACGGCTTCTGCTTGTTCTTTTGAAATTTTTCCGGTTTGAAGTAGACATTTGACGAGTTCTGAAACCCTTGTTAATGCATGAACTTTGTAGCCTAACCTTTCAAGATTTTCCTTGCCGCCCTGCTCTCTGTCCACCACAACCATAACATGCTTAACATGGGCGCCAAGTTCTTCCAAAGGCTTTATCCCTTCGAGCTTAGATAGCCCTTCACTCATAACATCGTCAAAGAACAGTACATTATCGTCTTTGGCAACTTCTGCTCCAACAATTCTCCCTGTGACGCCGTAAGTTTTCTCCTCTTTTCTAATCACAATACATGGCAAATTTGATTTGCAGGCAATGCTAGGCAAAATTAGCGCTCCTTTCAGCTCTATTGAGGCAAGCTTGTCAATTTTATCAAAAACCATAATCTTCTTGATTTCGTTTGCAGTAATGTCTGCAATAGTACAAAGCTCATTTGGCATCGAAAGCAAACATGCTAAATCAATGTAGTATGGGCTTAAGGCTCCAGACTTAATTTTGAAACTTCCAAATTTTAGGCAGCCTGAATTATAGAGTGCTTGGGCAACTTTTATGGTGTTATGCGGTATTGAGAGACCCCCAAGTGATTAATTTCGAGTCTGGTTCTATATAGTTTTTAACCTGATTTGATGTGTGTACGTGTGCACAACGCGCAAGTCCCTTTATTGAGTCTCTGTGTGCTTGCCTTTGCGTTTGGTTTTTTGTCCTAGAATGTTGGTGTTCGTTTTCGAAGTGATTCATGCTGTACTTGAGCCTGAAACGATTAAGGTGTTAGTCTTTTATGGCTTCTATAAGGCTCATTACATTCCACAATTTCACACGGGTGTAAGGTGGCATGTTTGGGTCTTGCAGAATCTCGTCCAAGATTGATATGGCGTTTGAGGCTCTAACAGCAGGCGTAAACTCGCTTGTTTGCAATGCTTCCATAGAATCTTTTGCGGCTCTTCTAATATTCCTAGGCGTAGTATTATCCTCAGAAACCATGCTGAGAACAGCCAACGCCTGCTTAATCCGCTCCTCATACTCCTGAAGCTTCTTCTTTCTAACCATAAATGCCACCTCATTTAATTGCAGACAACCAAAGTTATTATAGGTTTTTATACTATTCCATCTTTGAGGCTTTAAAACTTGCCACAAGAAAAAACACAAGAAGAACAACACATAAGGCGAATGGTAGACCTTTTAAGGCAAGGCGCGGCTCTAACCGATTTAGCTTGTCCAGCATGTTTTTCCCCACTTTTCAAATTAAAAAGCAGTGATCTTTGGTGCGCGAAATGTGAAAAAAAAGTCATCGTCGTAAAAGAAGGAGAAGAACCACGGGTAACAAGCCAAATGGTTTTAGACACAATGGAAGCGACACTCTTAGCGAAGGTGCAAGAGATACAAAGCAAAATGCAACAAGAAAAAAACATAGAAGAACTAGGGAAATTAGGTACTACACTTTCAGGGCTCTTAGAGAATCTGGAGAAAATAAGAAAAGTCAAAAGAATTTAAGGCGGAATAGCGCTGATGCTCGGCGTATATGAACAATTCCCATTAAATGTCCATAAAATAAAAACTTTCACCACCTCAATATCGATCAAAAAACTACAGCAAACACTGATACAAACGTTCTACAAAATAAATAACAAAGACTTTAAGTTAGAGGACATTGCCCTTCCATCACTGCCCCAATGTATAGCGATTTTCGAATTTGGAATAGCAGAAGCCAACAACTTCAACTACTTAAATGAAGAGGAGACAAACAAAGGATTAAGGGCTATAAGAAAAAAACCTTTTCAAGTTCTAGATTTCTTCTGCGCACTACGCTATTACAAAATTAACAATGAAAAAAAGACTCCCTTAAAATTTGATTACTACATGATACGTTTTATATTCAACAAGAATCTAATTAAGATGCAGGTTTTCCATGAAAAAGGACCTAGATATGCGTCTCCTGAAGACATTGCCAACTTTATTGCAGACAAAACTAATGAAAACTTTTCCAAAAAAGCGCTAAAGACACTTGAAAAGGTTTAACTAAGATTTTTCAGGAATTCGAGAGTGACTTTTAGAATAGCGTCTGCAACATCTTTTATCGATTTATTTCCATCTATTTTAATAAGCTCGCTATTTTCGACAAATTTCATGTAAACTTCTCGAACCTTTCGTTGGGTTTCCAAGTTTTCCATGACTGACCTTTTAGGTTTTAACCGTTGGACAACAACTTCAGGTTTTACGTCAACAAAAATTGCCAAGTCTGGCTTTACAGCATGTTTATTTATCGTTTCAATCCATTTCAAATCCAATCCAGCCGCGCCTTGATAAGCAAAAGATGAATACACATATCTGTCAGAAACAACAATTTTTCCTTCTTTTAAGGCTGGTGCAATCTCGTTAGTTACATGTTCATAGCGGTCAGCGGCAAACAGCAGCGCCTCAACAACTGCCGATGTTCTTTTCGTGCTATGTAAACAGTATCTTCTGATAAATCTTCCAATTTTTCCTTGACTAGGCTCAACAGTGTAAATAGCATTATAACCCCTCTTTCTAAGCTTTTTCACAAGAAGTCTAGTTTGAGTAGTTTTCCCGCAACCATCCAACCCTTCCACACATATGAATAGTCCTTTCTCTTTCACATTATCAGGCTCCAGCAGCCTAGGCTTTAGACGTTAGGCATTATAAGAGTGAAGACGCATTAATAATTATTCCAAATATCTCGGAGAATTGACTAATGCCAATGAATTATTGGGGTGAAATAAAAGATCCAGTACATGGATATGTTTACATAACTGCCAGAGAAAAGGAGATTATTGATTCTTTTCCTTTACAAAGACTACATAGACTGCGTCAATTAGCTGGTGCAGAATACGTTTACCCTGGGGCGAATCACACTCGTTTTGAGCATTCAATCGGTGTCATGTATCTGGCGGGCAAAGTTGTGAAAAATCCGAATGTTGCGCAAAAGATTAGCGAAGACGAGGCTGAAATGGTTAGAATTGCGGCTTTGCTTCACGATGTTGGTCATGGTCCTTTTTCACATGTTTTTGAACATATACTCACCCAAGAATTAGATAAGACCCATGAAGACATAACCCGCTGGATAGTCGCGAGTAGCGAATTGAAGGATACGCTAAACAAAATTGGCTTTGATTCGAAGAATGTTGGGGAACTTGCTGTAGGCGTTCTTCATAAACCAGCAAAAGCTTTCCTAGACCAAATAATAAGTAGTGCCGTAGATGTGGATAAGCTGGATTTTGTAGTTCGCGATACACACCATACGGGCGCAGAATATGGTTATGTGGACATCTTTCGATTAATCCACGCGCTAGATGTGCTAGGCGAAAATTTGGCAGTTGACTTAGGCGCACTCTCCGCTCTAGAATCTCTTATAATCGCACGCATAGAATCCTTCAAAAGCATATATTTTCACCGTGTCGGAAGAGCGGCACAGATAATGCTTGCCATGGCTATGGAAAAGGCAAACGAAGAACTTGGTTTAACAAGTTTCAAAACTCCTGAAGAGTATTTGAATATGGATGATTATACTGTTTGGACTCGATTAAAAAACTGCAATGCATCCCGCGGGATTATAGAAAACCTTGAAAGACGTAGAATGCTCAAATGTGCTTACGAAAGAACCTTTTACGAAAAAGACGCCATGATCTCCAATATTTTCAGCAAAGAGGTGTATAGAAAGCAAATACAGATAGACATAGCAAAAAAAGCAAATGTTGAAGTTGAAGCAGTAATAATTGATGTGCCCACAGTTCCCTCAGTACCATATCACCATTCAGTCCTATTAGAGCCTATGGAAATCCCCACATTCCATGTTACACAAGAAGGCGACAAGATTCCGCAACGGTTAAGCGAAGTCTCTAAAATCTTCGAGGTGTTAAAAGGTTTCATAAACATACTACGCGTCTACGCTGACGAAAAGAACCGCGAAAGAGTCAGCATCGCAGCAAAAAAGATTTTAGGCGACATTCCAACCTCTGCAAAAATATCCTATTAAAGTGCGGAAAAATGCCACATATGACATTAAAGGGAAGAACAATTGTGGAAGGCTATTGCAAAGCCGAAGCTCTAGTATCCACGAAGCCAATAAGCTTCCTAGGAGAAGTCGACCTGTCTGACGGCAAAATAATCGAAAAGAATCATGACTTGTGCGGCAAATATGTTAAAAGCAAAGTTTTATGTTTTCCTCATGGACATGGCTCAACTGTTGGCAGTTATGTACTTTATTCTTTGGCTAAGAAAAATTTGGCGCCAAAGGCAATAGTTAACCAGATCGCGGATCCTGTTGTGGTGGTTGGAGCCATAATAGCGAACATTCCCATGATTGACCAAATAGATATTAAACAGATAAGAACTGGCGACTTGTTAGAAGTTGACGCCAATAATGGTCTAGTTAAAATTTTGAAGAGAAAGGAGCGCTAAGCAAGCATGTATTTGACTAGAGAAGAAGAACGCATTTATAATGGTGAGCTTGGCTGGGCAAACCAAGTTTGCATAAAAATTCTTGTTCGTTTGGGAGAGCTTTTCAACGCCACAAAACTAGTGCCCATAAGTTCTGCCCATGTTTCTGGAGTTTCATACAAAACACTCGGAGACGCCCCTATCGAATTTCTAGAGACATTAGTGAACGACAAAGCAAAAGTGAATGTTGAAGCGACATTGAACCCACAAAGTTTTGATAAGAAATATATACGCAAAAAATTGCCGCAGAATCTACGCAAGAAACAGTCTTGTGGTGTAGAATGTTTTGAAAAAATGGGTTTCACTCCATCTTTAACATGCACTCCTTACTATCTGAAAAAACAAAAGAAAAATGCACACTTAGCATGGGCTGAATCCTCAGCAGTGGTTTACGCTAATTCTGTTATTGAAGCGTGGACAAACCGAGAAGGAGGACCAAGCGCTCTAGCCGCTGCAATAATTGGTAAAACACCAAATTACGGAATGCACATAGCTGAGAATCGGCAACCAAAAGTTTTGGTAAAATTGGAAACAGAATTAAAAAGTGAAACTGAGTTTGGCGCTTTAGGAATTTTCTTGGGAAAAGTTTTGGAAGACAAAATTCCAGTCATTCAAGGCTTGCAAAACGCCTCAAAAGATAACTTGAAACAGTTGGGGGCAGCGATGGCATCTACTGGAATGGTCAACATGTTCTATTATAAAACAAATACCGTAAAAGACAGAATTGAAACCTTAAACGTAGAAGCCAAAGACATACAGCAAACAATTGAAAACTTGAGTGACGCCTTAAAACAAGAGCCAGATTTAATCTTCATCGGATGCCCGCATTGCTCGTTAGCTGAAATTAAACAGATTGCAGGCTTAATCCAAAACGGAAAAGTCAAAAAAGAAACAGAGTGTTGGATTTGCACATCAAAACATATTAAACAAAGAGCTCGAAAATATGTGGAGAAGATAGAGCAAACAGGAGCCCATGTGATTACAGACACTTGTGCAGTAGTCACATGGACAGATAAGCTTGGAATAAAAACAATTATGACCAATTCTGCAAAAACAGCCCACTACGCACCAACAATGAACAACGCTGAAACAATGCTAGCCCCTTTGAAAGAATGCTTGAAAACCGCCTTTAGAGGATAAGGTTTATTCGAGCGAAGACATATCTTGCATGTGCTCCGGAAAATTGGGCTCCGGTAGAAAAACCTGCAAAGGCAGCTTTACCGAATATAGCCCGGTCAAGTATTCCGGCCTTTCGAGCCGGAGACGCGGGTCCGAATCCCGCCCGGAGCATTCCTAATATGAGCTTATTTTAGGCGTATTTTGGTTAAAAAAGCTCAATCCGAGCAGTTTACAAAAGAGGCAAAAATTAGAACACAAATTTACTGGCAAAACAGTCATGATTTAGAGCTTAACATTGGTTTAGGTTTATCCGTAGACATGTTTCCGATGACCCACAACTAACAAGAATACCACGTTTTCTCTAATCTGATAAAGAACTGGGTAATCTCCTATTCTTAAAGAGTAAATACCTTTCCATTCACCGCATAAGGGCTTTCCTACGTAAGGGTTGGTTTTTAACATGTTGATTTCTCGAAGTATTCGCACCTGAACTTCTCTATCTAAAGCTTTGATTTCCTTTAGGAAACGAGGTGCAAACTTGACTTCAAATTGCGCCTTCAAGGTTTAACTCTCTTATGAGCTCATCAAGCGGTCTAGCCTTGCCCTCTTCAACCTCTCTCAAGGCAACCTTCAAATCTTTAAAAAGTTTCTTGTCTTGCATAATTTCAAGGGTTTCTAATAACTCGTCCATTAAACTGGCAGCTTTTGTTAGCAATTCCTTCTCTTCTGCGGTTAAGAGAGTCATTTATCCTTCACAAC
>JACAEI010000039.1 GCA_013388905.1 Candidatus Bathyarchaeota archaeon | reverse complement strand
GCATTTCCTTTTTTTGAACAAGCTCTATTGTTAGCCCTCCGGAAGCTTTAAGGAGACAGTTGTTGCTGTCTGCAGTTGCCATGCTTGTAGCGCGCGCTAAATTAAGAGTAGGCAACCCTTTGGTAGCGCAAGAATGCAGCGAAATCTATGTGATAAGAGACGGCAAATTGGAGAAATTCAGTAGATAAGACAAATCCCGAGAATTTAAACCGATATCTAAACCTAACCTTCGCATTTAACTCTGTAAGTCACGTTTAATTCTCGTTTTTTAGTCTGTAAAAAGGCACTCACGTCCGACTCAAGGCTTGTTGTTCCGTTTTTCTGGATTAAAGGTTCTCAACATTTTATAAATAACATTAACGCAATAAATATTTCAATTCGTCAGAGGATGCTGATATTGTCTGCTAAATTGGAGAAACTGTTGAGCCATTTGAATGATAATGTCTGGCATAACGTTGACGAAATACTTAATGCATTAGAAATTCCACAAAACAAATTTCAGAAAATAATCAAGCTTCTAACAGAGACGGACATAGTATATTACAATTCAGCAACTAACCAAATAAAACTAAATCAAGATTGGAAAATGCCGTTCCTAACCCATAAAGAAACAAATCCAGAAACACCAATACAGCACGAAAATGCGGCTGTTGCCACCGTAATAATTCCACCACAAAAAACATTGATAATACAGTGCACCCGCATAACAAACCTAACAGACACCAGTCTAGAATTAGAAATTCGAATAGACAAAAAACTAAGTGAAATTGCCATAACGAAACTCCAATAACCTATGCGCCTACCCAAGAGCTCAATCTATATATAAGGGAGAGGCTAGTCGCTCCGACGTTACTGAAGCTTCAACTTCTCTCTAATTGCATTGCGCTTATCTTCTGCCAACGGACCAAACTTTTTGATCCTCTCCGTAAACATACCAAACAACTCTGCAGCCTTCTTATACACAGGCAACGGCACATAACTATACCGCACACGCATACCCTCCACGCCATACTGGCCTAATTCCCTTCCCATATCAATTATACGCTTCTTTGTAAAACGCTCATCAATCTCTTCACCGCCCTCAATTACCAAAACGCCATCAGCACCAAACGCAAAGGCACTCAACAAATGCTTAAACCCTAGTATTGCAGTAGAGGGCACAGCTACAATCCGAATATTCTCCGGATAATTCGTGCGGTCTAAACCCAAAAAGTCCATGCCCGTATAACCCACATTCTTATCCACAAACGCTATCACCCGCACTTCTTCAGCCTCCTTATCAGCTAAAACACCCCTTAAAGTAGCCAAAACCTGCCGTGCAGTAGCATTCCGAAAATCAATAGCCTCACGCGGGCAAATAGGAATGCACGCGCCACAACCGGTACACTGAAACGGATTAATGACAGCCTTACCCTCAACCATACTAATAGCGTTTACAGGGCAGACAGGCACACATGCCTCACAACCATCACATAAATCCGCCACAACAAAAGCCTTCTCTGGACTAGTCGTAACAACGTCACTCTTAAGAAAAAGGGAAGTCTTCGCAGCAGCGCCCAAACCGTCACTAACTGTATCACGTACATCCTTAGGGCTAAGTGCACAACCACAAACAAAAACACCAGTCACCAAAGTATCAACAGGATCAAGTTTAGGATGCTTCTCTGTAACAAAGCCATCTTCGCCTATTGAAACTTTCATTTTATCTGCTAGTTCCTTCAAACCCGCTGACGGAACCATCGCTGTAGCTAAAGCTACCATATCAAACTCGTCTTCGCGTGTTTCTCCTGTAAGCGTGTCCTCAGCTAAAACCACAAGTTTTCCATTACTGTTATTCTTGTAAACCTCAGCCACCTTACCCTTAATAAAAACCACACCTGCCTCCTCATCTCGCCAATACAAATCCTCATAACCCTTTCCAGTCGCCCGAATATCAATATAATAAACAGTAACATCAATCCCAAGCATCTTTTTCAAAACAAACGCCTGTTTAAGCGAGTACATACAGCAGATGCGGCTACAATAGGGAATGTGATTCTTATCACGCGAGCCCGCACACAAAACAATAGCCATCTTCTTAACATCGCCACCATCAGCACGCTTCACATAACCGCCGGTAGGCCCGGTCGCAGAAACAAGCCGCTCTAAATCCATCATTGTAATGACATCTTTGTAATTGCCGTAACCATAAATATCCAAGTTCCTAGCATCATAAAGCCCATAACCAGTAGCCAAAATAATAGCGCCAACATGCAAATCAATTGTCTTACCCGTATCGTCAATATTTATGGCTTTAGCTGGACACAACTGTTCACACTTACGACATTTCGTACAAGCATCAAAATCAATAGTGTAAGCAGAGGGTACAGCCTGCGGAAACTCGATGTAAGCTGCTTTTCTTTGCGTCAAGCCTTCATTAAATTCATCTGGAACAGATTCTGGGCAAACTTTGGCGCATACTCCACAACTTCGGCATTTCTCAATGTCAACGCCACGAGGTTTCATAAACACCTTAATATGGTAATTGCCCGGGCGCCCGTTAACTTCCTTCACTTCTGCATAAGTAAGCAAATTCACATTTGGGTTACGCCCAACTTCAGCCATCCTAGGCGTCAAAATACACTGCGCACAATCCAAGGTTGGAAAAACTTTCGTTAGCTTTGCCATGTTCCCGCCAATGCTTGGTTTACGCTCAACAAGATGAACTTTAAAACCTAAATAACCAAGCTCAAGCGCAGCGGTAATTCCTGCAATGCCGCCACCTACAATGAGAATTTCCCTGGAACCTTTTTCGCTTATGGTTTCTAAAGGCTCAAGTTCTCGGCTACGTTCATATCCGCCTTTTATGAGGCTTATGGCTTTTCTCGTAGCTTCTGCAGAAGCGTGCGGTCCATGAACCCAAGAGCCTTGCTCTCTAATATTAACAAATTCAAGCATGTAAGGATTCAAGCCAGCTCTTTCTAAAACATTTTGAAAAGTGGCAAGGTGCATGCGTGGCGTGCAGCTGGCAACCACTACCCTGTCCAAATTATTCTTTTTCACAGCCTCCAGAATCATTTCTTGAGCTGGTTTTGAGCATAAATACTTATGATATTTAGCAATGGCGACGCCTTCCCAGTTTTTAATAGCATCAACAACCGCCTTAACGTCTATAACGTCTCCTATGTTTCCACCACATTCGCAGACAAAAATGCCGATTTTGGGCTGTTTCTTCTCCATGTCGTGAAATCTCCGTTTTCCATGATACGTTTTGAATGATACAGAGGAAAACACTTATTAAAAATCTTACTCCCCAATTCCAGTAAAAAGTGATGTTGAAAATGAATGTTCAGGAACTCGTCCAGAAACATAAACTTCTTGAATGTATCCAATGTGGAATGTGTACTGGATGTTGCCCAGTTGCCAAAAAGGCTAATTTGAATGTTAGAAGGTATATGCGTGAAGTTTCTGTCTTGGGCAAGTTGAACATTCACCCACAGGATGAGTTGTGGAGTTGCACAAACTGTTCTACTTGCGCTGTTCGCTGTCCGAAGGATATGTTTCCCTACGAGTTTTTGATTGACATTCGCAGTATGGCAGTTGAACAGGGACAGATTGCACCAACCATCCGCGACGCTTTAGAAAGTATATTCAAAAATGGCAATCCATGGGCGAGAATTCGCAGTAAACGCTCAGAATGGAGCCAAGGCTTAAACGTTAAGCACATTTCCCAAGGCGCAGAAATCCTCTACTATGTGGGTTGCACATCTGCATACGACCCGAGAATTCAAAGTGTAGCAAAAAGCTTAGCCACATGCCTCGAAAAGACTGGTGTAAACTTTGGTGTTTTAGGCGATGAGGAAAGCTGTTGTGGAAGCGAAGTTTACGGCATGGGCGAGAAAGGCTTGTTCGAGTTTCTCATTGAGGAGAACATGAAGCTTTTCAACAAATATAATGTGACGCAGATGGTTGTGAACTGCCCGCATGGTTTTCACGCCTTCAAAAACCGATACAACCAAACAAGCATCGAAGTGCAACATCACACGCAATTGCTTGCAAAACTAATAGAAAAAAAGAAGTTGGCTTTCACAAAGGAAGTTAATAAGAAGGTTATTTATCATGACCCCTGTTTCTTGGGTAAGCAAAACAACATCTACGAAGAACCAAGAAAAGTCATTGAAAACTTGCCTGGCATTAAGCTTTTGGAGTTTGACCGTTCGAAGTCGAGAAGCCTTTGCTGCGAGGGTGGCGGCGGCCGCATGTGGGTTGATATTCCAGGTCCGCGGCTTGCCGAAATACGTGTCAAAGATGCTGTGGTTGCAGGGGCAGACATTTTGGCTGTTGCGTGCCCGTTCTGCTTGCTTACCATAGAAGACGCAGTAAAAACCACTGGAAACGAAGGCAAAATCCAAATAATGGACATAGCGGAACTGGTTGCACAAGCCCTATAGTCTCGCTATTGTCGCTCTCTAGCGCCTAGACTCCTCACTTATAAATAGATTGACCTTAGGTTTCAAGTTTAAAATAATTGACATTAACAAGTTATTTTTCATCTTGCACTACGTGCGGTTTCGCGTCGTGGTCGGGCAAAATGTCTTCTGCTTTTCGCACTGCACGCATTGCGTATCCCCCCAAACTCACAAGTATTCCCAAAACGCCGGCAATTACAAGCATTAGCGCCATGCCAGCTCCGCGCCCATTGCCAACTAATCCGCTAAATAGGGGTTCTAAACTGCCTCCAGCCATCATACTTGGTTCAAAGACTTGATCGGCTAAGGGACCTGCCAACAGCATGGCAATGGGCACAGATATTTGCGCGATTAATAAACGTGTAGCAAAAACGCGTCCTTGCACGTCTGGAGCAACTTTAGCTTGCCAAATAGCTTGATTAGAGCCATTTATTATTGGAAGGAAAAGTAGCGAAAGGAAAAAAGCTAAAGTCCAGATATATGGGGTTCTGCCAAATCCCATCAACAAACCACCAAACAAACTGACAAACATCATTCCCATCAAAATACCATGCACCTTACGTTTTGGACCACCCCAAAGTGCCAATATTCCGCTACCGACTAATCCACCAACGCTGCCAGCGGACATGACGCTTCCTAAGATTATCTTGTTGTCTCCAGTACGAGCTAGAATCATAGGTGTCATCACAGTGTTACCGAAGCTACCGAACAGGTTTATGCAAAAGAAAACAAGTTGCAGTCCTAGTAGGCTTGGTCGTTCATAAATGTAGCGGAATCCGTAAGTGGATTGTTTCCAGATGCTTCCCATGCCTTTACGTCCAGCTTCGCTAATTAGAGGTTGCGGAATATACACAAGAAGCAACATGAGCACTGCTGTCGTAAAAGTGATTATGTCAATTATTAGTACACCTTCAATGCCGACTATCGTAAGTAGGAGAGCAGCAACTACAGGCGCAAAAATGGTTGCAGCGAATTGTGCTATTGAAAGCATGCCGCTGGCGCGGCCATACTGTTCTTTCTTCACCATCATTGTGATAGCGGCTGAATATGCAGGAAAGTGAAAAGCTTGAAATGTGGCGGCGATTGCTCCTGTTATGAATAGATGCCAAATCTGCAGATTGTTCGTTACATAAAGTAGCAATATAGCTATTGTCGGCATACCAGCAGCAAAATCAGCAAGCATCATGACTTTTTTGCGGTTGTAACGATCCACTAATGCTCCTGCAAAGGGACTCATTAGAATAATTGGTGCAAAGCTGAAAAAGCCTATCAATGCTAGGGCTGTTACTTCCTGCGTGATTCCCCAAGCCCAAATAGTGATAGCAAACTGGGTCATGGCAGTTCCTAGAAGTGAAAACATTTGACCTATCCAAATGATTGTGAAACCTACCATGCCCGTAAGGCTGACTTTTGTCATTTTTGGTTTATCTTCTAACTGATTACTCATCGAATAGGCTCCGATTATCCCTAATCTCCGTCTTGATTATAATTAAGACTTTATGAAAATGTGCGAATAATTCATAAACACGTTAATCAGATTAATTGCTCAAAAGGATGACTAATATGGAAAGTTGGGATTTAATAGTCATCGGTGCTGGCGTCGCAGGATTAGCTGCTGGAATTTACGGCGCAAGAAGCGGATTAAAAACGCTGGTTTTAGATGAGAAAATGGCTGGGGGCACAATGGCTGACGCTCCTTTGGTTGAGAACTATCCTGGTTTTCAAAAAATAAGTGGAATTGAACTGGCTCAAAAAATGATTGCTCATTGTAAAAGCATCGGTGTAGCAATTCACGAGTTCGAGAAAGTTTTGAGTTTAGACCTTAAAGGTGAGAAGAAACAAGTAAAGACCGACAAGGCGGCATATGAGAGTAAGGCAGTTATAATCGCTTCCGGTTCACATTACCGTGAAATCGGCGTTCCTGGTGAAAAGGAATTTCGCGGAAAAGGCGTAAGCTACTGCGGCATTTGTGATGGCCCATTGTTTAAAGAAAAGCGAGTGCTTGTCATCGGCGGAGGCAATTCAGCATTAATAACGGCTCTTTATATTGCAGAGCTTGCGTCAGAAGTTAAAATTGCGCATAGACGAGACATGTTTCGTGCAGAAGAAGCCCTTGTTAGAGCCTTAGAGGCTAAGAAGAATGTGGAAGTGTTGTGGAATACGGAAGTGAGAGAAATTAAAGGCGAGAAGCTCGTCAATAAGGTAGTAGTTTTCGATAGGAAAACTGGAGAATCCAAAGAGTTGCCTATTGACGGAGTTTTTGTTCAAGTAGGTGAAGCACCAAACAGTCAACAAGCCAAAGAGGCAAGCGTCGAAGTTGACGAAGACGGCTACATCAAAATAGATGTTCGACAACGAACAAACATTATGGGAGTTTTTGCTGCCGGCGATGTTACAAGTCACCCAGTCAAACAGATTGGAACCGCAGTTGGTCAAGGCATAACTGCGGCTTTAGAGGCTTACGGCTTCATCAAGCGTCCATATTATTACAAACAGTAGAAAACATCCCAAAAGCATTATATTTTCGGAACTGCCTTGAAAATCTTCTAAACCTTGGCAGATAGTTGCCTAAATTAGGAGAGTAATCTTTGGAGAAATGTTAAGATGAATGAAACATGCACTGCAGCGGTAAACATTAACCAAGATTATTGTGGAAGATGTTCAATTTGTCATTCAATATGCCCATATGAAGCCATAAAACGTGACTTGGAAACGGGAAAAGTCGAGATTGATTTGCAGAAGTGCCAAGTGTGTGGAATATGTTACAGTGCATGTCCAGTCATGGCGATAGACATTGTTTATTACGATTATGATGGCTTAGCCAAATATGTTGAATGCATGCACGAGAAGACGGGAAGCGAAACGCTTGTTCTTATGTGTAGAGGAAATTCTCCAGCAACAGGCGAAATTGAAGAAATCTTGCAGAATGAAGGATTAAAAGTAGATAATTATATTCCTTTGCGTTTACCATGTTCTGGACGAATTCCAACAGAATTCATTTTCAAAGCCTTAAAATTGGGTACAAAAAACATTGTTTCTATACAATGTGAAAACGAATTCTGCAGATTCAAACAAGGCACAAAAATAAATGCTCAAAGAATCATGCTAAGTAAAGCGTTGCTCCAACAATTGGGCTTTAGCGAAGATACCTTAAAAGTGGTAAAGTATTCACGGAAAGTGGTTTATGAAACAGAAAAATGTGTGGGATGCGACAAATGTGTTTTCATATGCCCGTACGGCGCAATAGAAGCTCAAGAATTTGCAACTCCAAAGATAACTTATGAGGTTTGTGTTGGCTGCGGCGCATGTGCGCTTGTTTGTCCGCATTCAGCAATTCAAGTTAAAGGTTTTGAATTTGAAGACGTTTTGCAACGTTACAGTAAATCTGCAGAAAGGCTCAAAGCTGAAAGTAAATTCCCATTAATCCTCGTCTTCTGTTGTCAATGGTCCGAATTCACAGCACTGGATGATCCAAAAAGTCTGACGTTAAAGAAGAAAGCAATTGCTATAGAAATCCCATGTTTTAAGGCGCTTGACCCGGTTCATGTTGTTGAATCGTTACATAGTGGTTTTGACGGTGTGATGGCTGTTGTCTGCTCAAAAGAGGATTGCAAACTTCGAGAAGGCGGAGATACTGCAGAGCGGAACATAGATGTGTTGCGTGATGTTTTGAAGAAGATGAATCTGCTTGAACGTTTTGAACTGTTCACTGTTTCGCCGCGATGCGTCGGAGAATTTAACCAGAAACTGGACGTATTTTTCAAAAAGATAGCATCTATGCCGCCTTTGAAATTGGCAGTAGCGGAGGCAAAAAACCCATGTATAAAATCCTAACTAATAAGGAATTAGCACCAAAAATCAGACTGTTTGAGGTTTACGCACCTGAAGTAGCTGAAAAAACGCTGCCGGGACAATTTATAATCCTAATCATAGGCGAAACAGGCGAACGCATACCATTAACAATAGCAGGCTACGACCACAAAAAAGGAACAATAAAATTTGTCTTCAACGAGGTTGGTAAAACAACGAAACAGCTTGGACTCATGAAAGAAGGCGAATATATAGAAACTATTACTGGACCGCTTGGAAATCCATCAGAAATCAAAAATTTTGGCAAAGTTTTGTGTGTTGGCGGTGGCGTAATGATTGCGCCCATGTTTTTGCAAGTTCAAGCTTTGCAGAAAACAGGAAACAAGGTCACAACAGTCGTTGGGGCAAGGATTAAGGATTTACTGTTTTTTGAGGATGAAATGAAAGTCTATAGCGATAAGGTTTACGTAGCGACAGATGACGGCTCAAAAGGCTACAAGGGACTTGACTTTTTGAAGGATCTTCTTTTCAAGGAGAAGTTTGACCGATGTGTTGTTATGGGACCTGTTGTGATGATGAAGGCTGTTTCAGAAATGACGAAGCCATTTGGTATTCCTACTGTTGTAACTTTGACGCCTATAATGGTTGATGGAATGGGTATGTGCGGCGTATGCAGAGTCATGGTTGCTGGAAAAATGAAGTTTGGCTGCGTGGATGGACCAGAATTTGATGGACACGCAGTTGACTTTGATGGTTTAATTAAGAGGCAGAGGTTGTTCCTTCCAGAGGAGCGGTTAAGTTCACTTCTCTGGGAAAAACTTGGAGGTTGCAGCTGTGGCGGAAAATAAGCCCAAGCCTAAGCCCAAAATTCAGAAAGAATCGGTGCCTATTCCTAAACAGAAGCCAGAAGAGCGCAGGCGAAACTTCAATGAAGTTGCGTTAGGTTATACAGAAGAACAAGCCTTAGCTGAAGCAAACCGTTGCTTGCAGTGTCCAAAACCGCAATGCATTCAAGGTTGCCCAGTGGAAATTGAAATTCCAGCTTTCATTAAGTTGATAAGAGAAGGAAAGTTTGAGGAAGCTGTAAAAAAGGTTAAGGAAAAAAACAGTCTCCCAGCTATTTGCGGTCGTGTGTGTCCACAAGAAGAGCAATGCCAAAAATTCTGCATTGTCGGGAAAGTGGGCGACCCAGTCAGCATTGGTCGATTGGAAAGATTTTTGGCTGATTGGGAAAGGTCAATAGATGTCAAGGCTTTAAGAGATGCGCCGGCTACTGGTAAAAAAGTGGCTATTATCGGCGCTGGTCCTGCTGGGCTTACTGCCGCGGCTGACTTAGCCAGGTTGGGGCATAAAGTTGTCATTTTTGAGGCTTTGCATTTGCCTGGTGGCGTATTGGTTTATGGCATTCCTGAGTTTCGTTTACCGAAAAGCATTGTTCGAGCAGAGGTGGATTACATTGTGAAGTTAGGTGTTGAGCTTAAGCTTGGCTACTTAATCGGCAGAACTTTCACGATTCCAGAATTGCTTAAGTATAAGGGTTTTGATGCAGTTTTCATCGGCACTGGCGCTGGGCTGCCTCAGTTTATGGGTGTGCCAGGCGAGAATCTTGGTGGGATTTATTCTGCGAACGAATTTTTGATTAGAGTTAATCTGATGAAGTCTTATGCTTTCCCAGCTTATGATACGCCTATACGCATTGGCAAGCATGTTGTTGTTATAGGAGGCGGCAACGTAGCCATGGATTCCGCTCGCTCTGCATTACGTCTCGGCGCAGAACAAGTCTGCATCGTCTATAGACGTTCGCGTGACGAGTTGCCAGCAAGAAAAGAAGAAATTGAGAACGCTGAAGAAGAAGGCATAATCTGCAAGTTCTTGGCAGCTCCTACACGATTCATTGGCGACGAGAAAGGCTGGGTAAAAGCCATGGAATGCATCTGCATGGAGCTTGGACCACCAGACGAATCGGGAAGGCGTAGACCCGTTCCAGTTAAGGGTTCTGAGTTTGTTATGGACACTGACACGGTTATTGTGGCGATTGGGCGAACACCTAATCCGATTATACAGAGCACAACGGCTGGATTAGAAGTGACAAAGTGGGGCACAATTGTGACAGACGAGAATGGAAAAACAAGTCTTGAAGGTGTTTATGCAGGCGGCGACATAGTAACTGGCGAAGCAACGGTTATCAGCGCTATGGGAGCAGGCAAAAAAGCAGCAAAAGCCATACACGAATACCTGATGAAAAAATAGTGGCTACGTTCATTGGTGGTTTAAACATTCTATAAATATTTAGAATTTTATTCGTTTTTTGGTGGTGATTTAATGGATGCTGAAAAGCTGATTAGGGCGTTGCCTAAGGTTGAGCAGCATGTTCATATTGTCGGCTCGACTAAGCCTGAAACGTTGCTTTGGCTTATGGAAAAAAGCGACAAGAAACTCTTTAAAACGGTGGATGACATTCACAGTTTTTTCCAATACCGTGACTTTCCACATTTCATTTCTATATACTGCACTGTTATGGCGTGCATCACAGAGGAGAATCAGTTCGAACGCATTACTTACGAAATGCTCGAGTCTGACGCAAAGTGTAATGTGCGCTATGTTGAAGCGAGTTTTTCTGCTTCAGACCACGTGCTGCAAGGCTTAGATTACGGCAAAATGCTCGACGCAATTAATAGAGGCGTTTCCAGAGCCCGCAGTGATTTCGGCATCGAATGCAATCTTAGGATAGACCTTGTTCGCAATTATGGTCCGAAAGTTGGCATGCAAATCCTCGACTTGATAGAGAGCAAAAACGACAACATCGTTTCAATCGACATTGGAGGCAGCGAAGAACTATTTCCGCCGAAGCCATATGCACCAGTTTACAGAAGAGCCAAAAAAATGGGATTGCATCTGGTTGCTCATGCTGGCGAAGCTGCTGGACCCGAAAGTATATGGGAAGCTGTTAAAGAATTAGGCGTTGAGCGTATTGGACACGGAGTCGCCGCAGGCAAAGACCCCAAACTAATGTGGTATTTGTTAGAGCAGGGCATAGCAATCGAGGCATGTCCAACGAGCAACGTGAAAACAGGCGTTGTTGAATCGATTGAAAAGCATCCTATTAAAGCCTTTTTCGAGAATGGCATTAGAGTCTCAGTGAACACGGATGACCCCTCCATGTTCGGAACCAACATGAATAACGAGTATTTACAGCTTCACCGCAAACTCGGCTTCACAATCTCTGAACTTTTCGAGATTAGCCTAAACGCTGTTGATTCTTCTTTTCTTCCAGAAAAACGCAAAAACAACATGAAACAATCCTTTATAAGAGAGTATCAGCGTCTAACGAAGGAAAACTTGAGCTATTATTAAACAGATAAAAATTCTCAGCGGTTAACGAATCTACAAGCATGATTTCAGTGCGGTCGCCGGGATTTGAACCCGGGTAACCGGCTTGGGAAGCCGATGTCCTAACCAAGCTAGACTACGACCGCAATTATGCTTACGCTATGCAGAAGATTTGACATAAACTTTTGTCTCCTAAAAAAAGAAGAAAAAAAGTTGTAGTGGCACTGCCTATCTCGATTTAGTTATGTGGACGTTTTTGATTAAAGCGTATGGCGAAAGCGACGGCGGATCCGCCTCTCCCCACCAGTGCACATGCTGGCGCTCTTTAGAGAACGCAACAATATTATTTAGCATGTTCAGGACATTGTCACTTATGCGTAAATCCTTCAACGATTGTTTTATTTCGCCTTTTTCGACTAGGAAAATGCCATCTCGGGGGATGGTTGAAAAGTCGCCCCTAGCGTAATTTTGGAAACGTGTATACCATGTGTTCGTGAAATAAAGCCCTCGTTTCACTTCTTTGAAAAGCTCATCCTTACGCATGTTACCAGGTTCGACTTCAATGTTCCAAGGATTTGGAAACACTAGCCCAGCATTTCCAGTTGTTTCAGTCTTGAATATTTTGGCAGTAGACGTGTTATGAAGATACGTCTTGAGTATACCGCAGTCGATTATAACGTTTTCTCGAGTTGGAACTCCTTCATCATCGAAGACACGATTAGACATAGAATACGCAGCGGGATTATCCTTCACAGTGACAAATTCTGGAGCCACCTTTTGCCCCAGCTTGTCAACGAAGACACTGAACTGAATCATGATGCGGAAAGCAGAAGCCATCGAACCCCAAACAGCAAGCGACGAGCCGAATATCAAAGGGTCGAAGACAACATCGTAGACGCCTTCTTCGCCAACTTTGGGATTTTTGGCCAACTTTGCAATTTCTCCAGCTTTAGTGCCGGCTCTGGAAGGGTTAAAATCTTTTAATGATGAGCTGCATTCGACGCCATGTCCTGAGGCTTCTCTTTCCGAGAAAGCTCTTATAGAAAGCTCAATTGCTGAACGACTGTCTACACCTATAGGGCCTTCGGAAGAAACTAGGTAAACGTCTTCAAATTTCGAGAACAGTATGCCTCCACTCTCAACGCGTGAGCCAACTTCTTTTTCAGCCGCCCCTATTGCCTCAGAAACGTATCCTATTGGGTCTTCGAGATTCTGAAGTTTTTTATCTGCATTGCTTTTTGCATACTTGAAACTGCCCTTTGCAAAGCCTCCGAACATTGGGTTTTCTTTTGATACCTTGGCTAGCTTCAATAGTTTTTCAATGTTTGCGTCAACATTTTGAAAGTTGCGAATTTGTGTGGCTACAACTCTTTTTTTCCAAGCTAAGGCAACGTCTGTAACATAGTCGTTCCATGCAACAGTTATGTCCACCTGATTATTGCTGAAACGTACCTGTCTGTATTTGCCAAAAGTTGTTTTGGCGACAACTTCGTCTGCGCCTAAGCTTTTCGCCTTTTTAACTATTGCTTCAGTCTTGTTAAGCATGTCGCTCATTTCACATACACCTCTCTAAGTCTAATGCACGGACCGCCAGTATACACTGGAACGCCTTGAGCAGGGTCACCTTTTCCACAAGTTGCCGAATCAAATTCAAGGTTTTTTGAAACGGCGTCAACAGCAGTCCAAAACTTCAGCGTAGTAGTTTCTATTACCGGTCTCGCAACTGGATGTTTTAGCTCGCCGTTTTCTATGAGATATGCCTCTCTACCCACATAGCGTTGGTTAAAACGTTTGTCATCTATGTTCCATTCCGTGAAGGACTTCATGTAAACACCATATTTAACATCTTTAATCAGTTCTTCTTCTGTGGCGTCTCCAGGCATGACAAACGTGTTCGACATACGCACTATGGCTTCTCTATCATAGTTTATGGATCGCGAAGATGCATTGCTTCTTGTGCCCAGCTTAGCCGCGGTTTCTCGATTATGCAAAAACTCGTTGATAACTCCATTCTTGTATAGGAACCTTCTTCGTGCCTTAACGCCCTCATCATCATAGGCGAAATAGCCATAACTATTCTCTATCGTTGGGTCGTCAGCAATAGTCACGCAGTCGCTTCCAATTCTCGAGCCGATCCAGAACTGCCCGCCCTTGTATATGAAGGACCTTCCTGCTTGACTCATTTCTCGCCCTAATATTCTGTCTGCTTCCATTGGGTGGCCGCATGATTCGTGTGCTGCAATTCCAGTTACTTCAGTGCCACAAATCAAATCCATGGTGCCTGGTTTTACGACTTTCGCCTTTGTTATAACATCTCTGAGGACTTTGGCGTTGTGAATCAGTTTCTCTTCGACATTCCATTTGTGAAAAGCTTCCCATCCGCCGCTATACCCAAATTGTTCGTATGCTTGTTCGGTTTTTCCTTGCTCAGCAACTGTTATTAGAAAAAAAGCGCCTATTTTCGGAACAAACGCAGAAATACGTGAACCTTCTGAGTTAACATAATACTTTGATGTCAAATTAATTGTGCATTGAGACATCGTAGCAGCAATCTTCACGCCACATGAAGTCAAAGCCTTATCAATATCCACAAAACTTGCGATTTTCTCTTCGGGTGAAACATCTTCTATCTTCTTTTTTTGGTTTACAACCCACTTTGTTTCCACACCTTTTTCTTCAGCAAAAGTTATCTTCTCTTTCCTGTTTGCTGCTCTTGCATATTTTAGAGCTAGGTCCATTATTTCTTTAGCCTCTTCTTTTGTCCACTTGTTTGTTGAAGCAAAACCTATACCACCATTAGCTATAAGTCGCACGCAAAATCCGCTGTCAACTGCTGAGACATATGTTTCTAGAATCCCACTTCTAAGCAAAAGAACTTCTTCTGTTTGACTTTGCGCTCGCACTTCAGCGTATTCAACGCCCTTCTTCTGCGCATAATTCAAAGCATAGTCAACAATATCTTCGTTCATCTTTTATTCACCTTTTTAGAAATACCAATCAACGAAAATAGAAGATAAAACCTTTTAGGTTAAAATCTCAAGCCTTGTCTAGAGGAGAACACGTTTGAAACAACTTCGAAGAGAAAATATACGTTTTTGGCAGGGCAACGAAGCCTGTGCCGAAGCAGCAGTAATAGCGGGATGCAAATTCTTTGCTGGATATCCCATAACACCAGCAAGCGAAATCGCAGAGCATTTAGCAGAAAGACTTCCACAAGTTGGCGGCGTAGCCATCCAAATGGAAGACGAATTAGCCTCAATAGGAGCAGCTGTAGGGGCAAGCTGGGCTGGATTCAAGGCTATGACAGCAACGTCAGGACCGGGTTTCGACTTAATGCAAGAGACTATAGGCTGGGCGTTCATGACAGAAACTCCATGCGTCATCGTTGACGTTCAGAGGCTTGGACCAAGCACTGGACAGGCAACTAAGTGTGGACAAGGAGACGTCATGCAATCACGCTGGGGGACTCATGGTGACTATTCATCGATTGTGCTGTCGCCAAATTCTGTACAGGAAATGTTCGAATTGACAATCAAAGCCTTCAATCTAGCTGAGAGATACCGCACGCCTATAATTCTTCTGGCTGACGAAATAGTTGCACATATGAGAGAAAAAATAGTCATTCCAATAGCAAAAAACATGGAAGTAATCAATAGAAAGAAGCCGGAACCGTATGAGAAGGCATTTTTTGGGTTACAAGATATTCCGCCCATGCCAGCAGTTGGTGAAGGATTCAACGTGGCAGTCACTGGGTCAACACACGACGCTTATGGGATACGTTTCACCGCTGACGCCCAAGAGCATAGACAACTTGTAGAGAGACTTAACAACAAAATTCAAAGTCAAGCAGAGAAGTTAGCTGATGTTGAAACCTACAAAATCGACGACTGCGAAATAGGCATTGTCTCCTTTGGCTGCACTTCACGAGCAATCTATGAAGCCGTTGAAAAAGCTGAGGCTAAAGGATTAAAAATTGGATACACTCGCTTAAGGAGCATTTGGCCTTTCCCAGAAAAAATTGTTAGACAGTTGACAGAAACTGCAAAGAAAATAATCGTCCCAGAAATGAATCTAAAACAAATATTCTACGAGGTTCAGCGCGTTTCTAACGGTAGGGCAGATGTTATACCGCTTAACAAGATTGGCGGCGGAGAATTAATCACGCCAGAAGAATTGCTTGAAAAGATAGAGGAGAGTGCTTAAGAGTTGAGTAAGTCTTTTTCTGTCAAAAAATATTTGAGACCTTTACTATTGCCTTTTTGCTCTGGTTGCGGCGGAATTACTGTAATGAGCGAATTCTTAAGAGCAGCTAACGAATTAGGTTATGAAAAGCTTGACAAGTTTGTTTTCTGCAGTGGAATCGGCTGTTCTTCGTGGATTCCATCACCGCACTTTGTGGCGGACTCTGTGCATACTTTGCATGGGAGAAGCATCCCTGTGGCAACTGGAATTAAGCTTATGCGTCCTGATTTGCATGTTATCGTTTTCGGGGGCGACGGCGACATAGTTGGCATAGGCTTAAGCCACTTCATACACGCAGCCAGAAGAAACCTAGACATACTTGTCATAATGGTCAACAACATGATTTATGGAATGACTGGAGGGCAAGTTGCCCCAACAACACCATTCAAAGCAAAAACAACCACAACACCCTACGGAAGCTTTGAATATCCATTAGACGCAGCGAAACTAGCCGTTACAGCAGGAGCCTGCTACGTTTCACGTTGGACAACAGCCCACCCAAAAGAACTCAAAGATTCAATAAAAAAGGCACTACGAATGCAAGGTTTTAGATTCATAGAAGCCGTAAGCCAATGCTTAACAGCATATGGAAGACGGGCAGGATTCAAAGATTCATGGGAAATGCTGAAATGGTTTAAAGAAAAAGCCATTCCCATAGAATCAGCAGAGGTAATGAGTGAAAAAGCCTTAACTGGAAAAATTGTTGTAGGCGAATTTGTGCGAAGAAAACGACCAACTCTTGTAGAAACTATATATCGGACAATTAAGGAGGCACAGAAGTGAAAAAAATTGAAGTGCGAATAAGCGGACTGGGCGGACAAGGCGTGGTAGCTGCTGGACAAATATTGGGCAGAGCAGCAGTCTACGATGGAAAAAACGTCGTTCAAACACAAAGCTACGGAGCAGAAGCTCGAGGAAGCGCAGCCAAAAGCGAAGTCATAATTTCAAATGACAAAATAGGTTTCCCAGCCGTTAGAAAAAGCGATGTGCTGGCAGCAATAAGTCAAGAAGCTTTAGACAAGTACCTGAAAGATTTGAAGGAAGAAGGCGTGTTAATTGTTGACAGCACATATGTAAAGAAAATTCCAGAAACAAGAGCAAAAACATACAAAATCCCTGCTACAGAAGAAGCAGAAAGAATGTTTGGAGCAAAAATATATGCAAATATGCTTATACTGGGAGCATTAACAAAGACAATAGGCATAAGCGTCAAAGCCACAGAAAAAGCCATAGAAGATACTCTAGGAAAAAAAGTTGCCGATATAAATAAAGAAGCATTCAGAAAGGGCAGAAGCCTATCTTAAATTCTTAATTTTCTGCATTTCGATTAGCTGGAGAAACCTAGAACCTTTTTCTGTTATTATGTAAGTTTCTCTTTGAGTAATCATCAGAAACCCACAGTTGTACATATAGTTAAGATATTTCTTGGTTTGAATGTAGTTTAGGTTGGCGCTTTGCATTATCTGTGTCTTTCTTCTTCCTTCTCTAGATTTTTTGACGGTTTTGAGAATGTCGCTCATGATTGTTACTCTGTCTCTGTACTTGAATGCTTGCAATATGTTAGAGAACAAGAACAACCTTGCGAACATGCCGTTTCTCCCCCACCATTAAAATATAAGGTGTTTGAGAGATATGTGCTTTTCTGCACAATAGAGGGTGTCGGAGCAAAACTGTTATTTCTGCAGACTCGAAGAAATAGCCTTGCCTAAGTGTGAAGAACAGACGCTAATGAGGGAATAATATTGCCCAAGAAATTCACATATGCTGCTGCTGGTGTTGACAGAAAACTAAGGGCTGAATCTAAAAAAGCCTTACAAACTCTTGAAAAAACCTATGGATTCAGCAGATATGGCAAAGTGGTTACGCTTCCTTACGGACAAATTTTTCCTTTTGGAGAAAATCGCTATTTAGACTTTGTTATTGAGGAAATTGGAACAAAAGTGCTTGTTGCGCAATTAGCCGAAAAATACGACACGATAGGTATCGACGGTGTAGCTATGGCTGTAAACGACGTCATACGTTCTGGAGCCAAGCCTTTCGCGATTGCGGACAATATTCATGTCCAAGTTTCAAATCCAATTTTAGTTAAAGAACTGCTAAAAGGCATAATGAAAGGAGCAGTTGAAGCTGAATGCGTAGTGCCAAGTGGAGAGATAGGCGATGTGGCGGAAATCCTCAAAGGATTAGCGAATGGCAAAGGATTTGACATTGTTATCGCGGCAGTAGGCGAAGTTGTCAACGAAAGGATAATTTCGGGAAGAAACATACAACCCGGCGACGCTATTATTGGTTTGAGAAGCTCTGGAATTCACAGCAACGGAGTTTCTCTTGCAAGGAAAATTCTTTTTAAACAATGGGGCGGAAAATACGAGCCTTACGACATCCCGGAAGAATTAGAAAAAGAAATAGTGCATGAAGTCTTGGAGCCCACTGCAATATATGTTAAACCAATGCTCAAGGTCTATGAAGAGCTTAAAGTGAAAGCTGCAGTGCACATTACTGGCGACGCCTACTTGAAATTCAACCGCCTAACAAAGTTTTCCAAGAGCATAGGTTTCAAATTTGACAGTTTCAGCCCACAGCCAATTTTTGAGCTAATTCAGAAAACTGCTTCAAACTTGGGCGGAACGATAACTAATGAAGAAATGTTTAAGACGTTCAACATGGGATGGGGCTTCGCAATAATAGTAGACGAGGCAAATAACGATAAGGCACTAGACATTTTAGCAAAAACCAGAGTGAAGGCTGACCAGATAGGTCAAATAACAGAGTCTAAAGGAATCAAAATATTTTACAAAGGCAAAAAAATAGTTTTGAAATAGTTATTTGCTTTGTTAATGATAAAAGCGTTTAAATTCGTTAAAGTCCAGACTGAAACTATGAGATACTGCGTGAAAATTGAAGTTAGTCTTAAGCCTGGACACAGTGACCCTGAAGGCGAAACTACGGCTCGCTTATTGAAGGAGCTTGGCTACAGGGTAGAAGCAGTAAACGTTAGCAAAGTCTATAATGTAGTTCTTGAGGCAACGTCCAGAAAAGAGGCTGAAAACAAGGCTGAAGAGATGTGTAAGCGACTTTTGGCGAATCCAACGAAAGATAATTACGCGATTGTAATAGAGGAGGAAAGATGAGCGCAAACCTTTACATTCGCAGAAGAACACCATTTTTGCTTTTCGAAATAGACTTAGTTAAGGCTACAGACCAGCAACTTCTGGAAGTAAGCAGAGGGCTTGGAATAGGCTTGAATCTACAGGAAATGAAAGCTGTTAGGCAGTATTTCAGAGATAAGAAACGAAATCCAACAGATGTTGAACTTCAGACTATTGGGCAAACATGGTCCGAACATTGTTTCCACAAAACCTTTAAAGGAAAAATAAAAGCGGGAGAAAAAGAAATTGACGGGCTCTTTAAAACATATATTGTTAAAGTTGTTGAGGAAATCAACCCGAAATGGTGCTTTTCAGTTTTTGAAGACAATGCAGGGATAATTCGTTTTGATAGAGATTATGGCGTAGCGATCAAAGTTGAAACGCATAATCACCCGTCTGCAATAGAGCCTTTTGGAGGTGCAGCTACTGGCGTTGGCGGTGTCATCCGCGACATTCTAGGCGTCTGGGCAGATCCAATCGCATGCACAGATGTTTTAGGTTTTGGTCCATTGGATTTTGAGTATGAAAAGCTTCCGACGGGTGTGAAGCATCCAAAATACGTTTACATGGGTGTTGTAGCTGGTATAGGAAGTTACGGCAACAACATGGGAATTCCAACAGTTAATGGCGCAATATACTTTGACGAAAGCTATACTGGAAACGTTGTTGTCTACTGTGGCTGCATTGGCTTGCTTCCTCTGAAAAAGTTTAGGAGAAACGTCACACCAAGCGACATAATCGTTTTAGCCGGGGGAAAAACGGGTCGCGACGGCATTCACGGCGTAACTTTTGCATCTGCAGAACTGACAGGGAAATCAGAGGAAATTTCAAGGCCAGCTGTTCAAATTGCAAATCCTATTGAGGAGGAGAAGCTTAAAAGAGCGATAATAGCGATTCGCGACCTTGAGCTAGCCTCTGCGATTACGGATTTAGGCGGCGGTGGCTTGTCGTCTGCAGTTGGCGAAACAGCCAAAAGGTTTGGCTGCGGGGCTGTTGTAGAGCTTGAAAAAGTTCCATTGAAATACGAGGATTTAGCGCCATGGGAGATTTATGTTTCCGAATCGCAAGAGCGCATGCTATTAGCTGTTCCTTTGGCTAATTTGGAAAAGGTTTTGGAAATTTTCGAAAATGAAGATGTTGAAGCGTCTGTTATTGGCAAATACACAGCCGATAACATATTGCAGATTTATTATCAAGGCGAAAAAGTTGCAGACATGGACATTCCATTCCTATTTAAACCGCCCAAAACCACGAAAAAAGCAGAATTCAAGCCCGTAACTTTCAAGGAGCCATTTTTTCCTGAACCAAAAAACTTGACTGAAACGCTTTTGCAGCTTTTAGTTTCACCCAACATCGCCAGCAAAGAAAACGTAATACGTTCTTACGACCACGAAGTGAAAGGAAACACTGTGCTTAAGCCTCTTCAAGGCGAATGGGCTGGACCGAATGATGCGGCGATCATAAAGCCTTTAAAGGGCTCTTGGAAAGGCGTAGCAATTTCGTGTGGAATGAACCCAAATTATGGAAAAATAGACGCTTATTGGATGGCTGCTTCTGCCATAGACGAAGCAATAAGGAATAACGTGGCGGTTGGCGGCAGAAGAATCGCGTTACTTGACAATTTCACGTGGGGCAATCCTGAAAAGTCAGAAAGGCTAGGCAGCCTTGTGAAAGCTTGCGAAGCATGCTACGATTTTGCAACAGCCTTTAAGACACCTTTTATCTCTGGTAAGGACAGCCTATACAATGAATCTCCACTTGGACCCATAACGCCAACGCTTCTAATCACAGCTTTAGGTATCGTGCCTGACATCCGCTTAGCTGTTTCAATGGATGTTAAAGCACCAAAGGATTCCATATATATTGTTGGAAAAACTTACGCAGAACTGGGGGGCTCAGAATACTATAAGCTGAAGGGTTTTGTAGGAAGAAATGTGCCGCAGGTGCGCTCTGCAAATGCAAGAAAAATATTCGCAACTATTACGAGAGCTATTGATTTGGGACTTGTGAAAGCTTGCCACGACTTGTCAGAAGGCGGCTTAGGTGTGTCTGCAGCTGAGATGGCTTTTGCAGGTGGCTATGGAATGGAGCTATATTTGCAGAAGGTACCAAAGAGAAACGTAAGCCGCAACGATTTTGCCTTATTCTCGGAATCTAACAGCCGCTTTTTGGTAGAGGTTTCGCAAGAAGCAAAAACGGAGTTTGAGGCTTTAATGAATGACAAAGCTTGTGCAGAGATAGGTAAAGTCACTAAGACTCAGCGGCTATGTATTTACGGGTTGAATGACAAAGCCGTTATAGATGCATCGCTAAGCGATTTGTCAACAAGTTGGAAACGTACTTTTAGCAGTGGTGTTTTAGCATGAAGCGGGAAGAGATTAAAGTTTGTGTTTTACGCGTTGGCGGCACAAACTGTGACGCTGAAACTAAACGAGCTTTTGAAGAATTAGGCGTTCAGACAGATATTATACACGCTAATGAAGTAGTTAGGCGTCGAAATCTCTTACAATATCATGTTTTGGTTTTTCCAGGCGGCTTCTCATACGGCGATTACGTGCGTGCAGGCGCTATATGGGCTAAGTGGATATTGGCGAAACTTGGCAAAGAATTGAAAGCCTTCGTTAATGAAAATCGACCGATTCTTGGCATCTGCAACGGTTTTCAAGTGCTTGTTGAGGCAGGTCTGCTACCAAGCTTTAGTAAAATGAGCCCGTATCCAGAGGCTACGTTGACGATGAATTTGCCACCAGGCTATAATTGTCGTTGGATTTACCTTAAACAAGAAAACCAAGGAAAATGCGTATTTACATGGAATATTCCGAAAGGAAAAGTTCTTCATGTGCCAGTGGCCCATTCGGAAGGCAGATTCTTATTTACAAAAGAAAAACAAGACCAGTTTTTGGAGAGACTTTACGAGAACGACCAGCTAGTTTTTCGTTACTGCGACAAAAAGGGCGAATATGCTGAGGGTAGCTTTCCAACAAATCCGAATGGTTCATTTCATGACATAGCGGGCATATGTAATGCGGAAGGAACAATTTTTGGTTTAATGCCACATCCCGAAAGAGCCTTCTATTGGTGGCAGCAGCCAGACTGGACAAGACAAACGCAGATGCCACAATATGGAGACGGAAAAATCATTTTAGAAGGCGTAATTGAATATCTAACCAAGAAATTTTAAATCCTTAAGATATGGAAGCCCAGGTCTAGCGCCCATTTTCATTATGCATCTTGAAGCAACAAAATTGCCAAGCCTTCCACAGTCATATAGGCTTTTACCTTTAATCAAGCCGAAAAGAAAACCTGCACAGAAGGCGTCTCCGGCACCTGTTGTGTCCAGAACTTTCACTTTGAACGGTTTTATAAGATGATTTACTTTTCCGTCTGTTACATAGCAACCTCTGCTGCCTAACTTTACTGCAACAATTTTTACGCCTTTTTTCAGCAGAGCTTTGGCTCCTTCTCTGTAGCTTACTGTTTTGGTCAATAGCTCCAGTTCTTTTTGATTCGGCATAAGAACAAACGTCCGCTTTACTATTGATTCAAGCGCAATGCCTTTTCTTGCGTAAAATTCTCCCGGATCAAAGCTTAACTTAACGTTTTCTGGAAGCGACTCTACAAGCCTTTGCTGAGTTTGGAAGGATTTTTCTCCAACAAACGACGTGATGTGCAGAAAACATGTTTGAAAAGCATATTTCAAATTTATTTCATTAAACTCTAATGTGTCGTTTACGCCTGGGTCTACGTATAATGCTCTTTCGCCTTCGTCGTCAACGAAACCCATGACTGAACCACTTCTTCCACGCTTTGAATAAATTATGCCGCCCGTGTCTACGCCTTCTCTGCGAAAATCTTCAGTTAGCATCCTACCTTCTCTGTCGTCGGCAACTTTCCCAACAAAACCCACTTTGCATCCTAGCCTCGATAAACCAACAGTGGTGTTTGCTGCTGAACCCCCACAAGATTCCTCATAGTCCGTTATGAAGCTTTCCTCTTCAGCCCCCGCTATTTTGTTTACTTTGAAGAGTTTATCTACGTTTAATCCGCCAAACCCGACAGCGTCAAAACGTTTCATGGAAACAGCTCACGTAAATAAATCTTGTAATTGCCAAGTTTTCCATCGTAGTTTCCTGCAGAAATCCGCACTACGCCATCAACGTCTAATGCTGCTGCCATTCCAACTTTCATAGCCTTTTTAACCGCTTGCAACGAAACACCATTAATCACTATTTCAGGAATATAGCCAACGTCCTCAGGCACCTTTGACGCTTTACCCAATTTTCGTTTAAGAGATGGACAATATGGGTGATTAGTTGTTGGTCCTATCCATGGAAAACGTGTTTCAGGCTTTGAGCCTGCAGAGCAAATGCCGAAAGATGTTATTACGCCTTCAATTTTATGTATTGCTTCTAACGCTTTTTCTCCAGCCTTTTTTAGAGACTCTTTTGTTCTACACATTATCCAAAAGTTTGCGCCCATAACGCCATGCGCATAGCCTAAACATCGTTCGATAATGAAATCAGGAACCATTATAGGCACTACTATTACTTCGCGTCCATGACGTTTCTCCACCCATTCATAACCGTCGCCGCAATGTCCGACACGTTCCATCATGTCTATCTTTCCTTCACAATTGGGCATAGCATCAAAAACAGCTGTGAAAGGCTTGACAAGAATATCTTGGCGAATCCTATAAGAAAGCTCAATCTCAAACTTTTTCAAGGAATCAGAAAAAGGCTTTTTAGAATCTATTCCTCCCCAAAACTGAAGCATGGCACCTTTGCGCTTGTCAGGCGTTGCTTTTTCGCTCAACCATTTTTCTATTCCACCTTCCACTCTGCCTATAACTATGGACGGTGTAGCTGTGGCGTCTTCTGCAGCCCTTCGCAAAGTTTCCTCGTCATCAGCAGTTACTATTACTCGACAAAAAACGCCTTCAAAAGCCTCCGCATAAGTATCGTCTATAATAGTTTTTTTAACCATTCATCCCAATCTTCCGATGGCTTCTCCTCTAACCTTTTTTCTAAACTCGCTGCTTTCTTTTGCTAGATTCTCCATATTTTCGCTTATTATTATTTTAACTTTAGGCAATTCGTCGGGATATAATGTGAAAAGGCTGTCAAGTAATGCTTGGCTTATTGGGCTTTTCTTTAATGCTTCACTATTCCAGTGTTTGGCAAGGTTTAAGGCTTGTTGCCTCCCAAATCTACTGAAAACTTCTGCTAAAACAGCGGTTACTATACCATTTTCGGATAGAATAGCAATTTCAGCGTTTTTTATGGCATATTGATTACCGTTAAAAGAAACCGTTAAGCCCCCATTTTCCTTTACAAGTTTGAAAGCTTCAATATCTGTTATGCTGTCGCCGACATACATGACGTCTTTCAATGCAACACCTTTCCTTTTGGCTATATCCTTTAGGGCATTGGCTTTTTCGCTACCTCCGACTGGGTTAACCTCGGAGAATATTCTTCCGCAGTCAGTACATGTAATTTCTTTCCAGAAAATCTCGTCCAATCGGCGAATTATATTTTGATCTTTCTTTGGAAAATCTTTTAGTGTTTTTGCTTCGAAGGGAATTTCGATTATGGACATCTGCGCAATTTCTTTCGCAGTGCTTTGTAGTTTTTTCTTTTCCTCGCTTGTCAAGTAGTATTTGTCAAGGCTAAGTCTTGTACAGTAGGTGTTTTCATACGGAAAATCTAATGTCTGGCACAAAGCCTTTATGTAATGCTCGTAACTTGTGCTAACAATGTAAGCGTCAGCCACTTTTCTTATACACTCAAGTGCACCTTTTATTCCAGCGATTAAAACCAAGTTCCGCATTGAAAATTCATGCATTTTGCTATCAGTAACATCATAAGCCTTAAGAAAAGGCAAAATCAGTTTTAAGGTGTCGCCAGCCTTGTAATTTGGCCTTTTCAAAATGTCTGCTAAAACATCGTCGTATCTGCTTATAACAGTGAATAGCTTGTTGCCGTTTGGAACAAAATGAGTTGTTAATTCAAAGGCATTGTCATTTTTTGAGATTGGACCTTCGCAGTCTGATATGAAAACTCGTTTCACTTTCGGCGCCTCAACTCTTCCATATGCTTTATGCTTTTCTCTATGTGTTGTTTGGAGGCAATGTCGGTTCTGTTCCAAAGGGCTCCACCTTTTATGGCTTTTATGCCTTCTAAAGAGATTTGTCTGGCTTCTTCGATGTTTTCGCCTATACCAACGACAGCAACAGCTCTAGACGTAAGGGCATATGTTTCGTTGTTGCGCTGTTCCATGGCTGCCGGATAAATACGAATTCTATCCCCGTATTTTTTGGTCAACTCATATGCCTTATTTAGGTCTACTGGTTTGCCAATCTCATCTTTAATGACTTGATTTGGAAACGTGTCTGCGTATCCGCCGTAGTTTGGCGGAACCTTATAAGTCACAACCGAAGCCATCTTTTCCAGTTCAATGTGTGTTAAGTTGCCTTCTAGGATTCTGAAACAGATGTCAACAAAGTCGTCTTTTAGTATGGGCAGTATGTTGATTATTTCAGGGTCTCCTGGTCGGCTGTTGTTTTCAAGGATTTTCGGTGTTTTGCCAGTGTGCATAAAAGCCACGTAGAAAGGTAACCCTCGCAGGGCTGTTCTGTCTTTTATCTTCCATTTATGAAAGATGTTGCTGACTATTTCTATCTCTTTGGCTCTGTCAATTGAAGTCATAAAAGGTAAAAAGTCGCCTATATTTTTGTAGGAACCCATGCCTCCAGTTTGCGGTCCCCTGTCGTCGTCAAAGGCTCGTTTGTAATCTCTCGTTTCTGGCAGTGGCACAAGGTGTTTGCCGTCGCAGAAAACTTGAAAGCTGGATTCTTCGCCTTCTATTTTTTCCTCAATTATAACAGAGCCGTGCTGAAGATTGACCAAAAAATGTTCGAAGAGTTGTTCGCGAGTATTAAAGTGGTCTCCCCAGACGCCTACGCCTTTTCCTGCTGCAGGCTTGTCAGGTTTCACAACAGCGTTGTTGTCCAATTCGTCGAGCCATTTGTAAACTGCTTTTTTGGTTTCTTGTTGGTTTTTGTAGTCTTTTAGATTGAAAATCTGGAAGCGGGGGTTTACTTCTGGCATGATTTGTTGGAATAGGAATCGTTGTTGGACTTTGCTTGCTTCTATGGCGTATTCTTTTGTTGGGCAGATGACTGGTGTGCGTGTGCGTTTTTCTATTATGTTGCGAACGCCTTCTATTATTGGTTTTTCGGGTCCAACAATGCAGAAGTCTATTTTGTCTTTGTTTACTTCTGCGAATTTGTATATCGTCTCTATGTTTAGGTCTGGTATCACAACATGTTTGGCTGCTCTTTTCAAGTTGAATGGATTTCGCTGTTTGTCTGCGACATAGACTTCCACATCATAGTTTGTGCTTCGTGTGAAGGCATCGATCATGGCGGTTTCTCTTGCACCATATGATACTACGAGGATACCCACTTTCTCCATGGCTTAACTTCCATCAAATTCAAGAATAAGCGCAAAGCCCTAATTTGTTTTGCCACTAAGACTTCTGAAGCGCGTCCTCTATTTCATAAAGTCTTCCTGTTTCCTTGTAGCCGTCCATAAACCTTTTCTTCATCTCATCCGCAATTTTCTGTGCCAACGGCGTTGGATATTTGCCTGTTACACATGCTAGGCACAGCTGATCCCGTGTGAAGCCCGTGGCTTTTACAAAGTTTTCGATTGATTGATAGCATAATGCGTCTGCGTTTATGATTTCAGCTATTTGCTCCGAGTTATGTTTTGAACCGATTAGCTGGCCGTAGGTTGCCATGTCAATTCCATAGAAGCATGGTCCGATTATACGTGGGAACGTGACGAATAGGTAGACTTTTTTGGCGCCCATTTTGCGCAGTTTTTCTATGACGATTTTTGTTGTGTCGCCGCGAACTATGCTGTCTTCGGTTACGATGACACGTTTTCCCTTCACTTTAGACTCCAAAATGTTGATTTTTTTGTCTATGGTTGCGTAACGTTCTCTGTTAAGGAGGATGAATGCACGTTCTGTCACGTAGCGATGCCTTCGAGAAGCCCTTTCCCACTTTAAACTAGATGCTTCGTGGACACCCATGGCAGCGTCGTCGCCAGTTTCTGGCAATGAAATGATTATGTCTGCATCCTTGACGATGTCTGGATTTTCCTTGACGAGGTTTCTTCCAAATTCCTCTCTTACCTCGTAAACATACTTATCATCAAAGCAGGAGTCGGGTCTAGCGAAATATGCAAATTCGAAGGCGCAAAAGGCTCTGTGGCCATTGGCTAATTGCTCCCTTTTGAAACCATTTTTGGAGATAGTTATAAATTCACCTGACTTAACTTCGAAGTCTCTCACAAAGCCGTTTATATCCAAACCTACTGTTTCAGACGAGAATGCATGGATTGAGTGGTCTTCGCTATGTCCCGCGCAGAGTGGTCTTATACCATGTGGATCCCGGAAGGCGAAGAACTCGCCGTTTTTCGTTATACCCGCTATTGAGAAGGCGCCTTCGATTTCTTGCATGCACGTTTCAACTGCTGATGTTAAGTCTTTGCTTCTCATTAGTTCAATAAGGAGTTTATTGCAGATTAGGTCTGCGTCGCATTCATAACTAAAGCTAGGAAATTCTTCACAAATTTCTTTTTTAAGTGGAAACGTATTGACAACATTGCCATTAAATGAAATAGCCACTTTTAAACCGTCTTTTGAGGCTGTTACGGGTTGTGTTCCCCTTATGAGAGATTTTTCGTCGCATTTCCCAGAAGTTGTGTATCTAACGTTTGCTATGCCAACTTGTCCGGGCAACCGCCCGAACCATTCTTGGATGGCACTTGTGTTTATTTTTGGTATGAGGTCGAGATTTCTGTAAATGTGAAACTTTCCATCATCATAAGTAAGAAAACCATGCGACTGGTGCCCTCGGTGGTTTTGGGCACGCATACCCCAGTATACATATGGGAAAACGGGCTGTTTTTCGAAGTTTTTTGCTCCGAATACACCACAGCCTATTTAAGTTCCACTCCTACGAGTTGCCAATAAGAATTGCTTATTTATCAGCTTTTATGACAATTTTAAATAAAATTGATGTAAATGAAGGCTTTTTCTGCTAATTTTCTTCTTTTAAAATTCTTCAGAATCTGCTCAAGAAACATTTAGTGAGGAAAACGACTTAGGTTCAGACGAGACTTTAAAAAAAAGAAGGGGTGAGTGTTATCTGTAGGTAGTACGCGAAGAACGTTTGGGTCACCTCATCGAAAGCTATTACAGAACAACCGCGGAAACTTTCTCAGTGTTGGAAAAGCATCCACACGAACTCTAAAAAATCGAAAACTTGCAAAACAACAAGAAGCAGAGACACTTGATTCATTGAAAAAATCGGATTCAACATAAAATATGACGAGAAAGACCTCAATCAACTTGTCGATATAAAAGCTGAAATAGAAGAATGCTGCGGCTCATCAGAATACGAAGATAAAGTATCCGAACTAGAAGACCTTGATTTTATGACAAAACTTGAGGCATCAGAATATGCAGAGATCATATCATGTCTGATGAAGAGTTTGTTAGACGCAAAAGATTAAGAAGAAACTTCGGAATTTGCTGAAGTCTCTTGCGAAGTGAAATCGGTAAGCTTGTATTAAGCCATTTTTATTCTACTGTGCTTGAGGTTATAGTTAGTTCTGCACTAGAAATCACATGTATCCACCAATCTAATGCCGTGAAGGAATCGTTGTAATACACTATTAGTCTTGCAACTGAATCTATCGGCGCATTGGATGGAACAGTGCCATTCCATGTCAGAGCTTTCGTTTTACTAGGCTTAAGTGTAAGAGTCTGCGGCGTTCCGCTCCAAGTCCACACTTCACCTTCGAAGGCTATGTTAACTGACCATGTGCCTTCAGTCTTTCCCGTGTTCTTGAAGACAATTTTCACTTTGAATGCTTCGCTTGGCGTTTTGTCGACAATGCCGCCTTCAGCTTCGCATGCCAGAGAAACAAATGACTGATTGTTCAAACCCACAGCCGAGAAACTAGCAATAACAATTAGCGTCGCCACTGAAAGAGACAATAGAATAGATTTTTTCATAATCTCTCCTTCTCCCATAAACACTAGGTAACACTACGCTTTATCCATTCTGTAGCATACTTCTATAAAGCAATTATAGAACCTAAAATTCAATCTATAAATAAGGGAGCCTAGGCACCGCCAAGAGCTAAAGGCTTTATGGCGTTAGTCTGAACTTGTCCCTTGGATAAAGCGTCACTTCTCGTAGATTCTTTTTCCCAGTCAACATCATAATAAGTCTACCCAAACCAATAGCCCAGCCTGCGTGCGGTGGCATACCATAATCAAAAGCCTCTAAATGATACTTAAACGACTTCGGATTCAAACCTTTCTCCTCTAAACGCTTAACCAAAAGCTCCTTTGATGCAATTCTTGTTCCACCAGAAACCAGTTCCAGCCAACGCCACATCAAGTCAAAACCTTCACACACGTCTGGGTTGTCATCTCTTGGCTTAATGTAGAAGGCTTTAGAGTGTGTAGGCCAATCAGTTATAAAATAGAAGTATGGATGAATTTTGCCCAAGGTTCTAAGCGCTGGCGTAGGTATGTCTTCACCCCACGGAATCTCTGCGCCTTTCTTTTTGAGATCGTAGAGAGCTTTGTCGTAGGTTATGCGTTTGAAAGGTAATTCCGGCACTTCCACTTTGCTTTTTAATATTGCCAGTTCTTTCGAGCGTTTTTCATTAACAGCCTTGCAAACATGTTGAATAGTTTGCTCAAGCAGCTGCATCACGTCTTCAGCATCAGCAAACGCCTGTTCAATGTCCACCGAAATAAACTCGCTAGAATGGATGCGCGTATGAGATTCTTCAGCTCTAAAAAACGGGCCAACTTCAAAGACTTTTTCTAAGCTCATGACAAGCTGTTCCTTGTATAATTGCGGGCTTTGCGCAAGAAACGCCTTCTGTTCGAAGTAGTCAACAGAAAATAGTGCTGCACCGCCTTCTGTTGCTGAAGCAATTATGCGTGGAGTGTAAACTTCGATAAAGCCACACTTAAATAAGAATTCACGTATCGTTTCTATTGCTGTGTGCTGAATCTTAAAAATGGCTATGTTTTCTTCTCGACAAAGGTCTAATGCTCGTGCATTAAGCCGAGTCTCGAGATTTGCTGGCGTTTTTCCAGACACGTCAATAGGCAATTGAGGAGTAGCTGTGCTGAAAATCTTGATTTCCTTCGGAAGCACTTCGAAACCTCTAGGTGTCATCTCGGTTTTTTTAACAACGCCTTTCACACCAATGCTATATCGCTTTTGCAACGCATCAGACTTCGACAAAACTTCGCTGCTTAATTTCTTTCGCGGGACAGTAACCTGAAGAGTGCCCTCCTTATCCTGCAATATAACAAAACGAATGCCACCTAAATCTCGTACTTCTTGAACCCAACCAAAAAGAGTAACCTCTTCACCATCCATTTCAGGCTTGACTTCGACAGAATAATGCGTCCTACGCCAATCACCTATCGCATCCAACTTCATGGGTTCACACCTCTCTATTACTAGTCTGTAAACTCTACACGTAAAGTCATTTTCCGAACTTTACGGGCAATCTCCTTTAAAGCCTTTACATCAAAAGGTGGCTGAGAACCACGCCTCTTTCTCAAAATAACTCGCGTTTCAGTGGTACCATCAGGCAACCAAATTGTATTAATCGTCAAAATGCTTAATGGCGCAAATAAATCCTCCAAAAACTTCCGGTCATCGACTCCATACTCTAAAACGCGAATGTTTCGACCAATTTCTTCACCTAAGGCTCGGATTATTTTTCCACCAAAACCCAAAAGACGAGGCACATCACCAGAACCAACAATAATTGCCAAGGTCTTGCCCGCATCAACTGCTCCCCTAAAATACACGCTTTGAAGAGAGGGATACTTTTCTTCCAGAGACAGCAATAACTGAGCAATTTTCAGATCTAACTCGCTGACCTCGCCAGACCTAACTTTTTCTGAACACTTTTGACACAGTATTCCACTTTTCAAACAGAAACTGCATAGTGTTGTTTTCACCTTTAAAGACGCCCTCCACAAATAAAGGAGGGGCAGAGCTTTGCACATTCTACGCGAAACTGCAAATGTTTATCGTTCAAGCGTTATTTCAATGGTGCTAACGTTTGCGGGCGAGCCACCTTCTTGTCTGGGGGCCATCTGCTCCGTTCCAATGCCGACTTTCTTAATTTTTACATCTGGTAGGAATCGGCGTCTGACAACCTCAACTACATCAATTGCCCGACTTATCGATCTCCCTCTTGCCTTAACGTTTACTTCTTTTGCTCCGCCATGAAAGAGTGTTATGCAAGCCAGTACATAGTTCATTACTGGCTTATTTCCGATCATCACTGAATTGCTTTCAGACATCGTATACCGCCTCACTCCTAGTTTTCATTTTTCTATGGCTCGATAACCATTTTTATCGATAAATAAATACATTGCGGTCTATACTTCTATTTAATAAATTTTCATGCAGAAATTTAGACGCTACATTATTTTTGCCTTTGCTAAACATTTAAATAACGCTTACCAATGTAAAGCTTAAACTTAACAAAAAACAAGAGAGAGAGGAAAACGGAATTGGAAGAAGCACCCACAAGACGTTCAGTACAACTACTAAGAATGCTTTATGAAAAAGGCAAATACATAAACACGTACACGCTCATTGTAAAACAAGATGAATTGGCAAAACAACTAGGCATAAGCAGACAAGCATTGAACGTTCATCTCAGAAAACTTAGAGACTTAAAATACATACGCACTGGCAGGGGCTTCATAGACGTAACCGAAAAGGGGCTGAATATGCTTGGCATATCCTCAGCTCCAACATTTATATTCATTAAGGTATCGCCCCACAAGAGAACCTACGCCTATGAAAAAGTCAAGGAGTTAACAGCCCAAAGAGCCTTCAGAATCACCGGCGATGTGGATGCAGTTTTAATAGTTGAAAGAGAAAAACTAGACGAAGTACTAAAAAAGTTATCTTCCATTGACGGCATACAAGACACAAAATCCTACGTAACAATAGGAACCATAAAGTAAAGGAGAAACCCATATGAAACTCTTTGAATACGAAGCAAAAAACATACTCACAAAATACAAAATACCGACACCTAATGGCGGGCTGGCAACAAACCTAAATCAAACCCGCGAATTAACAACCAAACTAAAACCACCACTCGCCATCAAAGCACAGGTGCTTGTCGCTGGAAGAGGAAAAGCCGGTGGAATATTATTCGCCAATTCGACCGCCGAAGCGGAAAAGGCTGCAGAAAAACTGTTAAAAACGCAGATAAAGGGAATAGCGGTCAAAAGCGTATGGATTGAAGAAAAAATACAGATAAAAAAGGAGCTTTATTTCGGCATAACAACAGATAGATTCAATCAGAGCTACATTGTAATTGCTTCTACAGTCGGTGGAATGGAGATAGAGGAAATCGCTTCAAAAACTCCAGAAAAAATAATTAGATTTCTAATAAATCCACATAGCGGCTTCCATTCTTTCCATGCCCGCCAAATCGCAAGAAAAATGGGTTATGCAGGAAATCAGCTCTCTGAACTGGAAAGAATTTTTGAAGGATTATATCGTGCTGGTATGGATTACGACGCAGAATTAATTGAGATGAATCCGTTAGTAGAGACTACTGATGGAAAATTTGTTGCTGCAGATGCCCGCATAATAGTGGACGATAATGCGTTATTCCGTCATCAAGAATATAAGAATAGACTTTTGGAAGGCGAAAGCGAGCTCACTCCACAAGAAGCAGAAGCCATGAAAAATGATTTAGCTTACGTCAAATTAGATGGCAACATAGGCGTAATAGGCAACGGCGCAGGTCTCGTAATGGCAACACTTGACACGATTCAATATTATGGTGGAAAACCAGCAAACTTTTTGGACATAGGTGGAGGAGCACCTGCAGAAAAAATAGCCACTGCCCTAAAAATAGTGCTTTCAGACCCTAAGGTTAAAGCATTATTCGTAAACATTTTAGGTGGAATAACTCGTTGCGACGAAGTTGCCCGTGGAATCTTGGAAGCAAAAGCCAAAGTAGGAACGACAAAACCAATGGTTATTAGACTTGTGGGCACAAACGAAGAAGAGGGAAAACGAATACTTACAGAAGCCCACATACATGTTTTAGAAAGCATGGAAGAAGCAGCCCAGCGCGTTGTGGAAATTTCCAAGTATGGAGGAAAATAGAATTGGTAGTAATAATAGACGAAAAAACACGAGCAATTGTGCAAGGCATAACTGGAGCCCAAGGAAGTTTTCATACCAAACTCATGCTAGAATATGGAACAAAAATAGTTGCTGGTGTAACGCCTGGAAAAGGCGGAACCAAAATTTACGACCTTCCAGTTTATGATACAGTTGAGGAAGCCCAAGAAAAACATTCAGCAAACGCCTCAATAATTTTTGTGCCAGCGCCTTTCGCTGCAGATGCAGCCCTTGAAGCATTAGAAAATGGAATAAAAACTATCGTGATAATAACAGAGCATATTCCAATAAAAGATGCTGTCAACGTAATGGCACATGCAAAAAAAGTTGGTGCAACAATTATTGGACCAAACACGCCGGGTATAATAACTCCTGAAAAAAGCAAACTTGGGATAATGCCTGCCCACATCTTCAAATTTGGCAGTATAGGCATTGTTTCAAGAAGCGGAACCCTAACCTACGAGATTGCCGCGAGTCTAACGAGAAAAAACCTAGGGCAATCCACATGCCTCGGCTTGGGAGGAGACCCAATAACAGGCTTAAACTTTATAGATACACTTAAAATGTTTGAAAAGGACACACAGACGAAAGCAGTGGTATTGATAGGAGAAATCGGCGGCAACCTCGAAGAATTAGCAGCCGAATATATCATGAGAGAGAAGTATCCCAAACCAGTCATAGCCTTCATCGCTGGACGTTCTGCTCCACCAGGCAAACGCATGGGACACGCAGGCGCGATAATAATGGGCAAAGCGGGAACGGCGGAAAGCAAAATTGAAAAATTCCAAAGCGCTGGAGTAAAAGTAGCTGAAAAGCCAGGTGACGTGGCAGAATTACTAGCCAAACTTGCTATTTAGAAACGGCATGTGTGAAAACAAGACAAAAAGTATATGTTCTGGAAGAGTATCTCACCTTTCTAACCATTAAAAAGAGGTTGTTTATATGCCAATCATGGACCCATTCAAAAAAACCTTAGCTCAGAAACATAGGCTTTACATGAAAATCTGCAGAGAATGCGGCGCCAGAAACGCTGCAACAGCGACTAAATGCAGGAAATGTCGAAGCAAAAGCTTACGTTGGAAGAAAAGAGAACTAGTAAAGTAAAAAAATTTCACCATTTTATTAGAGAGTCTTAAGCAAGGTTTCCACGTTAAAAGCTGTGTTAGCACAACCATTTTTTATTAATGGAACTGCTTGCCCTGCAACGCCTAACTCTTTCAATGTTTCTCCGCTTATCCTTATCTCCTCACCACATGCTACTCCAACAACGCCCTCATACTGTCTAGTTTTCAAGATTTTTGGAACACAAGACCCCCCTGGCAAGATGTAAACATCGTAACCCTTTTTCTCAGCAACAGATACGGCTCTATTAACTGAACAGTCTGGACTGCAATGCGCACAAATGTAAGATGGTATGTTTGAATCGAAAATTGCTTTGCAGCGGCTATCCATGTATTTTCTGGAGCAATGCGGCAGAAACAACGCTCTTTTTCTTGTTTGCACAAATTTTTCTCTTTCCAAAAGGTTTCTAGCTTGTAATTCTATAAGGTCTTGCAGAAGAAGCACAGCGTCAGAGACGTTAAGCCCCGTTGCCTCTTGAAGCTTAAATTGTTTTATCATCTTCTGAGCAGTTCTACCAGCCTTTTTATGTAAACCTTTTTGATACCCAATTCTAGCTATCTCAGTGAAAAAGAATCGGGAAACCTTTGAAAGATCAAATGTGAATTTATATGGCATAGACATACATAATAGAAGGACAAACCTTTAAAATTAACTGCTACTTATGATAATCTCAAATCTTCAAAGTGTAGAAAAGCTGGCAAAGGAGAGGCTAAGTATGGGCATATTGGACAGATTTAGAAAAAAAGAGGAGAAAAAATTCACTGTAGAAACTTCCAATATTGTGACAGAACTTGAAAAGTTTTTGGGAGATGATGAAGAAAACCTCGAGGCACTGAGGCATACAATGTTTCTTGACCCCAGAAAAATTGATACTTCAATGAAAGAAGCTGTTGAAAACGCAGAAAAATTTGAGAAGGAAAATGATCTAGTAAGAGCCAAAGCAATGTATGAAATTGCTGGAGGCTTAGCGATCTACGAAGGAAACGTGAAAAAAGTTGTTGAATATTTTAGCAAATGTGAAAAACTTCAGCCAGACATGAAATACTCGATCATAAAAAATCCGGAGAAAGCTGTAGCTAAGGCTCAAGAGTACTATAAGCAATACTTAAAATAGTTTAAAAACACGGTTATTTAGCTATTTTTTCTGGCTCTTCAATATAGCCAAGAATGCCTCTCAGCGAATTTACTTCCTCTCGTAACACACTTATTTCCCTTTCTAGGGCACTGACTCGCGATTCTGCAATCTGTTTTAGTTTTTCAATTTCACTCATGAGGTTTGCGCGTTCAGTTTCCAAAGTCTTCATCTTTTCACGGAGATTTTTCAGCGTCTGCATGAGCTCTTCCTTAATGCCTTTAATTCTTTCGACCATATTTTTAATGCTTGCTACTTCTTCAATTTTTGTCTCAGATTCCAGAGTAGCTCTGAACCTGGTTTTACAGTTTAGGCATTCGAATATTCCCATAATCATCTTGGATTTTTCGTCTTTTTGAAGCGATTTGCGGGCAAGAACAGGCCACGATTTAATCGGAGCAGTTACCTCAGCCCTACATTTTGGACATCTAACCAAGCCTAGCCCCGTTTATACATTCCTTCAAGAACCTAAAATGTGTTTTGCAATGGTGAAAAATGGTTTAGAACAAATTATTAAGCGCAAACATGTAAAAATATAGAAATGTTAGGTGAAATTTACGCAAGTTATTGGATTAAAAAATCGATTAGAAGAAAAAATTAGAGCGTTAGAAAAAGAGAAGGCTATGCTTCTTGAGGAAATAGCACAATTGAGGGAAGTTGTGGCGTTAAATGAGAAGGCAAAGAATTTGGAAAATGAGGTTAACGAGTTAAAAATAGAAGTTAAAGCATTAAGAGACAAGATTCCCAAAAAACTTTTCCAGGAGCTTATTGAGGTCACGTCATCCTTGACGGAAGAAAGCGAAAAGGAAGATTTCGAAGAATGCAAGAACTGTCAAGAAGAAATGCTTTAGAACCAAGCCCGCAGATTTAGAAAAAGAGAGGTTAAATGGCTATCTGGAACATTAGCCGTTCAACAAGTTCTTTGTAACGATTTCTAATTGTTACTTCAGTTACTTGTGCTATTTCAGCTATTTCTCTTTGTGTTTTTCTTTCCCCGGTTAACACTGAAGCTATATAGCTTGCAGCTGCAGCGATCCCGGTGGGCCCACGACCAGAAGTTAATTTTAATTCTTTTGCTGCAGCCAAGATTTTGTGGGCGATTTCCTCGACTTTTCCTTGCATTGTCAACTGATTTGAAAACTTTGTAATATACTGACTTGGTTTTAGAGGTGGTATGGAGTAATCGAGCTCCTTGATTAGGAAACGGTAGCTGCGTCCAACTTCTTTCTTGTTTACGCTTGATGCTTGAGCGATTTCTTCCAATGTTCTGGCTAGTCCACATTTTCTACACGCCAAGTAGATTGCTGCGGCTGTTACGCCTTGAATTGATCTGCCGCGTATAAGACGTTCTTTTACGGCTTTTCGATAAATAACAGATGCTGTTTCGAGTATGTTTTTAGGAAGATTTAGATTATTGGCAATTTTTGTTATTTCGGACAATGCAAATGCGAGGTTGCGTTCTGTTGCGTCTGAAACTCTTATGCGACGCTGCCATTTTCTAAGACGATAAACCTGCGCCTTCTGTCCAGGCGAAAGGCTTTTTCCATAAATGTCTCGGTCGTGCCAATCAATCATAGTTGATAAGCCTTTATCATGAATAGTATAAGTTAATGGAGCACCAACCCTCGTTCGTTTTGCCCTTTGCTCATCATCGAAGGCGCGCCATTCAGGTCCTCTATCAGCGATTTTTGCAGCTACCACATAACCGCAGTCCATGCAGACTATTTCAGCGCACTCGTAATCTCGCATAAGCCGTGTGCTGCCGCATTCGGGGCAAGAATGAACTTTTACAGATTCAACCTGCTGCGTTGGCAACAAAGGGTCTGGATCTTCACGTCCTTCTTCATCATCACTCACTTTTTTACCTCTCCTTTCTCCTCGCTGAGGGGAGCACATACAAAACCTTGTCTGCTAGTATGCTGAGCTCTTTTACCGTGGGTTTTACTGCAACGTAAGGCGCTGAAACAGGACCAAACAAATCAAAAACTGTCCCGAAGGATTTCAGATTTTCGTCAACAACTGTTTCACCAAGCTTTGGAGTGTTTTCGACTTTGATTATAATGTTTTTGCTGGGAGTAATATGGAGGACTCGGCCTAATCTCTGCAAATTCCTAAATTCCCCTCACGAAAAGCAGAATGGTTCAAACGTGACACGTTATTTAAACCTTTCTACTTTTTATTGATAAACAAGGCAGTTTGTGGCCCAAAATTAGACGAAACCTTGATAAATAAGAAGTGTTGATAAGACTGTGCATTTCAAAAGGGTGAAGGCTTATGTCTAAACCATTTTACGTCAAATTTGAGGTTACGAAGGAGCTAGCAGATGCAGCCTATGAAGCCCTACAAATAGCCTCAAAAACAGGCACCGTTAGAAAAGGCACAAACGAAACAACAAAGGCTGTTGAAAGAGCACAAGCAAAACTAGTAATCATAGCCGAGGATGTTGACCCACCAGAAGTCGTTGCTCATCTACCACTCCTATGCGAAGAAAGAAAAATCCCATATCTGTTTGTCCCAAGCAAAGAAAAAGTAGGTAACGCCGTAGGCATAGAGGTTCCTGCCGCATCTGTTTGCATAGTAAAAGAAGGAGATGCCACAGGACTGATTAAAGAGATAATAACAAGAATCGAGCAAGCGAAAAGAGGAGCAAAGTAATGAGCAAAGAAGAGAAAGAGGTCGCCACCTCAAAGGAAGAGCTCACTCCAGCAGAAGTGATACAAGTCATCGGGCGCACAGGTGTAACAGGCGAAATCGCACAGGTCAGAGTGCGTATTCTAGAAGGAAAGGACAAAGGACGAATCATAACCCGCAACGTAAAAGGACCAATAAGAGTGCAAGATATCTTAATGCTTAGAGAAACTGAAAGAGAAGCTAAAAAAATCACCAGATAAAACCAAAGCATCTAGAGGCGATAGTTTGTGCCCAGACCAAGAAAATGTTCATTTTGCGGTAACGAATTCTCAGCAGGCACAGGCTTGATGTATGTCAAAAATGATGGCTCACTCCTATGGTTTTGTTCAAGTAAATGCAGAAAAAGCGCGCTAAAATTTGGAAGAGATTCTCGCAAACTTAAATGGACAGCATATTTTGGCAAAGAAGAAAAAGGAAGAGCATAACGGTTCACCTTCAATGCTTCTTAGCTAGGAAAAATTTTTCCCATAAGGGCTTATTGCGGATGCAGCCTATATCAGGCGCACTTATATTTCCATCGAAATAGCTGTAAGCTCTGGCCCGGCATCCACCACATATATACTTGTCAGGACAATCTGCACAGCCAACTCTTTTTCTGTCTACGATATAATCTTCAAGTTTTTCTCTTGTGCGAAGCCTCCATAGAAACGGATGATTATCCCATATTTCCTCAAAATCATCTTTCAATATGTTGCCAAGAACTGTGTTTTTGTTTGTTGGGAAGAAAACGCATGGTTTCACGTCTCCATTCGGTTCAAGGCAGCAATATAGGCGTCCGGCGCCGCACCCTCCAAGAAAATTCGCAATTATTTCCACACCTTTTTTCGCCGCATAATGAGCCTCGACCACGAATTTTTCGCCGGCTTTTTGCGAAAGTTTCTTTGTTACGCTGGCATATTGTGGGCATGTGCTGAAAAACTTGTCAACCACGACACTTGATTTTCCTTGTTCTTGTTCCTGTTCTTTTGCTTGTAAATATAAACTGATTATTTCTTTCCCAATTGTTTCAAGTACATGCAATCTTTCATCTGGCGTCAAGTCTAATTCAACATAAGCCTTAGCTCTTCCAGTTGGAATATAGTTAAAATGCATAAATCGAACATTCAGCTCTTTTGTCAACGCAATCAGCTTATTAAGTTCAGCGAGATTATTCTTGTGTAAAACGGTTGCAATACATGTATTAACACCTTCTTCAACGCAGTTTTTAACGCCTGCCATAGCCCTTTCAAATGCACCGGGGATGCATCGAAAATCGTCGTGAACTTGCGGTGTCGCACCATCAATACTTATTTCCACATAATCTATTTTGGCATCTTTGATTCGTTTTGTACTATCCCTTGTGATAAGCGTTCCATTAGAGGCTATGCTTACGTAGCCTACGCGTTTTTTCGCATAAGATGCAAGTTCAAAGAAATCTTTTCGAGCTAGAGGCTCGCCTCCACTGAAAGAAAGGGCAGGGAGACCTATCCCAGCTAGCTTTGAAAGTATGTCGAGCACATGTTTTGCTTCATCTGTGGATAATTCTGTGCGTTTTTTGTCGCCAGCATTTTCGTAGCAATGTTTGCATTTCAAATTACATTGGTAAGTGAAATTCCAAACAATCTCAAAAGGTCCGGCAGGAGTAAAAGGTGCACGCACACCAAATTTTTCTATGCCTTTCATCATTAAGCCGAAGCCTCTCAGCCAAGCTTCGCCGTATGGAGAACCAACAAATTGGTGGCGCATAAAATTTCTATCAACGCGCAGAAAACGGATTCCAAGCTCATAGAAGGGTTTAGCTATTTTTCGGCTTGTATGCTGACATGTAGGGCATAGAGCAACTGGCTCGCCCAAAAATTCTTTCAGAGAGTTCAGAAGCAAATTTCCATCTTTGGGGCATTCCTTATCAAAACGGCTAATTAAAGATTTAAGTAAAGGATTTGCAGTTACCGAAAACAACGCGTTTTTAACAGTATCACTATGCATACGCTGTCTCTCTTACAAACTATGAATTTCAGTTCACAGTTTTATATTTTTCTCTTCAATAAGATGTTGAGCATATATATCGTCTTCTGACATGTATCGGCAGTTGAAAGAATTAATTTATTAAGATATGCGATATCATAGTCGTAAGAGGGAAATCAGATGAAGTCAAGAAACAGAAAAAACTTGAAGAAAGTTAATCTTTTGGATTTGTCCGATGCGGAGAAGATAAAGTTCATCAGAACAATAAAAGAGAGCTTGAGACAGAAAGCCATAGAAGCAAAACTCTGGCAGTTTTTTAGTGATGTAGACAATTTAACCGTAAATGGAGAGAAAATTTGCTGCAACCAAATAAGTCTGAAAGGGATTTCTATAGGCGATCTATCGAGGAACATATAAGCCATTCAATCCTATTTTGTTCCATTTAATTACTCCTGTAATTGCCTTAGCAACAGTATCACAAATGTATTGAAACTTCATATAGACCCAAGAGTGTAGCAAGCGGCAATTAGCATAATAGGAAATAGCTGAAAGACTAAACTTTTTCAAATATAAAAAAATGGGTTATTTCATTTTGTAGGCATCATTTGTTTACAAGGTGTGCCCGCGTCCACCGCGCGATCTAAATATAAATCTCGCAACGCAAAGGGCGTCATTTGCCTGCAGCAGTCCAGTGCCATAGTCGTCCCAAGACCATGTGTAGGTCACAATGGAACCTGAGAAAATATCAAAGACCAATGCGGATCGCTCTGTTTCAAAAAGCTTTGTTAGACGATTGAGTAAACCTGCTGCTTTAAGACATACTTCCATGCTAAATTGCCTTACTTTAGGATATTTTTGAAGCACTAGCGCAGCTATAGCTGATACATGTGGGGCAGCTTGACTTGTTCCCCAAACAGAATAATATCCCCATCCAGTCGGCCCATAAGGCTTGTAGGGTCCTTTTACGCCAGCTCCTGGAGCGGATACGTCGAGATCCCAAATGTGCTGACCAAGCGAAGCATTTGGTCTCGAACTGAAATCTGTCAAATATACCTGAAATTCGTTGCCCAATAGATCTGTTGTCCACAAGTTTTCAGGCACATCTTTGATCCACCAATACCATGGGTTTGGATCGCCTGTAATGTAATCAATGTACTCATGTGTCCAGCCTGCTGCGGCCGCTGAAATAACTTGCGGGTATGCGCCAGGCCAACCCATGCCAGCTTCGCCTTCGTTGCCTGCAGAAGCAACTACAATTACGCCTCTGCAGATAGCATAGTCAATTGCGTCTTCAATAAGCTCATTTGGCTCTGATCCGCCCAAGCTCATGTTGATTACTATTTTCACATTGTGCTTCTTTGCCAAATCACCAATATATCTAATGCCTGCAGCAACCATCTCCCAAGTACCACCAGCCCAGAACCATCCATTGCCATCGTCTGCAAACTCTATCCAGTCATCCAGAACAAGTACAGGAATTATTGTTACTTTTGGAGCCACCCCTTTCACCCAGTATTGTACGCCAAGTCTGTTGAGGTACCAACCAGTAATTATACTGGTGACGTGGGTACCGTGTCCAGAACCCCATCCAAATCCATATTTGTCAGGGGCGCCACTATCATGTGTAATAAAACCACGATCAGCTCTCAATGGACCGTACGAGAATCTGTATTCTACACCGTTTAAGTACTCTATGGACCAGTTGCCCTCGCCTGTTGGATCGTACCACACGTCATGTGTAAAGCCGATGCCCCATTCTTCTTTGATGTCAACCACTCCTTCTGGGAAGAAATAGAGATAGTTTGACAACAATCCAGTGTCTAGTACTGCAACGTATATTCCTTCACCTGTTGCGTCAACACTTTCAGCGTCAACCATGTCCAAGTTGAATGGTACTACACTTGGAGGTAGCGGATCCTCATCGGCGTTCATGAGTTCAACTTTGGTTGGATAAACTCCATAACCACCATTCATTTTAGCCATGGTTATGTTGGATGGAGCTTGAACCCCTATTGGGATACAAACAGCGAAAAGCATTGCTAAAAGTACCACGCAATTCAAGATTTTCGTTTTCATTTTTCCTTCCTTCTCATTTTTGACGTACTTATATCGGTCAAATCAGAATATGAATTTTGTGGAATCATCTTCTATTAAGCAAAACATTAAAAATGTGCTTACATTTTGTGCCGATGCTTCTATATCTGGTTTGATCGAATCAGTTGGTAGCGGGGGGTCGATTTGAACGACCGATCTCTGGGTTATGAGCCCAGCGGGTTAATCCTGGCTACCCCACCCCGCTATCCTATGCTGAATCAATGCTTTCTTAAATCTTTTTAGTAAACATCGTTTTATTATTTAAAAGCATAATCGCAAAAACGTTTTAGTATAACGCAAATATTATCGTGCTTGGTGCAATGAATGGATGCGCCTTACTTCATCCAAACATCTAAGCCTACTCTTGAAAAACCAATTTTTGTGCAGGGGCTTCCGGGTTTCGGAAATGTGGGAAAAATAGCCATCAATCTTTTGATAAAATTTTGTGCAGCAAAGCCCTTTGCGGAATTGTATTCGCCTTCTTTTCCAGATTATGTTTCGGTTAATTCGAGGGGGATATGCCGATTGCCCAGATACGAGTTTTACGCAGCACCAATGGAGAAAAACGATTTCATAATAATGACCGGTGACACGCAACCGTCTTTTGATGATGTTGTAGCTCATTATTTTCTTTGCAGCGAAATATTAGATTTTGTTGAAAAGCAAGGATGCAACTTCATTGTGACAATCGGCGGAGTGCCAATTACCGAAGAGAAGACGCAAGTATATGTGGCTGCTACTTCGCCAAGACTTGCACTTGAGTTTATGGAAAAAGGTGCAGTAATATACAGTAAAGGAAGAATTGTGGGAGCCACCGGCTTGATATTGGGACTTGCAAAGGAACGCAACATGGAGGGCATATGCCTACTAGGAACGACCACAGGTTTTAGAGCTGACCGCGGAGCAGGTTTCACAGTATTCAAGTTCCTAATGAAAGCATTGGGTAACGAGGTAAAGGAAGGGTTATAAGAGAAAATGCTAAATTACACATAATCGGAACGTGAAGAGCGTGAGCGACAAAAGTGAAACAAATGCACATCGCAGATTCGATTTGACTTCAAGATTCGGGAAAACAATCTTAGTTGTTCTTGCGGCGCTTTTTACCTTTTCAGGACCATATATAGTTCTTATGTTGAGCCGTGCTTTGGACTTAGATTATGCAATCTCGATGGCTTCTGGAACTGCTGTTTTCATAGTTGGTTTAGTGCTAATTTGGTATCTTCTCAGGAAAAGAGCTATTTCATAAGCAATTTTTTAGTTTGTGCCTCAGATACCCCAGGGTGCATCATCTTTTTCAGCAAAGCGAGTTCTTCATCGGCAATCATAGAATGTTTAGAAACGGTGTTAAAAATCGTTCGGTTGCTGACCACTGTATTGGAAAAGCATATAAAATATGCCATAGGATATAATAGTTATGCAGGAAGAAAAAGAGAAAAAACTCGAAGAACTAATAAAGAAAAACAATGAAACTGCCAAGAGAACAACAATAATTCTAGAAAAAGAAGAAAGAGAATACATTGACTCGCTAATCAAAGAAGGAAAAGAGCCAGGCATAAAACCGCTTATATCAAAAATGCTTGACGTTTACAGAAGCATGATGATTTACGATTGGCGTTTTCCAGGAGAATATTACTGTGGCATAAGCCGCATAGCATTCATAAACCTAGAACTCATAAACATACTAATCAAATATATCCCGGAAGAAAAATGGCGCGGAATCGGAAAAGAAATGGGCGAAGCCACAAAAGTCTCCATGGAAACAACCCTTGACATTCAAACAATAAACCGCGAGAAATGGCAAGAAGTTTTAAAACGCCTTAGAATTCAAGGATTCGGCGACTTCTACTTGAAAGACAAGTATATTCTCATAAAAACGCCTTTCATTGATTACGCAGATATTTGGGCTGGCTTTCTGGAGGGTTTACTTGGCACAGAATTGAACGTTAAAACGTCTACTCCTCCGTTTGTTTTTGAAATCAAAGAAAAGCCTAGTTCTGCAGCAAATGAATAAATCAAACTCTAGAGCACAAATAAATGTAGAAAGGATGGTTAACTCAAAGAAGGGTGAGGCAAACGTCATCAATGCATGAAGCAATGCTTTATGAAAAATTAGAGAATAAGAAAGTTAAATGCAATTTATGTGGAAGAAGATGCCTCGTAAACAACAATGGAACAGGCTTCTGTTTAGTGAGAAAAAATGAGGAAGGAACGCTCTTTTCGCTTGTTTATGCTAAGGCGATATCAGCATGTATAGATCCTATAGAAAAGAAGCCTCTGTCACATTTCAACCCTGGAGCTGCGGTTATGTCTGTCGCCACTGTTGGCTGTAATTTTCGCTGCCAATTTTGTGACAATTGGATGATAAGTCAAGAAAAGAAAATAACTGGTAAACATTTTCCGCCTGAAGAGGTTGTTAAGGCCGTGAGAGATAATGGCTGCCATGGCATAAGCTACACTTACACTGAGCCAACAGTATTCTTTGAATACGCCTATGATACGGCTAGGCTTGCACATCAAGTAGGGTTTTTTAATACTTTCGTTACAAACGGTTACATGACGCCCGAAGCGGTTAAAACTATAGCGCCGTATCTGGACGCTGCAACGGTTGACTTCAAAGGCGGCGGAGAACCAGAGTTTTACAAGGCTTTTTCTTCTGTTCCGTCTGTGGAACCAATTTTTGAGTCTTTAAAGGAAATGAAGAGAAATGGCATTCACATCGAAGTCACGAATCTTGTTATTCCCAGAGTAGGCGAATCGCTTGAGAAAGTGATGGAACTTGCGACTTGGATAAGAAATAATCTTGGTAGAGACACTCCTTTTCACCTTTTACGTTTTCACCCTGACTATCAGTTAACAACAATTCCGTCTACTACGATTGAGACGTTAGAGAAAGCCTATGTTACTGCCAAGGATGCAGGATTGAATTATGTCTATATTGGAAATGTGCCTGGGCATCCTTGCGAGAACACTTATTGCCCGAGCTGCAATGAGCTGTTAATCAAGCGTTTCAGTTTTGAGATTACAAAGTGGAATTTGACTAGAAATATGCGTTGCCCAGTATGTGGACAAGAGATTCCTATTATGGGCAGTTTACATAAGAGTGGATATGCCTACCCGTATGCGTTGTTTTAGGTTGCGCGTGCGTGCAACCGTGTTAGAGCCCGTCTATTAAGATGCTAATAGACTAATAATGCGTTTTGTAGGATGATTTTGTGAGCGCAACGCCTAGAGCGTTGTTGCTCTTCGAGGCGACTAGACCCCTTATATATAGGTTCAACTTTTGCTTCTATGCAGTGAAGGGCTGGCTCTCTAAAGCCCCCACTTTCCTTCCTTATAAATAGATTGAACCCAAGTTGCTTATGCTAGACCAGTTTTGGCTTTTTGTCAAAAGTGTTCTGGAAGGTTATTGTATAAATTAGTGTATGTGTTATTTTATTGTTGAACAGGACATGTGGATGCTTCTGCGACCCGACGCAAAAGCAGTGCTGAAAGATAAAAGAGCTCAAGCAAGTTTAGCTAGATACTTCGCTGTTGTGCAGAACGAAAAGCCGGCGAAGTTTATGATAGCCAAAAAGCTTCCAGCACAGTTTGGCAAAAACGATTCTCTTGAAGAGCTTTGGCAAAAACATGCAGAATTTACAGCCGAATTTTGCAAAATTGAAAGAGAAGTTGATGCAGAGCAAATAAACTGTAAAGAAATGCAAGCTCCAGAAAAATCTTTTTTGGACTTGAAAATTGAAATTGCGAATCGCATTCTTCGTAACTGCCATTTTTGCACGAGAAGATGTGGAGCAGATAGGCTTGAAGGAAAAGTTGGTTATTGTAAATGTGGTTTAGAAATAGCTGTTTCAAGTATTTTTGAGCATGTGGGCGAAGAGCCTGAACTTGTGCCTTCTGGAACCATTTTCACAATGGGCTGCACAATGCGCTGCAAGCATTGCCAGAACTGGACAATCTCTCAGTGGATAGAGAAGGGCGAAATTTACAAGCTAGAGAGGCTAGCTAAAGAGGTTGAACACTTACGCATGAACGGTTGTAGAAACGCGAATCTTGTAGGCGGAGAACCTACACCTTGGCTACAACAGTGGCTCAAAACTTTTAAGCATGTAGACGTGAACATCCCCGTTGTTTGGAACTCAAACAGCTATTACAGTCCAGAAACAGCTCAGCTTTTAGCCGGATTCACTGACGTTTACCTTCTGGACTTTAAGTATGGTCCAAGTGATTGTGCTGCAAAGATTTCTGATGCCCCCGAATATTGGAAAGTTTGCACGCATAATCATTTAGGAGCCAAAAAATATGGTGAACTCATAATCCGCGTTCTGGTTCTGCCTAACCATCTGGAATGTTGCACAAAGCCCATTATAAATTGGATTGCTGAAAATCTTGGCAGAGAAACGAGGGTCAACATTATGTTTCAGTATAGACCCGAATGGCGAGCTTATGAGATTCCGGAACTTCAGCGGAGACTTACACGGGATGAAATGGAAAGAGCTATTCAATTAGCTAGAGAAGCGAAATTGGCTAACTTCATAACATAGCTATCAATGTGTAAACCAGTGGACTGAAAGCGAAACCTATTTCTCAAGGCAAATTTATTTCATAAAGTACAGAATAGAGTGATAAAATAATGCCATATTGTCCAGAATGTGGTGGCGAAATGCATTACATAATAGCCACTAAGCACTATGTTTGCAAAAGCTGTGGGCTTTCAGTAACACAACAGGAGCTTATGGAGCTTAGAGAGAAGCTTAAACCCTCTTTTGAAACAGATGAAGATGAGCATCAAAAACGCAAGAAAGAATATTTGAAATGGTGGCTTAGCAAGAAAAAATAGTCAAAACCTCAGCTTTTTAGACAGTAAGTTAGCAAACAGCATAAAAAGAATAAACCAGTTCTGTTTTCTAATGTCTGTTTGGAAAAGTGGAACAATGAATCAGCGACAAATGGAAATTATTTGCGTCGGCAACGAATTGTTAATTGGCAAAACTTTGAATACAAATGCTCATTGGATGGCAAGACGTGCAACATCATTGGGAATAAATGTGAAACGAATAACTGTTGTAGGCGATAACGTGGACGAAATTGCAAACGCTATACGTGAAGCGTTACAACGAGAACCACGATTTATAATCACAACAGGCGGTTTAGGACCGACCTTTGATGACAAAACTTTGGAAGGAATTGCCAAAGCTCTAAATAGCAAATTAGAAGTTAACGAAAAAGCTTTAGAAATGGTCAGAGAAAAGTATGAAGCTTTTGCAAAGGCTGGAAGAATTGAGAAAGTCGAGTTAACTTCGCCACGAGTTAAAATGGCAAAGCTTCCCAAAGATGCAGAACCATTGCCGAATCCTGTTGGCACAGCACCAGGTGCAATAAAAAGAGTTAACGAAACATTTCTGATTGCGTTGCCTGGTGTTCCCTCAGAGATGGAGGCTATTTTTGAGAAGTCTGTTGCGCCGTTGCTTAGGAAAGAGGGCGGGGAAAACCTGTTTTTCGAAGCAAGCATCTATGCAGATGATATTATGGAGTCGGTTTTGGCGCCTTTAATTGATAGGATCATGCATGATAATCCTTATGCGTATATTAAGTCTCATCCAAAAGGTGAAGAAGGAAAACCGCACATTGAGATTCACTTTTCAACAACAGCCAAAGATGCAAAAACCGCTAAAGACCGCTTGGGAAAGGCTATAATTCAGCTTTCAGAGTTAATAGAGAAAAATGGCGGAAAAATTAAGCCAAAAAAGACAAAGTAACCGCTATTGAGAATAGATTGAACCGCTTTAAGTAAACAAAATTCAGACTGTTTATGACTATTGATTTACAGTTCATAAATGCCTTAAATCAGGCTTGCAACAAAAGTTTCTATGAAAAAAGCAACAGCGTTTCTGCTAATAGTAGCTTTACTTGTAATTTCTCATCTACTTCCATACGGTTTCTCACAACAATACAGTCAAACCTATCAACTGCTAAACGAGCCAGATGGCTCCACATATTACAGATTAAACGTGACAGCCCAACAATCGCTTTACGACTACTATGTTGAAAAAACGCATAAGCTAAATTCTAACACAGACTTTGCCAAGTTTGTCACACCATATGCTTTACAGCCCATTGCTAACAGTCTCGCAACCATTTACACAGACGACGAAGATTTCACAAACGGCGTTTTAATGATCGTGCATCAAATACCCTATGAGGCAACTGGACCCGTAAAATATCCTGTTGAAACAATTGTAGAAAACAAAGGAGACTGCGACCTCTTCTCCTACATCGCAGCTTCAATCATAAAAGCATATGGACTAGACGTAGTGCTTTTGTATTACGAAACCCAAGCGCACATGAACATAGGCGTGAGACTTTCACATCAGCCCTACGATGCTAGAGAAGCAGCTTACTACGTCACATACAACGATGTGCGCTATTATGTTGCTGAAACTACGGGAGGAGATTGGCAGAATGGATGGAGAGTCGGCGAATGTCCAAGTAAGTTAAAAAATGCTCAAGTGCAAGTGATAACTCTTGAAAACAGTGAACAATGGGCGCCAGGACAAGTTTCTGCAAGTTATAATACTTTAGCTTCTTCAACATTATCGCTTACGATTTCGCCCACATATCTAATCCAAGGAAGTACAGTCACACTTTCTGGACAGCTTACACCTATTTTACAAAACGTAACAATCACAATCTACATAAAAGTGAACTATTCACCTTGGATTGCTTTAGATACAGTAACAACAAATAATGAGGGACATTTTACCTATATTTGGAATACTGATGTAGCCGGCTTATGCTATGTTCGAGCAAGCTGGTCTGGAAATGACCTTTACGCTGGAGCAGACAGCCCAATTCAAGCAGTGACAGTCTTATCCATGTTCTTTATTTTGCTGTTGACAATGACAGCAATTCTAGTAGGCGCTGGTATAGCCATATTCCTCACATCCAGACAGAATCAACCACAGATTCCAGAACCACAACCACCCGAAGTTCCTATGGCTTAATAGAAAAAGCTTTTACTTTCAACTAAAGTTTTGATATCACAACATAACAAACCATTGCATAGATAAGGGAACGATAAAAGCATGTTCATCATTTTCATAATAGGAACCGCAGGCTCCGGAAAATCCAAGCTCACCGCAGCCTTCAACGAATGGTTAAAAATGGCTAAACAAGACGTTGCAGTGGTAAATCTCGACCCCGGTGTTTTGGCACTTCCATACACGCCAGACGTAGATATTCGAAATTATATTGACATTGTGGAGCTGATGGAAAAATACAGTTTAGGTCCAAACGGCGCATTAATAATGGCTGCAGACTTGATTGCAGACGAGATTGAACAAATTTCAAAAGAAATCGCAGAATTGAAATCAGACATAGTATTAGTTGACACTGCTGGGCAGATGGAACTATTCGCTTTCAGAGCAAGCGGTCCCTATATTGCAAGCGAACTTACAAAAGAGCCAAAAGCAATAGTCTACTTGTTTGACGCTGTTTTCTCGGCAAATCCGTTCAACTATGTTTCAAACCTCTTTCTCTCGGCAGCAGTCTACAACCGTTTTCTTTTGCCACAGATACATGTACTGTCAAAATGTGATTTGCTGCCGAAAAAAGAAGTTGACAAGATTGTGAATTGGTCGGCTAATCCGCGGATTTTGGAAGCGGCATTTGAAGAAAAACTTGAAGGCACAAAACGTTTATTGAGCCGAAACATGATGCAAGCAATTCACAAACTTGGGTTAAAATTTCTGCTTATTCCAGTTTCAGCCAAAACAAATGAGGGAATAATAAACTTCAACATTGCATTAGAGCGCGTTCTCGCAGGAGGAGAAAAATACACTTATTAACAATTATTAAGAAGCGTCCAAGCTGCTGCTAACGCGCCATACTCTGCTTTTGCCAATGTGTCAGCGCTCACAATGATTGCTACATCGTTTTCCTTTGGGTGCAAAAGTCGAATTGCTTGGCTGGCTGCTTTAGGAAAATCTTTAACTACATTTTCACTTACAGAAGGAATAATTAGACACCCGTTTTTGCGCATTATTGTTGTTGCGCCTTTTGCACCAGTCATCACTGCAGCGTCCCGTTGTTCTAAACCAGACCTAACCTTATGCGCGCAGTTTTTGACTAGAATTGCGAAACTAAAATTGGCAAGTGTTAGCTCATTTTGTCCAATTTCGACTTTTTTCTCAAAAACCGACTTATATTCCTGCCAAAATTTTATGCCTTTTTTTGTAAGGGCACATCCTGCCTTTGAGGTTCTGATCAAACTAGCTTCTTTTAGTCGGTCTATTATGGTGCGTGTGGTGCCTTCGCCCACGACTAGGTTTTCAGCTAGCTTAGTGCGGCCTATTGGTTTCTCTGATATTAGCTCAATTGCACGTAACACATGGAATACTGAGAATGTTGGAGATGGGCCAGGAGCCTTTTCACTTACGATTTTTTCTAAAAGTTGCTTGAAAGAGCGAGGCATAGGTTTCTCACCATTGTAGTTTAGAGTATTAATTATTAAACTATTATATTATAGTTGAAAAATATGTGAATTTGAAACTTTCAAGAAAAGGCTAGACTTTGTTTTTTATGGCATAGTATTCTCTGACAATACCAGCGGTCAACGCAATTAGACCTACTGCCAGCAGATATATGAGCGGATAAACGAATATGGAAAGCAGATTTTCATATGTAATCTGTGATGCTATCCGTGGAGTGAAAAATACTGAAATCCAAACTATAATGAAAGTCGCGATACAACCGATTCCTAAGCCTACGGCGAGTCCATGAATAAAAGGCCCTCTATCTACTTCATTCGAGTTCATACGCGAATTCTTATTTTTTGTCTCCATTGGCTCTTCCACAACAAGGCCTTCTTCTTGTTCTAGTTGAAGTGCATCCACATATGGTTCTTCTTGGGTTTGCGGGTCTTCTTGTTCGGCGCCCATAGTATTCTACCTTCTGTTTTTGTTTATTATGATAAATTAATAAAACTATTCAATTTCAGATTTTAATCTTGAATAAGAATTTACAATATAAATTTGCAAATACACTATTTGGAGCCAAGTTTTGGCGCAAGTTGTTCTATGGCGTTTTTGATTTTGTTCCATTCGTCTATATTTCTAACGTTGAATTTGTGCTTTCTTTTCCACGTATCATTTCTTTTTTGCCAAAGATAGAATCCGATTGAGCGTTTTCCATAGGATTCGAAGACAACTATTGCTTCCCACCATTTTTCGCTTTTAAAAATTGTAACAGAATCAACGACTTTGTAAAATTCAGATATGGGCAGCTTCTCACTTTGTTCAGTCATACTAATGCCTCTCCTTAATAATTTTAGTCTTTTGTCATTTAAGTGTTTCAATCGGTATTCTAAACCATGAGAATTGCCTTTTCAGAATTAGTAGGTTTGGATTTTTCCTTGTGCCAATTCTATGCAGAATTTATCGATATTTTCAAGTTCGCACTCTAGTATATCACTTATTTCGCATCTAACCTTGTCCAAAGAGTTGTTGCCCTTCATGATTACCTGAGCTGCTGCCACTGCAGGATGGTCAATGGGATTTCCAATTTTGCTCAGTAACCAAACGTATACTTCTGCTACTTCTGGCACTTCTTCGTAGACGTTTTGCGCTATTCTGTATGTGAGAACATTGTAGATTTTGCCCACATGGCTTACTGGATTTTTGCCTGCTGCTGCCTCTGAGCAGAATGGTCTGTTCAGCGATATTAAACCGTTTACACGATTTCCTCTACCAACCTGTCCAGAATCGCCACTCTCTGCACTTGTGCCCAAAACAGTGAGGTATATTCCGCCTAAGCCTCTTCCAGGCGCGTCTAAAGTGTTTAACTCTACATTAACATTTTCAAAATCATTGTTAGCTTTAACAAATTTGTTGATTTCTTCGAGGATTTTTGCTTTTTTCTCGAAATAGTCTTCTTCGCTGTTTATGAAGCGGTCTACAAAAGCCATTGCAACTGTCAAATTAAGGTTGCAGTTGGTTCTGAAACCCATAACCTTAATGTCTTCGCCAGATTCGGGAAAACGTTGTTTAAATTCTTTTGAATTAAGGAATTTTTCGGTTTTCAGGACCATTTTTTCAGTCTTGGTCATTGGAGCATATCCAACAGCCGCAGAAGTATCATTTGCCCCTAAAACTTTCCCTTTCCGTTTAAAAATGTCCACGAGACCCGCTGAGCCAGGTTTCAATTCAACCTGATATTTCACATGTTTTTCTGGGTCTATGAAGCGCATGTTTTTTTTGAACCATTCTTTGGCGCTGTTTATGGCTATTTCGCCTATATCTATTTTTGTGTTGTTGAATTCTGATGTTGCTCTGTCGCCAAATATGAAAAGCATCGGCTGCTTGACTATGCCTCCGCCAAATTTTAATTCGGTTTCTCCAGCTGCGAGTAGAGACTTGTCAACGTTGTGGTGCAGTATTGTGCCCGCTTTTTCTAAGTATTCCTTGCTTAAACGTATTGATATGTGGTCCATAACAGCGTCGCATATGTAGTCGGGATGTCCCAGACCTTTTCTTTCAACTATCTCTATGCGCTGTTTTTCAAGAGGTGTTTGTTTTAGGTCTTCTACGATTATATTCCGCATTTTTGGCTCTCCTTTCTCTTTTGAAGTTTAGGGTGTATGCACAACAACAGATATATATTTTGCTGTATGTTTTTATATATGAAAATAACTGGTGGTTATATTTTGTCAATAACAAGCGCCTCGCTTAAAAAATTGAGAATAGATGCGGGATTAACACAAAAAAAGCTGGCGGAACTTGTAGGTGTTTCACAGGCACATATAGCGAAAATAGAGCAAGGAAAAGTAGACCCGCGACTGTCCACTATAAACAAGATTCTAGAGGTTTTAACAGAAGGAAAAAAAGCGAAATGCAAAGACATAATGACTGAAGGTGTGCTTTTCGCAAAACCAAATAATAGCATTCTAAGGGTGAGTGAAGTTATGGTTCGGCATGCGATTTCTCAAATGCCGGTGTTAGAAGGAAACAAAATTGTCGGAACGATAACTGAAAAAAGCATAATCAGAAATTTAGGTTCAGACATAGCAGAAAAAAAGGTTAAAGACATTATGGGTCCAAGATTACCAATAGTTTTCGAGGAAACGCCAATAGATAATATTTGCATATTACTTGAGAGACATCAAGGAGTATTGGTTGTAAGAGGCAAAGCCATTGTTGGAATAATTACACGTTCAGATCTTTTAAAAACAATTGGCTAAAGGCGTTCACAGAAGCTAGATGCCTAAAAACCAGCCTCTATTATGTTGTGTGGTTTGATGATTTCCCTCAATGGTATTGTGGCGTAAGAACCGCGATACAGCATGAAGCTTAGTTTAGCTTGTCTCTTTGAGGGATTTGCAGAATCATCCGAGATTTCGTCTATCGAAAAGTTGTTTAACGGCACTATAACGGTTCTCAGTTCATCTCTTGAGCTTATTTCTGGCATAGCCCTAATTTTGAAGTTTTCTGGCAAAATCCGCTCTTCTTCTAGGATTTTCCTTTCAATTTCTCCTTGTAGCCCTTGCGAAGGACGTCTTTTGAAACCTATTAGCGGAATTGCTATGCGCATTCTATCAGCTTCAACTGCTTTATCCAGTTCTTTTGTCGTTTGTATATTTGCTATTCTACACATGTTCGGCATCGGTAATCCGCTACGCTCAACGTTTACGACATAGTCGCCAACCTCAGCTCTGTTCAGCGAAATTCCATTTGCGATTCTTCTGCTTAGAAATTTGTTGAATAGGTAAGACTGGTAGGCTTGAGGAAAAAGCTTTCGCAGTTTCATTGGCAACCTTCTAAAGGCACCCGTGAAATCGCCTGGCTTTTTGATTAAGTGTCTAAGCATTAGACGCTCGTAATGTAGCTTTTTTGGAAATTCTTTCAAAGCTTTTTGGAAATCTTGCGTATCTTGCAGTTGCTTTCTGGCGTGTCTAGACTCTGGATGTTCATGTGAGCCTAGCTTAGCCAGAAAAAGCATTGCAGCTTTTCGAACATTTCCTTTGACAAGGGCTTTTCCAACAAGATGGGTTATAGGGCGAGTTGTGCCAAAACGTTGATGCCCGAAAAAATTTGGAACTCCACCGATGGTTTTAATTTCTCTAACGGTTTCTGTTATCCGCTTTTGGATTGGCGATGTCGAATGCTTTAAGGCTCTAATGGTTATGTAAAAATTGTTTCCTAAAAGGAAATAGGGCGAAATCTTGCTGCGAACATAGCCTATTGGGTGCACCGTTATGTCTTTAACTTGAACTTTTGCCACATCTTTTGTTGATACGCCTTCAATAGTAACGTGTTGTGCAGTAACAGCCTTAGCATCTTTTATACCTGCAATTTGGATGCGTTTTGTGCTTATGTTTAGCTGTTCAGCAATGGCTCTAAGAGCCAAGAATATATCCCAATCTCGCTTAACTAAGACACATAACAAATAACGATTTTTGGAAAATGTTGCTCCAAGAACTTGACGCTTAACGGAATGATTTATTTCTGCTATAGAGCCGTCTACTAGCATTTCTTTAACAACGAAATCTTCAATATGTTGCCTAATGATTCCGCTTGTGCCGGGGGAACTTGTTGCATAAACTTCTATTCCTATACTCTTATCTAACTTGGAGACCAACATGAAATGTCGCCTCAATAGCAGCTAATTATCCAGAAATGTTTTATGGAATCCATCTAAAATTGTCATAGTAGGGGAAGCGTTCCTGTTATCTTATCTATCCTCTCAACCGGCGCTGGGCCAATTCCCAAGCAAGTTACAGTGCCTGGAGGAATTTCCGTCAAACCCTTATCGACAATCAGAGAGCATGGCAATGCAAACTCTTTCGCTAATTGCTCTAGACTCAAAAGCTCCTTTTCGTTTTTCACTTTTGCCGCTATTTTGCGTTGGCCCTCATTCAACCATGCAGCCCACCATTCTTTATGATGTTTGCGGGCTTCTTCCGCAGCTGAAATTGCAGCATGTCCAGCCTGAGCCGCAATCTTGCCTTTGCTTAACTTCAAATCAGAACGAAAAACAATAACTTGTTTATAACGAAATTCAAGCATTACATTCCAACCGTTTTTATCATTTACTATTCACGGATTTTAAGGATTTGCGGACAAATAGAGCAGAGAGAAATAGAACAGAGCGACTAACATCTTGGGGCTTCGAAGAAGACGCAGAAGCGATTGCCCCTGGAGATCTATATCTTGAAAACCTTGGAAAGTTTCATCCAGCTTAAGCTTTTTAAGCAGAGAAATTACGTTGTCCATATTTTCGTCAGACATGGCATTAAGCATCTTCCTAATCCTAAGCATAATGTTCGCATCGAAATCCAAGATGCCTTCGCATTGCACTTGATATCTGCTGAGAACGTTTGAAGAAAAATCGTTTTCACTTAGAGCTTCATAAGCAACTTTTGAGGCAATTCGCGCACAAGTCATTCCCCAAATTACGCCTCCTCCAGTTGTGGGCTTCACTTGCGATGCAGCGTCCCCAACGACTAAAAAACCATTGGAATAAGTCTTTTCAATTGGTCCACCCAATGTTAATGGGTGAAAGGCTACCTGCAAAATTTTTGCGGTTCGCAGTTTCCTTGATGCTGTAGGATGTCTGAGCATAAATTTTTGAAAAAGCTCATGAGGGTTTCCAGTTTTCGTAGCTAATCCAACTTTTGCTTTTCCATCTTGTTTAGGAATAAGCCAAGCATAAAAGCCAGCAGCATAATCTTTTCCAAAAAAGACTTCCACAGTGTCTAGGTTTGTGCTCTTGACATTTTCGACTTCTGCTTGCACGCCATTAACAAACATGTGACGGTTAAGGCATGACAAGCCAACCTGCCTTAAAATTCTGGAGGATACGCCCTCTGCATCAATAACGATGTTAGCTAAAAATTCTTCATTTCTGCCCTTTTTTCTAACGACGACTCCTTTTACGAAACCATCTTCAATGATCAGAGACTCTACTCTTGAGTTTAGATGATAATGCACTCCAGCCTCTTCAGCAATTTCTGCAATATGATTATCGAAGAGGACACGATTTACAACGCAAGTTACAGGCTGGGAAAAGTGAACCGAAAAGCTCGTGCCTTTTGGTGAATGAAAGACTGCACCGTGAAAGTTGTTTTCCACAATTTCTGCTGGAAGTGGATATAGCCCTAGTTTCTTTAAGCCATTAATGCTTAAGTGTCCAGGGCAATGCGACGGAACGCCTATTTCGCTGTGTTCTTCAAAAACTGCTACGTTTACGCCCTGTTTAGCAAGGTTAAGTGCCGTAAATAAACCACATGGACCGCCGCCAACAATTATTACGTCTGAAACGTTTTTCATGAATTACACATTAATAGCCTAGGATTAAGCTGTTTATGTTACAAGCTCTATGCGTCTTTTTCCGCGAACCATTGCAGTTGTGCGGATTTTTCCGTTGACCTCTAGACGCATTAATAACTCGTTGAAATCTTTAAAGCCTAAGTCTTCAAATTCCTCGGTTAACGCTTCAAAAAGTTCGGTGTCAGCCATAGCTCCTTTCTTTTTCAAAATCTCCAAAAGAAAATAGTAGGCTGGACGGGTCTTCCAAGTTTTAATTGGCAAAATTGTATGCTCCTAAGCGACTGGTGTTGCTGGTTTTTGCACTTGACGAACTTGTTGCATAAAACTTTTATACCATTTCTCCATGTCCGGCGTAATTGATGGCACTATTTTCTTCATTGCTTCTTGGAAATTCCCCATCGTGACTTCTTTTGCGTCAATATTTCTTCTCAAAGCGTGCATAGCTGCCTCTCTGCAGAGAGCTTCTATATCAGCACCAGAGTAGTTCTTCGTCGCAGCGACTAATTGCGATAAGTTTACATCGTTTGCCAATGGAACATTTTTTGTATAGATTTTGAATATTTGCATCCTACTTTTTTCGTCCGGCTCTGGCACATATATTAGTCTATCAAATCTTCCGGGGCGAAGCACAGCAGGATCCACTGTATCAGGTCTGTTTGTCGCAGCTATAACAACGATATCTTCTAAGCTTACTATCCCATCCATTTCAGTTAACAGTTGGCTTATGACACGTTCTGTAACTCCGCTATCTGCGAAACCCAACCCTCGACGAGGCACAAGTGAATCCATCTCGTCAAAGAATATCACAGAAGGCGCAGCCATTCTGGCTTTTCTGAAAACTTCTCTTATAGCTTTTTCAGACTCGCCAACCCATTTGGAAAACACTTCTGGACCTTTTATTGTTATGTAGTTGGCTTCGCTTTCAGTTGCCACAGCCCTAGCCAACAAGGTTTTTCCGCAGCCAGGAGGACCATACAGAAGTATTCCTTTTGGCGGCTTTATACCAAGTCTCGTAAACATTTCCGGATTTTTGATTGGCCATTCTACTGCTTCTTTGAGCTCTTGCTTAACGCTTTCTAGTCCACCTATATCGTCCCAGTGAACCGTGGGCACTTCGATGTATACTTCACGCATGGCTGTGGGCGTTACTTCTTTGTAAGCTTCCGTGAAATCTTGCATTTTCACTTCCATCCTTTCTAGCACGCTCGGCGGTATGCGTTCTTCTTCGAGGTTTATTTGGGGGAGATATCTGCGAAGTGCTTTCATGGCGGTTTCTCTGCACAAGGCTGACAAGTCAGCGCCAGTATAACCGTGAGTCATTTCTGACAATTTCTTAAGGTCAACATCTTCCGCCAGAGGCATTCCACGTGTGTGAATTTGAAGTATTTCATATCTTCCTTGTTTGTCTGGAACACCTATCTCAATTTCTCTGTCGAATCGCCCAGGCCTGCGAAGGGCAGGGTCAAGTGCGCTGGGTCTATTTGTAGCGCCGATTACAATGACATTTCCCCGTCCAGACAAGCCATCCATAAGAGCGAGAAGTTGTGCAACAACACGTCTTTCCACTTCACCCGTGACTTCCTCGCGTTTAGGAGCTATAGCGTCAAGCTCGTCGATGAATATTATGCTTGGGGCATTCTGTTGAGCCTGCTGGAAAATCTCTCTAAGTCGAGCTTCTGACTCGCCATAGAATTTGCTCATTATCTCAGGCCCGTTTATTGAGAAGAAATTTGCCTCTGACTCGTTTGCCACAGCCCTAGCCAACAAGGTTTTTCCGCAGCCAGGAGGACCATGAAGCAACACTCCTTTTGGAGGCTCTATTCCGAGTCTTTGAAACAGTTCAGGATGCCTTAGGGGAAGCTCAACCATTTCCCTTACTCTTTGAATTTCTTCGTGTAGACCGCCAATGTCTTCGTATGTTGTTCGTGGCAAGCCTTTGCCTTCTGGTGCTGGTTCGTTTAAAATTGTTAGGCGTGTTTCTGCGGTGACTTTTACTATGCCATGTGGCCGAGTTTTTGTCACGGTGAAAGGAATCGCGTGTCCAAGCATCATGACAAGTGTTGTGTCGCCTTCAACCAAAGTTCTTTCCATCAGACGGTTTTTCACAAAATTTGTAAAATCTTCGTCAACATTAAGGCGCATGTCTACTGGCGCTAAAGTTATGCTTAAGGCGCTTTTTACTTTTGCAGGGCGCACTACAACATATTCGTTTATGGCTACTCCTGCATTTTTGCGTGTAAAGCCGTCTATTCGTATCATGTCTCGGTTTTGATCTTCACTATAGGCTGGCCATGCTATGGCTGAGGTGGTTCTCTTGCCAACTATTTCGATTACATCACCTGCTGATATACCCAGTTTCTGCATTGTTTTCTGGTCTATGCGCGCAATTCCTCTGCCAACATCTCTTTGTCTTGCGTCGCCAACACGTAATTGTACTTCACTCAAGTAGAATCCTTCCCTTTGTTAGCGTATAATACGTTTCGAAACAAGATTTCATTCCTATATAAATCCTTTCGTTTTATAGTGCCATTGCCATTTATTAACTTGTTGTGTGTCTTGTCATGTAAGAATCATGCAAAGTAAAGCTTCATCCTCATATGCTCCGCTTATGCTTATCATTATTCTTCTTATGCCTTCAAGTTAACTTTTTTGCGACATCTAGCATTGCTGTTTTTCAACGAGAACCCCCTAGCGCAAGCATTAAAATCCAAACCAAACCGGATAGTACTCTTTAAAAATGGCATATTTTTGTAAAAGGATTTCTATACTTTAAATACTAGAGGGTTATCTGCTTGTTCTTCGCACAGCAATTGTTTGCACTTGACTTATTTCGCTTATCCCTTCCAGTTTCTTTTCAAGCTCCTCAAGAATGCCAGTTTTGTCTTCAGGAAATTTGATGTGCGCTATTAGGGCTATTAAGCCATATGCTATCGGCTCTTCTCCATATCCATGGATAGACGCAAATTCAGGAAGTGATTCCTCAATCTTCTTTTTCAACTCATCAAAGTTAACGTTCACATCTGTTGGAAAAATTTTATAGGCTATAATGACACTTCCCATTCCAAAACCTCCAATTGTTATGGTCCAGTGAAGCCGCATTTAGGACATTTATACGGGCGTCCGAATTTTCTACATTTTCCGCAACGTCTTATCTGAATCTCACCGCAGTTTGGACAAAGAAATTTTGTGGCCTCTGTTGCCGGCGGAATCGGCTTGCCACAGCTTGTGCAAGTGACTAAACTTATTGTAGCTGTTTTTTCAGTCATCATGATTCCTCAAATGGTGCATCTGTAATTGGCAAGCTTGCTTATATTTTCTATGTTTTCGCAACTTTATTATGACAGTTCGAAACCTATATTTTCATGTGGTTATTTTGGGTGTTGATCTTCGTGACCTTGTTCCGAAAACAATCATCAAGCTTGAAGATTTAAGTGGAAAATCCATAGCCATTGATGCATATAATGCCTTGTACCAGTTTTTAGCCATAATCCGCCAGCCAGATGGAACACCACTTAAAGATTCGACAGGTAGGATTACAAGCCATTTAAGTGGTCTACTTTACAGAACAAGCAATCTGGTGGAGATGGGCATAAAACCAATATACGTTTTTGATGGAACGCCACCAGCACTTAAGGAAGTTGAGATAAAAAGGCGTATGAAAGCAAAAGAGGAAGCCCTAGTAAGATATGAACGTGCTTTAAAGGAGGGTAAAATTCAAGAAGCACGAATGTATGCGCAAGCCACATCGCATTTGAAAGATTACATGGCAGAGGATAGCAAAAAACTCTTGGGTCTGATGGGGATTCCATGGATTCAGGCGCCAAGCGAGGGGGAAGCACAAGCAGCCCACATTGTAAAGCGCGGAAATGCCGACTATTGCGCAAGCCAAGACTATGATAGTTTGCTCTTTGGTGCTCCGAGACTTGTTAGGAATGTTACAATTTCAGGACGGCGAAAACTTCCCAGCAAGAACATCTTTATTGAAGTCATACCCGAAGTTGTCGAGTTGGAAGCTGTTCTTAAAGCGTGTGAAATAACATATGAACAGTTAATTGATGTTGGTATATTGATTGGAACAGACTTCAATCCAGACGGCATAAAAGGTTTGGGACCAAAAACTGCCTTAAAACTGATAAGGGAACACGAAAATCTAGACAAAGCCTTGCCATACTTGAAAAATGCCGAGTTTCCGGTTGAACACCAAAAAATTCGGGAGGTTTTCTTGAATCCAAAAGTAACAAACAACTATAGTATAGAGTGGAAAGAGCCAGATGTGGAAGGTCTTGTAAACTTCATTTGCAGAGAAAGAGACTTCTCAGAAGATCGCGTGAGAAAAGCTCTTGAAAAAATGCGAAAAGGCACAGAAAAGCTTAGAGGAAAAACAACATTAGAAAAATGGTTTGGATAAAGTTTTACAGCAAAACTTTAATCCAAAACGTAGCGAAATATACGCTTTCACAACTGGTGAGCGATTATGGAAAAAGACCAAATCACCTTACCAATAGATGAATTTCCAACTAAATGGTATAACATTATACCTGACTTGCCAGAGCCACTTCCGCCTCCAAAAGAACCGGAAAGCGGGCCTTCAAGGATGGAGTTTCTGGCTAAAACTATGATAAAGGAATGTTTAAAGCAAGAAATGTCAAGCGAGCGATGGATTCCTATACCGGACGAAATCCGCGAGCTGTATATTCATATGGGCAGACCAAGACCGCTTTACCGCGCAAAACGTTTGGAAAAGCGTTTAGGATTGAAAAAGGTGAGACTTTATTACAAGAGAGAAGATTTGTCGCCCACAGGCTCTCATAAAACTAATACAGCGGTTGCTCAAGCCTATTACGCGTTAAAGGAAGGCAAAACAACACTAAGCACGGAAACGGGCGCTGGTCAATGGGGAACTGCACTTGCATATGCGGCTAGACTTTTGGACTTGGAGTGCGTAGTTTTTTGGGTTAAATCTGTATACGACTGGAAAACAGATAGAAGAACTTTAATGAAACTTTTAGGCGCCAGAGTTTACTCTTCGCCCAGCAAAGAAACAAAAATAGGTAGAGAGCTTCTTTCTAAAGATGCTAACCATCATGGTTCACTCGGCATTGCAATTTCAGAAGGATTAGAATACACTGAAACTCACGAGGGCAGCGTATACTGTTTAGGCTCGGTTTTGAATCATGTTCTTACGCATCAATCGATAATAGGGCAAGAAGCAATTAAACAATTTGAATCTATTGATGAAGAACCAGACTTGATTACAGGGTGTTTAGGTGGCGGCTCCAATTTTGGCGGGATAGCCTTGCCATTCATCGGCGAAGTATTAAAAGGAAAACGCAAATGCGAATTCTTAGCTGCACAATCGTCTGCCGCTCCAAATCTGATTGAAGGTGAATATAAATATGACTTCGGCGATGTTGCTGAGCACACCCCACTTCTAAAGGTTTATACGCTGGGTCATAAAATTGACATGCCTCCCATCAAAGCTGACGGTTTACGCTATCACGCTGCCGCTCCCCTCATAAGCTTGTTGAGACACCACAATATCATCAAAGCAGTGGCTTATCTAACCGACGAACAGGCAATCTTTGAAGCCGCAAAAATTTTCCTACAAAGCGAAGGATGGTTACCCGCACCAGAATCTAGCTATGCCATCCGTGCTGGAATAGACGAAGCTCTAAAAGCGGAAAAAGCTGGAAAAGAGAAAGTGATATGTATGAACATTAGTGGACATGGATTCTTGGATTTGGCAGCATATAAAGAAAAACTGGAATTCTAAAATTTATGCCCATACTGCCCAGTTAAAGGAACAAAAGCCACTCCACCAAGGTTTTCTTCCCTAATTTTTCCATTAGCTTGTTTTGTAATCTTTATTAGACTCTGGAATAAGTGGGGACTTCCAACCGGGATTAGCAAGATTCCGCAGGGTTTCAGCTGTTCAAATAGTGGCTTTGGAACTTCAGGTGCAGCGGCTGTTACGAGGATTCTGTCGTAAGGTGCTTTTTCAGGATAGCCCAGAGAACCGTCACTGCAGATTATTGTTACACGATCGCCATATCCAGCCTTCATGATGTTCTTTCTTGCAAATTCTGCTAATCCCTGAATAATTTCTACGGTGTACACGTGACCCCATTCGCTTCTTGGCGCTTCGCTGGGCGCAATTAGCTCAGCTATCGTTGCAGCATGCCAACCAGACCCTGCACCGACTTCCAACACTTTGTGACCGACTTCCAATTGTAGGGCTTCATTCATTATTGAAACCATGTTTCGCCTAGCCAAGCCAAAAAGCAAGACTATGTGGCGCAGAAATGGTCTGCCCAAAACCAACTGGAAGTGGTGTGTCAGCAGCGCTGTAAGATTGCATGTCCTTTGTGAGAAAATTTGTGCGTGGCACAGAGCGCATTGCTTTGATGACTTTTGGCGTGCGTAGAACCCCTTCTCTTATCAAGTTGTTAATGAGTCTTTCCCAATCTTGTTTTTCCAAACTGTAGCACCAAATAAAAAATAATGCAGAATACGCTTTTAACATATTTGCACTCTAGGAAAAGATGAAGAGAACAGAACTACTATTTCACGGTGACAGATTTAGCCAGATTCCTAGGAGTATCAGGATTGAAACCTCTTTCAACAGCCATATAATAAGCCAGAAGCTGCAATGGAATAATGAAGGGTATAGGCGATAACACTTCAGGAATATCTTTAGGAACTTCGATGTAATCGTCAGCCAAATTCTTGATTTCCTCGTCGCCTTCCTCTATAACCGCAATTATGGAAGCTCCTCTAGCTTTCATTTCCATTATGTTGCCAATCAATGTCTTATGTGCCTCATCCTTCGGGCAGATGAACACTACTGGAAAGCCCGGTTCTATAAGGCTTATAGGTCCATGCTTGCTTTCGCCCGCAGGAAAAGCTATTGCGGGCACATAGGCTATTTCCATTAGTTTTAGTCTGCCTTCGTAGGCTGTGGCTGTGCTTATTCCTCTACCTAAGAAGAAGAATGTTTTAGCTTCCTTGTACTTTTTCGCAATCTGTTTCACTTTTTCTTCCTGTGTTTCAATTATCGTTTTAACAATGTCTGGTAGTTTCTGCAATCTGTCTGCCAAGTAATCCATCTCGTCTTGCGAAACTTTACCTCTTTTCTTAGCAAGCCGCAGAGCGATTTGCGCCATAACAGAAAGTTGAGAAGTAAATGTCTTTGTGGCTGCCACTCCAATTTCTGGACCGGATTGCTGACCAATATAAACCCGTGAAACTCGTGTTAAGGTTGAGCCTATGGCATTGGTTAAGCCGAGAATTGTTGCGGCTCTTTGGCGAGCGCAGTTTACTGCGGCTAGAGTGTCTGCTGTTTCGCCGGATTGACTTACTGCTAATATTGTGCTGTCGATGTTTACTGATTTCCCATGTTGTTCGATGAATTCTGAGGCAATTACCGGATAAGTGGCTAGAAAAGCAAGCTTAGAAAACATGTAAGAAGCAGCTAAACAAGCGTGGTAAGAGGTTCCGCAAGCTACAAGAAAAACTTCGCGGGCGCGGTCGGGGAAAGTTGCCATCAAATCAAGATAATGCTCTTGAAGTCTAAGCGTGTTTCGAAGACAATCTGGTTGCTCATGAATCTCTTTTATCATAAAATGCGGATAGCCCTGTTTAACAGCCATTTCAGGTGTCCAATCGATGAGCTTAGGCTCGCGTGTTACAAGGCTTGAATCAGCTATTTTTCTAATTTCCAGACCTTTCAACGAAAGTGTAACAAGCTCGCCATCATCTATTATTACTGCCTTCTTGGTTAATGGTAGAAATGCCGGAATGTCAGATGCACAATATAACGCGTTTTCATTTACTCCAATAACTAGGGGACTTTCATTTCTGGCGCACACTATTTTATCTGGTTCTTTGGTTGAGACTACGGCAATCGCGTATGAGCCACATAGCTTTTTTATAGTTTCAAGAACAGCGTCAGTGAGACTTAGAGAGGGGTTAACATTTAAAACGTCTTCGATAAGATGAACTATTACTTCTGTGTCAGTTTTGGATTGGAAAACATGACCACGATTTTCCAGCTCCAGCTTCAACTCTACAAAGTTTTCTACGATACCATTGTGGACTAAGGCTATTTGTCCACTGCAATCAACATGTGGATGCGCATTAACCTGTAATGGTGCTCCATGTGTAGCCCATCGCGTATGTCCAATACCAATGTTTCCAGGCAAATCATCTAAATTATGAAGTTTATGAACCTCGTCTATTTTTCCCTGGTCTTTTTTGATGAAAATTTGACCATTATGAAGAGTTACTTCGCCGACTGAGTCATAGCCGCGATACTCGAGCCTTTTCAGAGATCCATGTATCACTGGCGCAGCATTTCCTTCTTTTAAAACGCAACCGAAGATGCCACACATTCTAAAGCCTCATTGTCATTTTCACTTTTGCGGCTTTATTCAAGCTTCCACGTTAGTAATAAGCTTTCTTAAGAGAAAAATTTCTACTCTAAAAAATTGTTAAAATGATTTTCATCAAAATGAGCAAAGTTCAAAGAGTTTGTTCGTTTACCATAATAAAAATTTTTATAATGGATTTGATTTTATGCATATGAAAAGCCATGAAAAAGAAACTACTGCTTCAGGAAGAAAACAAAATACAAAAGGTAAAGGAAATAGCGATTGTTGAAGAACCGCCTAAGCTTAAGACAGTTTTGAATAAGCTTAGCTGGAAGATTTTGACAATGCTCTACGAGAAAGAAATGTATCCATTAGAAATAGCAAAAAAGTTGGGAGTTCACGAGCAGAAAGTCTATTACCACATAAGAAAACTCGCAAAAGCAGGAGCCATAACCATCGCTAAAGAAGAAGAAAAGAAGGGAGCAACAGCGAAATACTACAAAACTGTTTCGCCTGCTTTCGGAATAGAACTTCCACAAGGATACAAACCAATCCATAAGCTTCCGCTTATAGCCGTGAGTGAGCAAATCAGAAACTTTTTCAAAGAATTTATAAAAAAGGACGATGCTTTCGATGGAAAAATCGTTGTCGGCAGTCCAACGCCTCACGGGCCATTCAAAACAAGCGCCAGAGATGGACATTACGCTTCGCATTTAACATTCTTTTTGGGACAGTTCACTAAAGTGCCTGAAGAATTCGCCATAAAGCTTGATGTTGACGTGAAAGCTGAAAAAGAAGAGGGAAACAACTTAATTCTTGTGGGTGGACCAGGAACAAACTTGCTTACACAGGAATTGAACGAGTATCTGCCAATAAGGTTTAATATGAGGTCTTCCGAGGAAGGCTTTTTGTTTGGTGGTCTAGTCTCCAGAAAAACTTCAAATGTTTATACTGCAGATGCTGTAGGATTAGTAGCGAAAATCGTGAATCCTTGGGACAAAACCAAGCGAGTAATAGTTTTGGCTGGAAATAAAGCAGTGGGCACTAAAGCGTGCGTGTTAGCCTTGACAAACTTTTGGAAGAAAACCTTGAAGAGGTATAATGGCGAAGACACATTTGCAACAGTTATACAGGGATTCGATTTAGATGGCGACGGAAAAGTTGACTCAATAGAAATCATCGAATAAAAGGCTGTGTTTATGGAAATAACTGAAGCCATACTTGCTTTTGGACATAAAAACATCCTAGCCACTCATAAAACAACACTTGCAATCACAAAAGAGACCCAATTGTCAAAACGAGGCGACTGTATCATTGCAGTTGCTGCTGACAAAGCCTTAGCAGATTTAAATCCAAAATTTAAGAAGATTCTATGCAGGAAAAACGCGAAAATCACCATCTCAATTGAAGGTGGAGGCATTTTGGAAATGGTTAACGCATTGGGAAGACCAAAATTGATTTTGACACATCCTAAGGATATGGTTGTAAGAAAAAGCGATTATGTTTGCAGCCGAACGTTGGCAATTGGAGCAGATAAGGCGGCTTATGACTTGTCAAGGAATCTTGTGGAGAAATTGAAGAACCCGAAACAGAAAGTGAAAATTACTTTAACAGTGAGAGTCTAAAGTATTTTAGCGTCTAAAACGGCTTGCCACTCGTATGGTGCAGTGGCGCGAACAAGTTTGGAGAAGAGTATTTGCTCTACTTTTCTTCCAGACTTTTCAACAGTGTCATCAAATTTTTGTTTCATGTTTTCGAACGAGTTAGAGGCACTAACAAAACTGTAAAAATGTACTATTCCGCCAGTTGGTTTCAATGCCTTGCATGCAGCATCCACAAATTCCAGAGCTTTTTCTGGCAAATTCATAATCACACGATCTACAACTCCAAAAAGCTTTTTGTCTACGACATGCCTTGCGTCACCCAAAATCGGATATACCTTGTTCCCGACCTTGTTTAGTCTGATATTTTTCTTTAGAAAATTGATTGCGTCTGGGTTCGCATCTACAGCGTAAACTTTGGCGTTTGAACGAGTTTTTGCAATTAAAATTGCAAATGGACCTACGCCAGCAAATAAATCTAGGATTATTTCACCGTTTCTGACTAAAGATGCCAATCTATTATGTTCGTATGATAGGCGTGGAGAAAAGTAGGCTTTTGCAAGGTCCACGTAGTATTGGCAACCATATTCTTTATGAATTGTTTTTGTTTTGGGTTCTCCAGCTACTACATGGAATTCTCTTAGGCGATAAGGTCCGCTGACAGCACCTGCTTTAGCAAGCACTGTTCGAATGCTTTTATGCGTCTTTAAAATTGCATTGCCAATAACGTCTTTGTAAGTGTCGAGTTCGGGCGGGACTTCAACTATGGCTATGTCGCCTACAAAATCTAAAGCACGCGGCAAGCTGGCTAATAAATGCGGAGGAAGCTTATTCTCTAGCAACTCGACAAATGTTTTTGTATGTCTCTTTTCTGAAAAGTTGCTGGTTAAAATCGTAAAATCTGGAATTTGTTCTTTAAGTGTTGTTAATTCGTTTTGTGATGGCGAATGTATGAGCGGAATATATAGAAACGTTTCGTTTCTTTTGATTTCCAATTCTTTGTTGAGTAACTTCGTTTTGTTAGCTAGAGTTATGGCTTTTTCGCCGTTAATTTTCGGAATTTTGATGCATACGGACTTTTTGGGCATTGAATCCCAGATTTCATTCTTTTACTGCTGTGATTAACGTATAAAATAGGGTTAATTCGCTGTTGCCTATATTGTAATCTTTTGCCCTTTCCAAGTAATATTTCTGAACGAGTTTCTTGCGTGCTGTATCCGCCATTTTTGCTACTCTCTAAGCAGTATTGGTTGGGGCTTGTGCAATTTCATTTACTTTTTCTTTAATCGTCTCGAAGAGTTTTTTGCTTACTAACTCTCTTTCTAAGGTTTTTTCAAGTTTTTCCATGTCTAAAATCTTCACAGCGCCGTCTACCGAGATGCAGATATCAACTTCTAAATCTACATAGCGTATGGCGTTTGGATAAATCTCTACGGGAGTATTCACGTTTATATACGTTCCTTTCAACTCGCCATTCTTCGAAAAATACTTCGTTATTATACACCAATCGCCTTTCCTTGTTTCGCTTTCTGCCCTATCGTCTGCTTCCTTTTTAACGTTTAAACCATCGTAGATGCCGTCACTGTGAATTATTCTACTATACTTAATATGTTCGTTGTCCACGTGTTCTATTGTTGCATGTCCAAGGTGGAAAACGATTCCGCTCAGTTTGACATGTTCAACATCCACCAGTGAACCTTCTTCTGGAAACTCGCAAAGGACTTGTTCTCTGAACAATTTTTCAACCTTATCGCGATTCTGTCCTTCTTCCAAGAGCCTTTCAGCCATTTCCAACGCTGCAGAAACGTGTCCTCCGCAACTTTTGTAAAAATGATGTCCAGCCAAAGTTGGAGCAACTGAGGCTCTTAACCCGTCTAAGATTCGTTTGGACAAGTATGGAAACTCGACATCCATAGAATATGAGCCTCCAACTAAAAGCGCTGAAGTCTTTGCATTTTTGGCTTTCTCGTTTAAAATTTCAGCCTTTCCAACAAGCTGTGCTATTTCGTTTTCTAATATTTCCTTAGGTTGTGTAGCTGAGGATCCGCGCCAAATGATTCCCCACTTATCTGGTGCAAGTTGTTTGCCTAAAGCATAAAGTTCTGTGCGTTTGTTTATCTCGCGGATTTTTAGGCTGACGCCCACTTTGCTGTTTTGTGCTAGAATAGCGTGTGTTCCAACGATTTTCAGTTTTGTGGTTAAAATTGGCTGTTTTGCACCTATTCTTTTTCTTTCAACTTGAACAAGTAATGGCTTCTCTTCTATGGTTGCAAATTCTTGTTTTGGGAGCCTCCCAATAATGTCGTTGCCTATGTCAACATAAACCGTGCATTCGTCTGATTCGATAGGTTTTCCTTTGTATATTCCGTCAACGCTAACAGTCCATTTGCGTGTTAATACGTCATCAAATGCCCGTTGCAAAATAGACTGAAAAGTGTTGACTGCGTCGAATGTTCCGAAAACTCTTATTCCTTGCAGGTCGAATCTGTCTTTTATTTCAAGGTCTGGCGCTGCCGAATTGTCTGAAAGCCCAAATCTCTTCTTTATGGTTAGAGATGGGTGGATTATGTCGAAGCCATTTTCCAGAAGCACTTTTGTTATAGCGGTAGTGTATATTCCTCTAATCTTCGCTTTCATGGCTAGCCAACTTTTTCAATCCTGTAAAGTCCACCAATTTTTGCAATGCTGAATTTTACTTTTAGCATTTTTTCAGCAAGCCAGATGTTTGTTTCGAGATGTTCTGAAATTGTCCGCGTTAGATAGGCGGACTCACCTCCTGCTAAGGCTACGTAGGGAATTAGCATGTCAGCCAAATGCACATCTACAGTGGGCTTAGCGGAAATTTCTGCAAAAAGTTTTTCAGCCGCTTCCTGCCCAACAGCTTCGCTTGTTTTCCCGAGTTCGCCGATGGCATCTGCTCCTAAAATTGCGTTTGTGTTTGTTTCAGCCCATAAAACGAGTGAACTGCCTTTCTGTAAGGAGTTTGACCTGTCATTCACGATTTGGATGTCTGCCATGTAGCCTTCTTCTTTTAAATAGTCGTTTGCCTTTTTTGCTTGGCGATCAGCAACCCTTCTATCGGCAAGGAACGTACAGACTGACATGCCTCTTATGGATGTTATTGTGCCAAAATCTTCTAGACGTATAGGCGTTATAGATTGTCTTGGCTCTACGTTTATTGTCACTTCGCCCATGCCTTTTGGATAATAACCATACCTGTGAATTGTTAGAGTAGCATTTATTCCCATGTGTTTCAGTGTTGGAAAAAGCACATGTTTTATGTAGTTTATGGTTGGAGAATTTGAAACATCTGTTCCACCTTTTGAGATGTGCAACTGTACAGTGTTTTCTGAGAAAATGCAGATGGGCAAAACGGTCATAAGAAGCATTGGAATGCTTCCAGCAGTGCCAATTTCTGCTTCAACTTTTCCTCCCTTAATTTTTCTTGGCTTGAACCATAGCTCGCGTGAGTGTAGTTCTGCTCCTTGCAGCTCGGCGTTGCAAAGTCTTGCGGCTGTTAGAACTGCTTCCAAGTGCTGAGGTTGCAGCCCAGGTTGCGGTCGGTTCTGCCTTATGTTGTAGATGTGAAATGGCTGTCCTATTATTGTGGCCAAGGCTATTGATAATCTGAGGATTGTGCCGCTTCCGCTTTTTTGGCTTCCATCAATCTCAATCACGGCTGAGGACTTCCTTTTTTTATGTTTCCAGTTTATGGGAAGATAATCACAAAGAATTTAATAAGTGCGTAAAGTATTAAGGATTTGGAAGGAAGAAGACGTATGACTGAAGAGAAGAAGAATCTTGAGAGACTCGTGCAGAGAATTGACGAGTTGCTAGTAGTTTTGAATCGTGTCGCCGAAGACTTGCGGCAGGTTTCCATATCATTGAAATCTTTGGCTGTTTCGCAGTTTCCTCAGCCACCAGTTACGCCGTCTCCGGCACCAGTGCCAACTATACCTAGACCTGGAGAGAGATTACAGACGGTTGAAGACATTAAGATGGCACTTCCAGAAGATTTAGAAAGCCTTCTAAATTTTGAAGAAAAAGAAGAGTATATAATAATTAGGCCCCGACAGTTTTTGGGTTCAGAAAACTTTGCCAAAATAGCCTCCGCCGTGCGTGGAATAGGCGGCGAATACGTAAGCGCAGGAAAAGCATCACACTTTAGAGTGCCCAGAAAAAAGGCGTAAACATCTCTGATTTGACTCTAGCTCCCTGAGGAGACTGCTCCTCTCTTACATATACATTGAACCAAAACTTGGACTTTAGTAGAATTAGGAGCTATATCCATATCTTATTTCAAAGCTTCTGAATTCGCCAGCATAATTCTCCCATGTGACATCTACTTTTATTACTTTAGCTCCAGGCGGTCCATGTCGACAGAATTCTAAGAGTTCTTTTACGCTTTTTTCTTCACCTTCAAAGACAGCTTCAACTTTGCCATCTGGCAGATTGCAAACCCAGCCTTTTACGCCTCGCGTTTCTGCTTCGTAGCTCATCTCTGACCGGAAGAAGACACCTTGCACTCTGCCACTTATGAGTACGCGGGCTCTAACCATCATAAACGGATTCACCACTTATACAGGATTTTACTTCAGTTCCTATGAAAGTTTAGTTTTTATTGGCTTTCACTTTAACTTATCTCTCTCCACTGTTTGGATTTGTCGCTTCAGCATTTGTTTTAAAAATGTTTTAGGCTGTGATGATTTTTCAGGTGACGTGTATGCTGGAGAATTCTAATGGAAAACTGTTGGTTTATGCTTCGGATCTTATCTCTTGCGAGAAAAGGTTTAGTTCTGTGAGTGGGGCAGTGGAGAAGATTGCAAAATTGTTGAGGTTGAATTTTGAGGTTGTTACTTGTGAAGAGGAGGTTGTGTCTATTTATGTTTATTATAAGAATGGTGAGGAAGATCCGGTTCCGATTTATTGTGATAAGGGCGAAGATACTTCTGTAGAAGAGGTTTATTCGGCTTTAAGAAGTATGATGTTTGTGCTGTCTTTTCACCCGAGATATTCGGCGCTAAAATATATGAGGAAAAGGATTATGCGGTTTTCCTAAACTTGATGGACTGGTTCTCAAGCGTTATTTCGTAAATTTGGTTTACGTCAAATTCTATGCTTAAACTCTCATATTCTTGCTCAGTCAGGAACAAGATTATTTTTGGAATTGAAAATTCTGTTCTTGCTGGAAAAATGGGCAACTGCTGTTGTAGAGCTTGAAAAACGTCTTGCACCACTTTGGCTTCCTCTGTCTGAGGCTTAACCACAAAACGTGGAATCTGGCGCTCTTCGACTAGTTCTATGCGTTTGCCAAGGTTACCGTCCAAATCTCGGATAGATTCGATTTTGTTTACTCTAACGCGAAACATGGTTCATCATTAACGTAAATTCGTGAGACTTTATTACCTTTCCTCTCGAGTGCTATTCCATTTCGATAGTTGCTGGTGGCTTTGGGGTAACATCATAGTAGACTGTTGACACATCTGGACAAACATTAAGCGTTTCTTCTCCTATTTTATTCAATGTTGCCCAAGATATTTCTGAAACTTGCGCTGTTAAGAAGTCTTTTGTTTGCACAGATCGTATGCCTAAAACGTAAGATTTTTTCTCTTCCAAATCCCTAACCGCATAGAAGACTCGTGCAATAGCTGGTTTTTCGGCAATTATTCTTGCCTGAATCGCAACTAGGTTCTGAATAGTTGTTTGGTGAATCTTGCCATTCATGGTTTGAACCTTTATGCCGACTATTTCTCCATATCGCCTTTTTCCACTTTCAACCCCTGTGGCTTTATCTCTGAAAATTTTTACGTGGACGTTCCTTGAGGGAATGTTAAGAAGGCGCGCTACGTTCTCCTTTATATGAAGCATCACAGACGGTTCATCAATTTCCTCATTGTCAATAATAACCGCGAAATATTGGCTAGGCTTATACTGTGCTAGTTCGCGTTCTGCAATTGTTGTAGCCTTTTTCAATGTTTCTAGCTTATCATGGCGAATTTCTCCTACAACGCGCACTGATAAGCCGGGTCCCGGAAAGGGTTGCCGTTCTGAAAGCTCGCTTGGCAATTTTAGGTATCTTGCCACTGTTCTAACTTGCTCTTTAAATAAGGTTACAAGAGGCTCAACAATCTTGAAGCCGTATTGTTCCATAGGATTTATGCCCATCTGCTCCAAAACATTGTGCTGCGTTTTTACGCCGCCCACAGTTTCCATGACATCCGCGCGAATCGTGCCTTGCACAAGAACATTGCAGCCTTCTTTTTTAGCTGTCTCGCCTAAAACACGGTAAAAGGTTTCGCGGAACATTTTACGTTTCTCTTCAGCATCACGTAAACCTTTCATGGCTTGTAGAAAACGTTCTCCGACATTGACCACTTTTGTGGGAACATTCAAAGGTGGCTTGGAAAGGACTTCAGCCACATGTTGAGGTTCACCTTCTCGCATGAAAGCGTCATCTAGTATTACACAAACGAG